>JALEKO010000012.1 GCA_022769085.1 Peptoniphilaceae bacterium
CCCGTTCGCCACTAATCCATTAATATTCCTTCCGAAGAATTCATACTAACTTCATCGTTCGACTTGCATGTGTTATGCACGCCGCCAGCGTTAATCCTGAGCCAGGATCAAACTCTCAATTTTAGTTTGTTTGATTCTGACTTTCTTCATTTAATCTACCTGACCGAAAATCATAAAATCAGATAGATGGTTTTCTCAAAGTAATTCACTTTGGTTATTATTTATATAATTTTTGAGGTTCTTTGCAGTTCTTTCGAACTGACTTTTAATAGTGTACTACTTAATTTTTAGCTTGTCAAATTTTTTTATCAATTTTTTTGATTTTTTTTATTTTTACGCTTTTTTTCTTCAGTAGTAACTTTTGTATAATACTCTGTAAATTTTATTATGTCAAATATGATTTTTAAAATTTACAATGCTTTTTAATAATACGTTCTATTTTTAGTTTTGTCAAATTTTATTTTTAAAAAAATGATGTATTCAGTTTTACTTATATACATCATTTTTTACTTGTTAATTAAAATTATATTCTGTAACTTTTTTATTTTTTTGTCTGATATTAAATTATTCCATAAAGAATTACCAAAAGTGCGATAGAAATTAATACTGATTTTGTAAGTTAGCAATAATATTTTTTATTAATTATTTTTATTTTATATAAATCTCATAATTATAAAAAAAGATGTGATCTTTTATTTTCACATCTTTTTTTCTTTAAATTTTAAAATTTTTTATTTATTTTTAATTTTTTTATCATAAGATATGTTGCACCTATTCTTTGTGCATCATTTCCTAATTTTGCAGGTAATACATCTGGCATAAAAAGTTTTGAATACATCTTTTTTTCTAATTCTTTTTTTATTTTAGGAATTAGTATCTCACTTCTTGCCATTATTCCTCCACCTATTACTATTGTATTAGGATTTAAAATATATGATACATAAGTAAGTCCACTTGCAAAATCTTCTGCAAACTCATCTATTATTTTTATTGCTTCTTTTTCTTTTTTTTCATAATTTTCAAATAATATTTTTCCATCTGCATATTCTAGATTTTTTTCTTTTTTATATTTTTTTGAAAGAGCATCTGCACTTGCTAAGTGTTGCCAGTCTTTACCATTTACTTTTATATATCCTATTTCTCCTGCAGAGAAATTTTTACCATGTAGTATTTCTCCATTTGTTATAACTGCACCACCAATTCCCGTTCCAACTGTTAATACAAATGAGTTTTCAGTTGCATTTCCTTTTGCAAGTTCTCCATAAGCTGCTGCATTTACATCATTTTCAAGTATGCAAGGTTTATTTATAGCATTATAAAAATTTGTTCCTATATAACCAGGTATTGTATCACCTGAATATATTATCTCTCCTTTTTCACTATCGCATACTCCTGCAGATGCAATTGCAACTGCATCGATATTTTCTTTCTCATCTATAAGTTTTACAACTGTTTCAAGTATTAGATTTTCTTTTTCATTAGCAATAGTTTTTAATTCTTTAAACTCATTATATGATTTTAAGTTTTCATCATATACATCACTTTTTATTGTAGTTCCGCCTATATCAATTGCCAGAATTCTCATTTCTTATCTCCAACTCATAAAGTGTGTCGTTAAATATTCTTTTTCTCATTTCATTTGATTTCAGTAAGTATGCATAAAATATATCCACCATTACCAAAACTGGAAATTGTGGAGATATTATATTTCCATTACTTAAATTTTCTTTAACCGCTATATTTATTACTTCATCGCAAAATTCCAAAAAGTAAGGATCTTGATTTGCGGTTATTAGTATGGTTTTAGAATTTCTTTCTTTTGCTCTTTTTAATGAATTTACAGTTGCTTTTTTCTTTCCAGATACACTTATTCCTATTACAAGTGTAGTTTCATTAAGAAGAGCATTATTCATTTTCATTATGTCTTCATCACTTATTGAATCACAGTTTATTCCAAGCCTCATAAATCTTAATTTCATTTCGTCGGCTACAAGCCCACTTGAGCCTTTTCCATAAATATATATTATTTTTGATGTATTTAATAATTGCGTTGCATGTTTTAATTTCTTTTCATCTACAAGAGAATATGTTTTATTAAGAAGTTCTTCATAATCATTTAAAACTCTTTTTGTTATTTCACCTGAAACAGACTTTATTTTCTTATGTGTCATTTCATATTCATATATAAATTCTCTGTATCCTGAAAATCCACATTTTTTTGCAAATCTTGTTAGAGCTGAAACTGAAACATGTATTTTATTTGAAACTTCCTTTGCTGAAAAGTCAATATCTGTATTTGATATAAAATAATTAGCTATCTCTTTTTCGGTATCTGTTAAATTGGAATAATTTCCTTCTATAAGCGGTATTACATTTTTTTGCATCTTTTTACCCGATGTTTTTTTATAATAATTCTATTGTTGATCCTGTAAGTTTATTAAACATAAAATCTTCAACATAAACATTCATAGTTTCATGACCATACTCTGGAAGGTGATATATTTCTTTTTCACATTCAAGTCTATTATATATTGCATATTGGGTTGATGGAAAACAAACTATATCTTCAAGACCTGTTATCATAGTAACATCAGATTTTATTAAATGTGAAAAGTTTTTTACATCAATATAAGCCAATGTTTTCATTACTTTTTCTTCTGTAATGTGGAATGGATCTTTATATTTAAAATATCTATATAACTCGTCATAAGGTTCTTCATGGCTTTGCCATAAAAGTAGACGTTTTAAATCTCCAAGCCATGGATATTGAACAACTGTTTTTTTTATTTTTTTATTAAGAGCACTTCCAACAAGTGCAAGTGCTCCTCCCTGACTTCCACCTTGAGTAAAAAGCATATTTTCATCTACAAATTCAAGTTTTGAAACTATTTCTATTAATCTAAAGACGTCTTTATATATTTTTGTATAAAATAAATTTTCTCTTCCATCTTCAAGTCCTCTTATTACATGACCTTTAGCTGTTATTCCTGAATATTTTCCCATATCAGTCGATTTTCCACATTGACCTCTTACATCCATCATAACTATCCCAAAGTCATTCATAGGATATTTCATTGCATAAGTCCGTGCAGGAGACTGATTCTGATAACCATGAAAATAGAAAACTGTTGCCGACTTCTTCTTATTTTTTGGAAACATACATTTTGAATATATTTCAGAACCATCATCATCTCTAAAAATTAGTTCATAACAGTCTGCATTTTTTATATTGTAATCTTTTTTTATTAACTTATATTCATTGGTGTTACAATTTTTAATTTCATCTTCCCGAAATTTATCAAAATCTTCAGGTATCGGATCTGCACCTTTGTAGGTTTTCATCTCCTGCAAGCTCATTTGATCATACATTTTTATCACCCCCAATATTTACAAAATTAAATTATAAATATTTGTTTATTGTATTTTGAATAAATTCTGCAACTTCTTTTACTTTTTCTTTTTCTTCGCCTTTTAAAGCTGTAAGTGGGCTTCTTACGGAGCCAACATCTATTCCTTCATTTATTCTTAATACTTCTTTTATTACAGCATACATATTTGCATGGAATCCTAAAAGTTTTGCGATACATCTGTTTATATCAAATTGAAGAGCTTTTGCATCTTCAAGTCTATTTTCTTTAATTAGTTCGTTTAATTTAAGATAAAGCTCAACCATTGCACCATATGTTCCACCTATTCCAGCACCAGCACCCATAAGTCTTCCTGCTAAAAACTGTTCATCAGGACCATTAAATACTATTCTTCCATCTCCTCCCATTTCTGAGAAAATTTGTATATCATATACTGTCATAGAAGAATTTTTTATCCCTATAACATTTGGATTTTTCATCATTTCTTTATAAATTTCAGGGGTTAAAGCAACTCCTGCAAGTTGTGGAATATTATAAATAACAAATGGCGTATCATTTGCAGCTTTACTAATATCATTCCAATAGTCAACTATTCCCCATACAGGAAGTTTAAAATAAATAGGTGGTATTGCAGCTATAGCATCGACTCCAAGGCTTTGTGCATGTGCAGCAAGTTCCATACTTTCTCTTGTACTATTACATGCTACATGACAAATTACCGTAAGTTTTCCCCTTGCAACTTCCATTACGTTTTCTAAAACAAGTTTTCTTTCTTGAACATTTAAATATATACACTCACCGCTTGATCCATTTACATAAAGACCTTTTACTTTCTTTTTTATGTAATAGTTTGTAAGATCTTTTATTCTCTGTGGGCTTATATTTCCATCTTCATCATAACAAGCATAAAAAGCAGGGATTACTCCTTCAAATTTTTCTAATGATGTATTCATTTAATTCTCCTTATATAAATAAATTACAAATTTTTAAACAATATTTATTTGTTATTTAGCCAGCATGCTACACTATGGCTATCTTCAATTTCTAAAAGTTGTGGTTTTTCTTTTTTACATTTTTCCATGCAATATTTACATCTTGTATGGAAAGGACAACCACTAGGCTTATTTATAGGACTTGGAACGTCTCCTTCTAGTATAATCCTTTTGCTCTTTTTTTCTACTGTAGGGAGTGGAATTGCAGATACTAAAGCCTGAGTATATGGATGAACTGGATTTTTATATAAATCTGTGGCTTTTGCTATTTCCATAATTTGACCTAAATACATTACTATAATTTTATCAGAAACATATTCAACTATGGAAAGATCATGTGCTATAAAAAGGTAAGTTAAACTCATTTTTTTCTGAATTTCAAGAAGAATATTTAAAACCTGAGCCTGAATTGAAACATCAAGTGCTGAAACTGGTTCATCTAAAACAAGCACTTCAGGTTTTACTAAAAGAGCTCTTGCAATACAAATCCTCTGTCTTTGACCTCCAGAAAACTCATTTGGATATCTATAAAGGTATTCTGGCTGAAGATTTACAAGTTTCATCATATCTTCCATTATATTCAATCTTCCTTCTTCATCACTTATTCCATGAAGTTTTAAAGGCTCGTTAAATGAATCTATTATTTTTTTCATTGGATTTAAAGCTGAATAAGGGTCCTGAAATACCATTTGAACTTGTCTTCTAAAATCAAATAATTCTTTTTTAGAAAATTTGGTTATATCTTTCATTCCATCTTCTGTTTGAAATTCAACAACTCCACCTGTTGGTTTTTGAATCATCATGAGGTTTTTTGCAAGTGTAGATTTACCACATCCACTTTCACCTACAATTCCAATTGTTTCACCTCTTTTTACATTGAAAGAAACATCGTCAACAGCTTTAACATCGTTTACTTTTCTTTTTTTTATGAAACCTTCCATTATAGGGAAATATTTTTTTATATTTTTTACTTCATATATATACTCACTCATGAACAACCCCTTTCGCACGATCTTCTACAAGTACGCATCTTACTTTATGATTATTTCCCATATCGTAATAAGGTATATCATCTTTACATTTTTCTTTGTGATAAGGACATCTGTCAAAAAATTCGCATCCCTTTACATAATCTTTTGGATCTGGAGTAGAACCTGGTATTGTTTCAAGTTTTTTATCTTTACTCATTCCAGGAACTGGTACAGAACGAAGAAGTGCTTCTGTATAAGGATGTAGAGGATGCTCAAATATATTTTTTATTGGAGCATATTCCATAATTCTTCCCATGTACATTACACATACATCATCGGCATTTTCAGCTACAAGACCCATATTATGAGTAATTAAAATTATAGACTTATTGTCTCTATCTCTTATTTCTTTCATTAAGTCCATTATCTGAGCTTGTATTGTAACATCCAAAGCTGTTGTAGCTTCATCTGAAATAAGAAGATTTGGATCATTTACCATTGCAATTGCAATCATTACTCTCTGCTTCATTCCACCTGAAAATTCATGTGGATATTCATCAATACGCTTTTCAGGAGATGGAATTGCAAGTTTTTTTAAAATTTCAATAGCTCTTTCTTTTGCTTCTTTTTTAGAAACTTTATTATGTTCTCTAATATTTTCTATAATTTGATCACCTATTGTATAAACTGGATTTAATGAGCTCATAGGATCCTGAAATATCATTCCTATTTCTTTTCCCCTGATTTTTCTCATCTCTTTCCCAAAAGGTTTCATTTTTATTAAATCAAATTCTCCATTTTCTGTTTTTAAAATTGCACTTCCTTCAGTTACTTTTCCATTATTTGGAAGTAAGTTCACTGCAGAATTTACAGTTACAGATTTTCCACTTCCGCTTTCTCCAACTATTGCAAGTATATGACCTTTATAAACATCAAAGCTTACACCTTTTATTATTTTATTTTCATAAGATCCAACTTTAAAATTTGTGTGTAAATTTCTTACTTTAAATACTATATCTTTTTCCACAAAATCACCTACACTCTCGGATCCAAAACATCTCTAAGACCATCTCCCAGAAAGTTTATGCTCATAACAAAAATTGAAATACATGCTCCAGGAATTACCCATAACCACCACTGATTTTGTATTACAGTAATACTTTTAGCTGCATTTATAATAGTTCCCCATGTTGCAACATTTGTCGGAACTCCTAATCCTAAAAATGAAAGAACTGTCTCTTGAAGAATAAAGAAAGCTACATTTATTGTTGTTGCAACTATTATAGGTGATAATGTATTTGGAAGTATATCCTTAAACATTATGCTTGCTGATGGTGCTCCAAATGCTTTTGAAACATCTACATATGTTTCTTCTCTTATTCTCATTACTTCATTTCTAACTATACGAAAAACTGTCATCCAACCTACAAAACAAAATATTAATATAAGGTTTTTTACTCCTGCACCTACAATTGTTGCAAGAAGCATTACCAAAATTGTCATTGGAAAAGCCATTAATATTTCTGATATTCTTACAAGTAATGAATCTATTTTACCTCCAAAATATCCTGCAATTAGTCCTAAACATGTACCTATTACAGATGTTAAAATTGCAGAAAATATTCCTATCATTATAGAAATTCTTCCACCATATACAAGTCTTGTAAACAAATCTCTTCCAAGAGAATCAGTACCTAAAATATGTTCACCACCAGGAAGTTTATTCATGGATGAAAGGTCTGTTAAATTAGGATCATAGCTTGTTATAAACGGCGCAAAAATGCTTAAGAAAATATATATAACAACTACAATAAGTCCAAACATAGCAAGCTTATTTGCAGTAAATTTTTTTAAGCTTCTTTTTGCCATTGAAGATTTTTTTATTTTATTTTCACTCATAAAATCACTCCAATCTAATTCTTGGATCAAGAAGTGCTGAAATAACATCTATAAGGAATGATGCTACAAGAAGCACTGTTGCAAGAACAAGTGTAATCATCATTATTACAGGGTAATCTGAGCTTGAAACACCACTCATTAACTGGCTACCAATTCCTGGCCAATTGAAAATAGTTTCAATTACTACAGATCCTCCAATTAAAGCTGGTATTCTAAGCATTATCGTTACAAGTACAGGCCCAAGTGCATTTCTGAAAGCATGTTTTAAATACACTTTCCATTCTGCAATTCCCTTACTTCTTGCTGTTTTTATGTACTCTTTTCCCATTACATCAAGCATTGAATTTCTTGTGTACCTGAAGACTGTAGATATAAGTCCAATCGATAGTGCAAAAGCCGGAAGAATTATAGGCTTTATGTTTGCCATTGCTCCATTTCCAAATGGTGCTCTTCCACCAGGAGGAAACCACGCTAATTTGAATACAAAAATAACCATAAGAACCATAGCAAAAACAAATTCTGGTATTGACTGACCTACAACCGCAATAATTCTTGTAATATAATCAACTATTCCATTTTGATGAACTGCAGCAATTATTCCAAGAACAATTCCCAAAACAGATGAAATTACTAAAGATACAAGTGCAAGTTGAATTGTAGCTGGAAATCTTTGAGCTAATATATTTGAGATTGCCTCACCAGAAAGAATGCTATATCCGAAATCTCCATGTAAAATTCCAGAAATCCAGTCAATATATTGAATTGGAATAGGTTTATCAAGACCTAAATCATGTCTTAACGCTTCAATATTTGCTGTATTATTCATAGCATCAGGAGAGATCATGTAATTTATAGGATCAACTGGCATTAATTGTAATGCTGAGAATATAAGTATCGATATTACTAATAACATCGGTATCATCATTAGTAATTTTCTCATTATGTATTTAAACATACATCTTCCTTTCTCTACTTTTTAATTTATATATCAAGATATCCTCGAAATATTTCGAGGATATCTTGTATTTATTATTTATTCAAAGTCCAATCCTCAAAATGCAGGTCATATGCATACCGTGGATTTCCGAACTGAGCATCTTTTCCAACATTTATATTCTTTGTATTTACAAAGATTACATTTTTAAGTGTGAATAAAGGAAGTTTTAAAAGTTGTTCTTGCTCTGTTTTTTGCAAGCTCTTTAATATTTCACTTCTCTTTTCAACATCAGATTCTTTTAGAAGTTTGTCATAATCATCTGCAAAAGCTTCACCCTGGTTTCCGATTATATTAGGGAATGTTGCATTTGAAGTTGAATATTCTCCGTACCATTCTTCATAACCAAAGGCTGAAAGTCCTTTAAGTACAAAATCATAATCTCTTATTTGAGAAATTTCACTTGTTGCATCTCCGCTGAATGCTTGTACTTCAACCTGAACTCCAATTTGTCCAAGTTGTGCTGCTATTGCATTGTATAAATCTACAGATGTTTGATCTGCCATGTAATATCTGAATTTATAAGTTTTTGAAAAATCAAATTTTGCTTCTTCAAGAAGTTTTTTAGCTTTATCAGGATTAAATTCATATGTTTCATTTTCTGAATTGTAATTTTTCTCATCACTTTCAGGAACACCAGAATTAATAACATTTGCAAGACCTGGATATAAACTTTCAGCTAAAGATTTTCTATCAATTGCATACATGAAAGCTTCTCTTACTTTAGGATCTTCAAAAGTATGGTTTTCATTTACGTTACCATCAACACCTTCTATATTCATTATTAAATAATAATAGAATAATGTGTCTACTGGATATCCGCTCCATCCATCTTGACCGTTCATTTCATCAATTTGAGGAGGTACTTTTGTATTGAAATAATCAATTTGTCCTCCCTTAGCAGCTGTTAAGAAATCTGAAACCATAACAACATCCATATTTTTGATTTGTGGTTCTTTTCCATCATAATTTTCATTATATGATAATTTTATGCTTTGATCAGTTTTTACTTCATCAACTTTGAAAACTCCATTTGTAACTGGTGCTTTCCAAAATTCAGCTGTATTTAATTTTAAAGGATCTTGATCTTTTAAACTATGCTCAGGTAAAATTGCAAACTGGCTTAAAATTCCAATAAGATTTCCTACTGGTTGTGTAAGTTTTAACTTGATTGTATTTCCATCAACAGTTACACCTGTTAATTCGTCAGCTTTTCCGTCTTTTACTTCATCAGCTCCTTCTATTTTAGAAAAAGATGTTACATATATTCCGTTAATTAAAGAAGTTTTAAGAGCTGTATTAAGTGAAAATTTTACATCTTCAGCTGTTAAAGGTTCTCCATCAGACCATTTAAGGCCATCTTTCATTTTAAAAGTATATTCAAGACCATCTTCACTCATTTCGTAACTTTCAGCTAAATCTGGCTCAAATTCAGTTAAAGCAGGATTTGCTTTAAAAAGTCCTCTAAATGTCAAAACTTGATAGATATTTCCTCTATTCCACCATACATAATCAAAATTATGTCCTGTTGTTCCCTGTAAATCAAAAGCTACTCTTATTGAATCTCCCGCAGGAGCAGTTGCAACAGAGCTTACTTCTTCTGCAGGTTTGTTGCTTGCTGCATTGCTTGTTGCATCGTTATTATTTTGTGTTTGAGAACCGCATGCGGTCAAAACGAATGCAAAAGCTAAAGACATCATTAAAGTTAATGTCCCTTTTAGTTTTTTCATACTAACCTCCCAATTATTTTTCGTCAAATTACTTTGACCTTTGTTAAATACATTACCCAAACGTTTGCAAATATAAACAGAATATTTAATAACGTAGGTTGAAACAATTCTTCAAACAATTTTATAAAAAATTTATTTTTTTATTTCATCTACAAATCTTTTTGTAATTAGTTGAGGTCTTGTTATAATACTTCCTACAACTACTGAAAAACACCCTAAATCCAAAACTCTTCTTGCTTTTTTTGGAGTGTCAATATTTCCTTCAGCAATCATTGGATATTTTATTTTCGAAAGTGCATTTCTTATAAGTTCAAAATCATTATCTTCAATTTTTAAATTTTTACTTTGAGTAGTATATCCTACAAGCGTTGTCCCGATAAAATCAAAGCCAATTTCATCAGCATGAATCATCTCTTGAAGAGTTGAACAGTCTGCCATTAATTTCTGCTCTGGATATTTTTCTCTTATTTTTTTAACAAAATCATCTAAACTTTCTCCGCCTGGTCTTTTAGATGTTGTAGCATCTAAAGCTATAATTTCAGGTTTTACCTGCATTAATTCATCAACTTCCTTCATTGTAGGAGTTATATAAATTTCAGCATCATCATAATTTCTTTTTATTATTCCAATAATAGGTAAAGAAACTTCTTCTCTTATAGCTTTAATATCTTCTACAGAATTAGATCTAATTCCTTTTGCTCCCCCAACTTTTGCTGCAAGAGCCATTTTAGACATTATGTATGAAGAATGCAATGGTTCATCATCTAAAGCCTGACAGGATACTATTAAATTACCTTTTAAGCTTTCCATTTTTCACCTCTTTGTTAATTTTGATTATATAAAATTATAAAAATAATTTCAAATTTTTTTTATAATTAGAAAGTACTTTTAAACGAAACGACAAAACAAATCATTTTTTATTTTTTTATAAAACTATTTTTGAAACAAGTAAATTCACTGTAAAAAACCTGCACAAGTGTAAATTACTTTATGCAGGTTATTTTAATTTATAAAATTTTAATTAAAAAGCTAAATATTTTTATATTTTTAAATATCACTATTTAAAAAATTAATTGCATATTTTGCATATACCAAACTTGCTGCAGATAAAACATCATCATCCATATTAAATCTTTCATTATGATGAGGATATTGTTTAAATTTATTTTCATTCTTTATTCCAACAAATGCAAAACAACCAGGTTTATTTTGCATATAATATGCAAAATCCTCTCCACCAGTAGTTCTTGTATATTTTGTTAAATGTTCCTCTCCAAGAGTTTCTTTTACAGTATCTTCAGCAAGTTTTGAGGATTTACTTTCATTTATTGTAGGTGGAACTATTTTTTCATATTTTAGTTTTGCATCCGCACCAAATGCTTTTGCTGTATTTACAATAACTTCATTCATTCTTTCTTCAATTGTATCTCCAATTTTTTTACTAAAATATCTTACCGTTCCTTCCATGTGTGCACTTCCAGAAATTATATTAAATCTGTTGCCTGATTTAAGTTCTCCAACAGTAACTACCAAATCATCGTATGGGCTGTACTTTCTTGATACAAGAGTTTGAAGATTCATTACAATTGCACTTGCAACAACCGTTGCATCTATTGATTCATCTGGTTTTGCACCATGACCACTTTTTCCTATAACATCAATTGTAAATTTATCTCCTGCAGCCATTCTAGGACCTTCTTCAACAGAAATTTTTCCTGCATCAAGTTCTCCCCAAACATGTCCTCCAAATACATTATCTACTTTTTCATACCAATCTTTAAAACGAATCATGTATTTTGCACCTTCTCCGATTTCTTCAGCAGGTTGAAAAACTAAATAGACTGTTCCATTTATTAGATCTTTGTGTTCAGATAAGATTTTAGCTGCTCCAAGAAGTATTGCGATGTGCCCATCATGACCGCATGCATGCATTGCACCTTCATTTTGTGATTTAAAATCAAAATCATTCATTTCTTTTACATTAAGCCCGTCAATATCAGCTCTTAGCATTACTCTTTTTCCATTTGGATTTGTACTTATTGTCGCTAAAATTCCACTGTTCCACTCAGGGGCTATTTCATAATCTATTCCAAATTTTTCAAGCTCTTTTGCAATTCTTTTTGTTGTATTAACTTCATGAGCTGAAAGCTCAGGATGCATATGAAATTCTCTTCTTAAATTTTTTACATATTCTTTATTTTCTTCAACAATTTTTTCAAAATCCATATTCTCCCCCTTACAGTGTCGATGCTAAAATTCCAGCAAGTACAACTGATGCTATTGATACGGTTATAAAGCCTGAAACAAGCATTTTCGGCATTATTTTTGATAAAATAAATTGTTTTTCTTCTTTGTTTTTTGCAAGAGCACTTGCAACTTCATTTGAAATTATTAATGTTCCAGGAAAACCAAATAGTGCAGAAATTCCTATTGCAACACTCATAAATTTCGATTCTTTTAAAAATTTTCCAGCTATTATTGAAAATACAAAAACCCCAATAGTTCCAAATAAAAGAGCTATTATTAGAGAAGGCAAAATATTTAAAAGAAGAGAAGGTGTATCTTTTGAAAGGCTTGAATATATTACAGTCATAAGACATGCTATGGCAAGTCCATAAGAATTTGCTTTACTTAAAATTCCAACTTCCAAAAATCCAATAGCTGCAAAAACAACGCCAAGAATTAACGATAATACATTCTGATCAATCAAATTAAATCCTAATGCATTTTTTACAGAAGTCGAAATAACAACAGCTATAGATGCAACTATTGCTGCTTTTGCAAGATATAAATTATCTCCAAGATACTTTTCTGGAAGTTTTGGAATTAATTTTCTCTTTTCACTCTCTTCTTTTGTTTCTTCTTCAACAATCTTAATATCAGGATTTTTCCTATATTCTTCAATAACTCTAAGTCCTTCTTTTTTTAAACAAAAAGATGCTATAGGATATCCTACAAAACCTTGAGCAACAACAAGTAACGTTGCAAATGTGGCAAGATCATTTCTTCCAATTGATTTTGCAGCCTCTCCCATTTGAATTCCTGCTATAACTCCTCCAGCAACTGGCGGAGCTGCAATTATTGCCGCTTCTCTTCCAATGAATATTTTTGCAAAAACTAAAATAAAAAAAGCTATTCCTAAAACAGAACTTAATGCAATAATAACAGTTTTCCATTGAGCTTTTAGTTGTGCAATGTTCATCATACTTCCCATATGAACAAGCAAAATCGGAATTATTACAGCACCAATTGAAAGCATTGTGGATGATGCAAAAAGATCCTGTGGTACTCCTATAGAAAAACCAATTAAAAATAAAATTGCCGCTACAAATAATGACGAAATAATAGATTTGGTTTTTACAGAAACTGCATCACCTATGGCAAAAACCACTAATATGAATGTCATAGCTAAAATTGCCTGCATAATATACCTCCTTATTAATTATAAATATTAAAATAAATAAATATTTTTATTAGTATATTTTGTTTTTTGAAAATGTCAAATTATAGCAATTTATTTTTAAAATTTAATACGTTTATTTGATATAAAAATGTAAAAAAAGAGGTCATATGACCTCTTCAGTAAAATTTATTTCTATTTTTCAGATACTATTTTTTTGATTTCTTCAATGTCAGGTCTTTGAGCAGGTTCATATTGTTTTGCCCATAAAACTTCTCCATCTTCAGAAACTAAAACTGCAGCTCTTCCACTTGCTCCAGATTCTTCATTAAATTCTCCATAAGCTTTACTCATATTTCCAATCGGATTAAAATCAGATAATATTCTTAATTTTGAAAGTCCAATTGAGCTTGCCCATACTTTTTTTGCAGGATATGCATCAACTGAAATTCCTAAAGCAACTGTATTATGTTCTTCAAAGAAATCATAGTTATTTTCCAAATCTCTCATCTGATCTGTACAAACTGATGTAAATGCTAAAGGATGCCAAGCTAACAAAACTTTTTTTCCTTTAAAATCTGATAATGATACATGATTTGCATCTTGATCTACAAGTCTAAAATCAGGTGCTTTTTCTCCAACTTTAATTAAATCCATAATATCTCCTTATTTTTAATTCTAATGTCTTTTCGTTTTTACAAATATATATATACCCTAAATATATAAAAAATACCAATCAAAAATTTATTTTTAAATTTATTTTTTTATAGCATAATCTATTTAAGGAGAATTTATGTTTTATTTAGATCAAAACAAACATATTGAGAAATTTTTTAAAGAAAATTCAATTTCAAAAAAAGATTTTTTAAAAGAGGTGGAAAGAAAATATAATGAGATAATTTTAATTCCTGGAAAAATAAAACTTATTAAAGATATTTTTTTTGACAATGAAAAAGCTAAGGAATTTAAAATATCTTTTAATAATAAATTTTATAGAATTGCATTTATTTCAAAAAATAAAAATGTAATAGTTTTTTATGTTACAGATAAAATTTTAAAATCTGAATTCATAAAGAAAATAAATTCAATTAAATTTAAATGAAATAATTAATCCCATAGATAAAATATTAAAAATATAAGATCTATGGGATTTTTATGTTTTTATTTAAACTATGTATTTAATAAATATATTTTAACTATATGCTTTTTCATCTATTTTAGAATTTTCTTTTGAATTTTCACATTCTTCAATCTCATAATCATTTTTTTCAAACTCATAATCATAATGAAGTTCTTCACCTTTTGCTTTCTGCTTGTCATAATCATTTAAAATTTCTTTAACCTGTTTTGACAATAAAAATAATGCAATTATATTTGGAAGTGCCATAAGCCCCATTGCACAGTCAGCAAGTTGCCATACAAAACCAGCTTTTAAGAAAGAACCGTAGAATAATGCAAATATTACAATAACTTTGAAAATAGAAATTACTTTCTTATCTCCATTAAATAGCATTTTTATGTTTCCTTCTGCAAAGAAATACCAACCAACTATTGTTGTGAGTGAAAAGAATGACAAAGAAACTGATAAAAATTTCTCTCCAAAAGATCCATATGTTAAAAAGAAACCTTTTTGTGTCATAAGTGCAGCGGTTTTACTCATGACTTCAGCACTTACACTTGGATCGTATGAATGTGAACTTAATGATACCATTACAGTTGACATGCAAATTAAGAAAGTTGAAATAAATACCCCAATCATTGCTATAAATCCCTGTTCTGCAGGATGATCTGTACTTGCAACTGCATGTGAATGAGGTGTAGATCCCATACCAGCTTCATTTGAAAAAAGGCCTCTTGCAACTCCAAAACGCATTGCCTGCTGAACTCCTATTCCTAAAGCTCCTCCTGCAATTGCTTGTGGTTTAAAAGCTCCTATAAAAATAAGTGAAATTGCACTAACAAAATTTTGTCTGAATATTATAATCAGTACTATTGATGCTATTATGTACGCAAATGCCATGAAAGGAACTACAATTTCTGTAAATTTAGCTATTCTTTTCATTCCTCCTGTTAAAATTAAAGCAACAATAATTGCAAGTCCAATTGCTACTGCAAGCTTAGATATACTAAAAGATTCACTTACAGATACTGAAACAGAATTTGACTGCACCATTATTCCTACAAAACCTAAAGCTATAACACAAAAAATTGCGAAAATGTTTGCCATAAATTTCGATTTAAGTCCATTTTTTATGTAATATGCAGGTCCTCCTACAAGTTGTCCATCATGATATTCTCTATATTTCTGTGCTAAAACAGCTTCAGCAAAAATTGTGGACATTCCAAAAAATGCGCTTACAATCATCCAAAATGCAGCCCCTGGACCTCCTGCAGCAATTGCTGTTGCAACTCCTATAATATTTCCTGTTCCAACTTGAGCTGCAATTGCTGTTGATAACGATTGGAAAGGTGTCATTCTTCCTTCTGGAACTTCTTCTTTTTTAATTATACCTTTTATTAAATTTTTAAATGCAATAAAAACTCTCTTAAATTGTGGGAATTTTAATTTTATACTTAGATAAACACCTAGAAATACAAGGCCAAAAAGCAATACATAATCCCATAAAACAGTATTTATCATTTTTACAGCACTTTCGATTATATTCATCTATTTTCCTCCTTTTAAATATATTTAGATTTTTTTAGGAAATCTAAAACCTTAATCATTATAAAATAATGATATCATAAAAATAACGTTTTCTATATGCATAATAAAATGCACATATGTGAAATCACTTTCCCATTATATCGTTTTTTTCATAAATTTAAATAGTTTTTTTGCTTTTTTTTTAAAAAAACTTTTGCTTATTTAAATTTAATTACTATTTTATGTTTATATAAAAAAATGATATCATAAAAATATAAGTTATTTTATAATGATTACTAAATTAAAATTTAAAAAGATGTATAAAGAATATAAGGATAATTAAAAAATTTATGATTTCATTAAATAATAAAATTATTTCAAAGATAAAAAATGATTTAGACAAAAATAAAAAAATTTCAATAAGAACATATAAAAATGATAGAGGTTTTACTATATATTTTACAAATTCAGAATATGTTATAAAAGAAGATGGATTTTTTAATAAAGAATATAAATTAAAAGATTGGCAAAGTTCAAAAAAGATTTTGAAAAAAATATTTAAAACTGAATTTCCAAGATCGAATAATATAAGATATAACATCTCATAATAATTTTTAATTTATAAAAAAATTATTATGTATGTAAAAAATTCCATCATTACTAATATATTAGTAATGACGGAATTTAAATTTGTTTTTATGCTTCACAAAATTCACAGTTTTCAACTTCAAGTGACTTACTTCTTACATAGTAAATTGATTTAACTCCATTTTCATATGCTTTTATATAAAGATTTAAAATCTGCCTCATTGTGTAGTCATTTGTAATATATAAATTCATGGACTGAGCTTGATCAATGTGCCTTTGTCTTACTCCTGCAGCTTTTATTGTTATTTCTTGGTCAATTTCATGTGCATTTTCATAAAGCCAAAATGTTTTTGTATCAAGACCAGGCGCAACTCTAGGCTCTATTGCTCCCTTTTTTTCTTCTATAAAGTATCTATTCATTATAGGATCAACTCCTGGGCTTGTTCCTGCTATTATTGATGTAGATCCTGTAGGAGCTATTGCTATTAAATATCCATTTCTTAGTCCGTTTTCTTTTACTTCTCTTCTAAGATTTTGCCATCTGTTAGAATTATAATTTCTTATTTCAAAATAATTTCCATTTTGCCAGTCAGAGCCTTCAAAATATTTGTAAGCTCCTTTTTCTTTTGAAATATTTACACTAGCTTTTATTGCATAGTAGTTTATATCTTCAAAAACTTTATCTGCAAATTTACAATGTTCATCTTCATCTGTCCATTTAATTCCATGTTTTACAAGCATGTGATGGTAACCTGAAACACCAAGTCCTATTGCTCTATATTTTTTATTTGTTACAAATGCATATGGCGTTGGATAATAATTTAAATCTATTACATTATCTAAAGCTCTTACTGTTGTACTTACAACTTTTTCGAGTTCTTCTTTATCATCTACATCAACATTTCCAAGAACTATACTTGCAAGATTACATTCAACAAAATCTCCTGGTTTTGTTTTATTTACTATTATTTCATCTCCATCTTCAGTTTGAACTTTTACAGAAATCGTCTCAGATGCACTCATATTTTGTGCAATTTCCGTACATAAATTTGATGAATATATAATACCTTTGTGTTTATTCGGATTTTGTTCATTTACTATATCTCTATTAAATACAAATGGTGTTCCTGTTTCTGTCCGTGATTTTATTATAAGTCTAACCATATCTTTCATTGGAATTACTCTTTTTGAAATCTCGGGATCTTCTATTAAATCATAATAATGTTTTTCAAATTCTTCAGAAAAAGTATCTTCAAGTGCATAACCTTTTTTAACTAAAATTTCATGGGGATCAAACATATACCAGTCACCATCAAGATTGTCTCTGCACATTTTCCAAAAAAGATTTGGAACGCAAATTGCAGGAAATACATCATGTGCTTTCATTCTGTCATCTCCGTTATTTGTTCTTAGTGCTAAAAATTCTGGCATGTCTTTATGCCACATATCAAGATATACCGCAACAGAACCTTGTCTTACTCCTAGTTGGTCGACTGCAACTGCTGTGTCATTTGCAAGTTTTATCCATCTAATGACTCCACCTGCAACGCCTTTAAATCCTCTTATATCAGATCCATTTGCTCTTACTTTTCCAAAATATAGACCCATTCCACCACCATGTTTTGAGACTTCAGCAAAATTTGTTATTGATCTATATATTCCTTTTAATGTATCCGCAACTGTATCTATAAAACAACTTGATAACTGATTATATGGTTTTCTTGCATTACTCATTGTAGGTGTTGCCATTGTGACTTTAAGTGTACTTAATAAGTCATATAAATCTTTTGCAAAGGAAATTTTATTTTTTTCAGGTATTGCAAGATGCATTGCTATTCCCATATACATCTCTTGGATTCTTTCTAAAGGCTCTCCGTCATGAGTTCTTATAATGTACCTTTTAATAAGAAGATCAAGCCCTGAATAATTCATCAATTTGTCACGATCATAATCAATATATTTTTCAAGCTCATCTATTTCTTCATCAGAATAATTTTCAAGCATATATTGACCATATAAATTTTTATCGGTTAAAAATTTTATTTTTGATTTAAAATCAGATATCTGATATTTATTTTCGCAAAGATCTATTTTTTTATTTAATCCATAATCCATAAATCTTGCAGCAATAAATTCCCATTTTGGACTTTCTTTATTTGTAAGTTCGCTTGCAGCTTTTGTCAATGAAATAAGTATTTCTTCATCAGTCATATTTGGTTTTAAAAATGATTCAAATTTTAAAAACAAATCTTCTATAGAATATCTCTGGCTGTCAAATTCTTTATTTAATTCAGATATTATGGATATTAATTTTGCATCTTTTACATATTCTTTAAAATCATCAACGGTTTTTCTATCCATTGTATGTTTTGCTCTATAAAGAATATACGATTTTACTTCTTTATAATATCTTTCATCTATTAATTTAAGTTCAACAAGATCTTGAATTTCTTCAACTGTAGGAATATGTGTTTGGGGAAATTTTTCCTTCACAGTTTCTTTAATATCATTTGCTATTTTTGATAGTTTTTCTTTGTTAATTGAAGATCCTACCGAATTAAATGATTTTCTTATAGCATTTTCTATTTTTGTAATTTCAAATTCAACAATCTTTCCATCTCTTTTTTTTATCTGCATTATTTTCTCCTAAAACTATACAATATATAGAATTTATTTTTTAAAACATCAATATATTGTATAAAGTGACTATATAATAGTACCATTTTATTTTTAAATTTCCTTACGAAATTATTTTAAAAAATGCTAAATAATTCAATTATTATTAGTTTTAAAATATAAAAAATCGACAAAAAATTAATATTTTTTGTCGATTTAATAATTAAAATTTTTCATTTTTAAGAAATTGCTCCACCTGAAACTTTTATATCTTCATTGTAATTTACAATTGTTTTTACTGCAATATTTAATGCTTTTACTATATTTTCTAAAGACATCGATGAAGTATTTGGTTTATCTACAACCTGTTCAGGTAAAAATGGAACATGTATAAAACCTGCTTCTTTGATATTATATTTTTCAGAAAGATATAATGCTTGATACATAATATGATTACATACAAATGTTCCTGCTGAATTTGAAACTGATGCAGGTATGTTTTCTTTTTTTATTTCTTCTACAATCCTTTTTATTGGAATTGTTGCAAAATAAGCATTTTTACCATCTTTTCTAATAGGTATATCAATTGGCTTATTTCCTTCATTATCTTCTATTCTTGCATCATCCTGATTTATTGCAACTCTTTCAACTGTAATATCATATCTTCCACCAGCTTGACCTACACATAAAATTGCATCTGGTTTAAAATCTTTTATTGCTTCTTCCAAAACTTGTGCACTTTTATGAAATACAGTTGGTATTTCTAATTTTTTAATTTCAGCATTTTCTATATCTTCACTTATTCTTTTTACAGATTCTATAGCAGGATTTGTTTTTTCTCCACCAAATGGATCAAACCCTGTAATTAATATTTTCATTTTTCATCTCCTTATATAATTTTACCTTAAAAAATATTTAATTTAAAATGCAAGAAAATACATGAGAAGAATATGTATTACTATCATTATTAAAGCTATAGGAAGTTGTGCTTTTATAACTCCATTTTCATCTTTCATTTCTAAAAGAACTGCAGGCAACATATTGAAATTTCCAGCCATTGGAGTCATAAGTGTTCCACAATATCCAGCAGTCATAGCTAAAGCAGATGCTATTGCAGGATTTGCTCCTTGTACAAAAACAAAAGGAACTCCAATTCCTGCTGTTATAACTGTAAATGCTGCAAAAGCATTTCCCATTATCATTGTAAAGATAACCATTCCTAAACAATAAGCAATACATCCTGCAAGTATATTTGTTTCAGGTATAAATCCTCCAATCATATTTGATATAACATCTCCAACTCCTGCTAATGTAAAAATTGCTCCAAGAGATGCTAAAAGCTGTGGAAGTATTCCCAAAGGTCCAACCTGTTGTACCATTCTGTCAGACTGAGTAAGTACTTCTTTAGGATTTGATTTTGTAATTAAAAGTGCAATAAGAATAGATACAGCAGCAGAAATTCCAAGTGCTATTTTACTTGAACCTTCAACTAAATTTGCAATTAAAAGTGCTATAAGTGCCATTAATATAACTGGTAAAAAAATTAAATTTCCATATTTTTTTGATTTTTCTTTTTCTTCAATTTCATTTTCAACAGTTTTATTTTTATTAATTACACTATTTCCTAAATTAAGTACTCCTAAAACTACAACACCTACCCCACTAAGTAAAGGTGGTAAATAAGAGCCGAAAATAAATAATGCTGAAAGTAAAAACCAAAAAATAGAGGTTGTAATTTTTTTATTTGAATCATCTGATCTTAAAACTTTATATCCAGTATAAAAAAATTGAAGTCCTATAACTATATAAATTATCTCCAAAATTTTTGAAAAAATCGCATCCATTATTCCCCTCCATTAATTCTTTTTAATTTTTTATCATCTAAAATATTTTTAACAACTCCAAGTACAAATGCAATAATTGCTATGGGTATTGAATATTTTGCAACATCAGCATTACTTACACTATATCCTAGTGAATCAAGAGTTCCTGCTATAAGCAAAACTCCACTTGCTCCCATAAATGTATTTTGTGCAAAGAAATTTCCTATATTTTCCATTGATGCAGATCTTGCTTTTATTTTTTCTTTAACTTCTTGATTGCTTTCTTTTTCATTTGCCTCAAAAGATGCCTGTGCCATAGGTTCAACAATTGGTCTTACAAGTTCTGGATGTCCTCCAAGTTTTATTGAGAAAAATCCTGCAATTTCTTTTATTAATAAATAGATACTTAAAAATTTACTTGTTGTTAAATTTTTTCTGCTATTTATCATTTCAACTGCTCTTTGTTTTAAACCATTTATTTCGCTTAAACCTATTACAGGAAGAGTTATAATAAATAATGTTACTATTCTATTATCTACAAAACTTTGACCTAAAGTTGATAAAAAATCAAAAATAGATATTCCTGAAACAAGTGCTGTAACAAACCCTGCAAGAATAACTACAAACATTGTATTCATTTTAAGCATGAATCCTAAAACTATTATTAATATTCCAATAAGTTTCAAATATTCCATTATATCCTCCTTGTATATTTATAAAATATTATATATTATTTTTTTATTTACTTCAATGATTTTTTTTACAAAACAATATCAATTTTTAAACATCAATTAAAAAAATCAAAGCATAATTATTTTTTGTTGCTTTGATTTTTACTATTTTTTATTTGATTTTATTAAATTCTATTGAAAATTTTTGATTGATTTTTTTCTCAATTCTTGAAACTGTCATTTGGCTTATATCAAGTTTTTGTGCAATTGCTACCTGAGTCCAACCTTCATAGTACCTTAAATTTAAAATATCTTTTTCTAAATCATTTAGTCTATCTATTGACTTTGTTATCATATCATTTAAATCGATGGATTCAAAATTTTTATCTTCTTCGCCAACTATATCTGATAAATTAAGTTTATTTTCCCCTCTTTGAATTTCAAATTCACTATCTAAGCTTTGCGGAGAATATACTTTACTTGCTTCAATTGTTTCAAGTATTGTTTCTTCATCTTCTCCTAAATAATCAGAAATATCTTTAATTGTAGGTGTTCTTTGTAATATTTGAGGAAGTGTCTTTTTGGCATTATTTATTTTTTTATAAAGATTTTGTATTCTTCTTGGTACTCTTATTACCCAACCTTTATCTCTAAAATATCTTTTTAATTCTCCCATTATTGTAGGAGTTGCAAATGATGAAAAAGCATATCCTTTTTCAGGATTAAATCTATCAACTGCATAAATTAAACCCACTGATGCTACTTGATATAAATCATCTTTTTCTATTCCCTTATTTACGTATTTATTTGATAAAATATCAACAAGATACATATGTTCTTCAATAAGCTTTTCTCTTAGCTTTGGATCTTTTGTTTTGTAATATTCTTCAAACTGTTTATTTATTTCATCCTTATCAGGTTTTATATATCTACTTTTATCAGACATTTCACACCTTTTTAACCAGCTTTATTTCAGAATCTCCTATTTCTACAAAATCAACAAGTTCAGACAGAATAACATTTCTTATCGAAAGAATTTTTTCATCCATTTTTCTATCTTTTCCAAACACTTCAATAGTAAGCTTATTTTCTTCTATTATATATTTTATAAGAACATCTTCTCCAGATATTTTATAATTAACCGCTTCTGAAACTACAACTCTTATATCTTCAACACTTTCAACGTCAAAACCCATTGATGATGCTACAGAAGATGAAAATAATCTTACAGATTGCAGATACTTTGTATCAGATGGGATTTTTACAATTATTTCTTCCATTATTCATCCATCCCAAAAAGTTTTAATAAATCTGTTATCTCAAATATTTTCTTTATATTTCTTTTCGCATTTATTATCTTTACATTTTTATTTTTTTCATTTTGAATTTTATAAATATTAATAAATTGACCAATTCCTGTTGAATCTATATAGTTTAGATCATTAAAATCAAATAATATATTTTTTTTGGTATTTTTTATATTATCATTTATAAAGTCTTTAAATGAATCTATAGAATAAACATCAAGATCACCTTTTATTATAACTTCTAATGTATCATCTTTTTCAATTAGTGTTTTTTCAAACATTTTAGTCCTCTTCCAAGTATTTTGTTACCGAAACAATTTTATCTTCATCTGAAACTATATCTTTTAATTTTACACCTTTAGTATTTCTTCCTTGAGTTGAAACATCTCTTACTGAAATTCTTATTATATCACCACTAAGTGAAACAAGCATGATATCTTCATCAATATTTACTGCAATTGATGCAACAATTTTTCCAGATTTTTCGCTAACTTTATGTGCTCTAATTCCAAGTCCGCCTCTTTTTTGTACTTTAAAATTGTTCAAACTTGTTTTTTTACCATTTCCATTTTCAGTTACCAAAAGTAAGTATACGTTATTGTCAACTGAAACCATAGATATAACTTTATCGTCATCTTTTAATTTGATTGATTTTACACCACTTGCTTGTCTTCCCATTGTTCTTACATCTGATGATGAGAATCTTATTGCCATACCATTTTGTGTTGTAATTATAAGATCAGTTTCTTTGCTTATCTGTTTTACAGATATTAACTTGTCATTATCTTTAAGTGCTATCGCAATTATTCCATTTGTTCTGATTTTTTTGAAATTTTCTGCGTTAGTTTTCTTTATTGTACCGTTGGCAGTTGCCATAACAAACTGATCTTCATCAGAAACTTTTGATAATGATACTATTTCAGCGACGTGTTCATCTTTTGAAAGATTTAATATATTTACAATAGCTTGTCCTCTGGCAGTTCTTGAAGCTTGTGGAATCTCATAAGCCTTTATTTTGTAAACTTTTCCAAGATCTGTGAAGAATAAAAGTTCTCCATGTGTATCGCTTGTTATTAATGATTCTACATAGTCTTCTTTTCCTGATGCAATTGCAGAAACTCCTTTTCCGCCTCTTTTTTGTACTTTATAATTTTCAATAGGAGATCTTTTAATATATCCTGAATGCGTAAAAGTTATTAATACATCTTCTCTTTCAACAAGTTCTTCAATATCAAATTCACCAGGATCTGCAACAATTTGTGTTCTTCTTTTATCTGAATAATTTTCTTTTATTTCATTTAATTCATCTTTTATTAAATTTAAAAGGTTATTTTCGCTAGATAATATTGAGTTGTAATATTCAATTTTTGCAATCAAATCTTTTTCTTCATCTTTAAGTTTATCTTCTTCAAGACCAGAAAGTCTTTTTAATTGCATGTCAAGAATTGCTTGACTTTGAACATCTGTTAAACCAAATTTTTCGTAGAATACTTTTTTTGTCTCTTCAATACTGTAATTTGATCTTATTATTTTTATTATTTCATCGATATTATCTATTGCAATAAGAAGGCCTTCAACAATGTGTTTTCTTGCTTTTGCTTTTTCTAAATCATATTTTGTTCTTCTTGTTACAACTTCTTTTTGGTGCTCTACATAAAAATGAATAAGATCTTTTAAATTTAAAATCTTTGGGACACCATCTACCAGTGCAAGGTTAATTATTCCAAAAGAAGATTCCAAAGGAGTATGTTTGTATAAATTATTAAGAACTATCTCAGAATTAGCATCTCTTTTAAGTTCAACTACAATTCTAAGCCCATTTCTATCAGACTCATCTCTTACATCACTTATTCCTTCTATTCTCTTATCTTTTACAAGATCAGCAATTCTTATTATAATTTTTGCCTTATTCTGCATATAAGGTATATCTGTAAAAACAATTCTTTCTCTATTCTTTTTGAAAGGCTCAATTTTTGAAGTAGCTCTTAATTTTATAATTCCCCTTCCACTTTCATATGCTCTTTTAATCCCAGACTTTCCTAAAATATTTGCACCCGTTGGAAAATCAGGTCCTTTTATAATTTTATTTAATTTATCAATAGTTATTTCAGGATTATCTATGTATTCAATAACTCCATCAATTACTTCTGATAAATTATGTGGAGGCATATTCGTGCTCATACCTACTGCGATACCATTTGAACCATTTACAAGCAAATTAGGAAATCTTGAAGGAAGTATAACAGGTTCTTTTTCACTTTCGTCAAAATTAGGAATAAAATCAACAGTATCTTTATTTATATCTCTCATCATTTCAAGTGCAAGATCTGTAAGCTTAACCTCAGTATAACGCATAGCAGCTGCACCATCTCCATCAAGAGAACCAAAGTTTCCCTGACCATGTACTAATGGGTATCTTGTTGAAAAATCCTGTGCAAGTCTTACAACTGCATCGTAAATTGCAGAATCTCCATGAGGATGATATTTTCCCATTACTTCTCCTACAACTCTTGCTGATTTTCTTGTAGCTTTATCAGGTGTAAGTCCTAAACCATACATTCCATACAAAATTCTTCTATGAACGGGTTTAAGTCCATCTCTTACATCTGGAAGAGCTCTTGACATTATTACCGACATAGAATAATCCAGGTATGAAGTTTTCATTTCATGTTCTATATCTACATTGTATATATTATCATTTTGTATCTCTGTCATTTAAACCTCTTATACATCTAAATTCTCAACATTTTTAGCATTTACCTGAATAAATTCTCTTCTTGGTGCAACTTTATTTCCCATTAGCATAGAAAATGTCTGATCAATACTTACATCATCCTCTGAAGGAGCAACTTTAAGCAAAATTCTATGTTCTGGATTCATTGTAGTTTCCCACAATTGATCCGCATTCATTTCTCCAAGTCCTTTGTATCTTGAAACTTTATATCTTTTATTTTCTTCTTGAAGTTGTTTTGTGACTTTTTCCATTTCTTTATCATCATATACATATCTTTCATTTTTTCCTATTGCAAGCCTGTATAATGGAGGCTGTGCAATGTATACATGTCCTTGGTCAACCAAAGGTCTCATATATCTGTAAAAGAATGTAAGTAGAAGTGTTCTTATATGAGCTCCATCTACATCAGCATCTGTCATTATTATTATTTTTCCATAACGAAGTTTTTTAATATCAAAATCTTCTCCAATTCCTGTTCCAAATGCTGTAATCATAGCCTGAATTTCTTCATAACCAAGAATTCTGTCAAGTGTTGCCTTTTCAACATTCATAATTTTTCCACGAAGTGGAAGAATAGCTTGTGTTTTGTTATCTCGTCCTAGTTTTGCAGAACCTCCAGCTGAATTACCCTCTACAAGAAAAATTTCATTTTCATTTATATCAGTACTTTGAGAATCAGCAAGTTTTCCAGGAAGTGTTGTATTATCAAGAATTGATCTTTTTCTCGTTATATCTCTTGCTCTTCTTGCAGCTTCTCTTGCTTTCCTACTTCTTAATGATTTTTCAATTATTATTTTCGAAGTTGAAGGATTTTCTTCTAAAAAATCTCCTACTTTTTCATATACAAATGTATCGACAGCTCCTCTTACTTCGCTATTTCCTAGTTTTGCTTTTGTTTGTCCTTCAAACTGCGGATTTTTTATTTTTACAGAAAGAATTAATGTAAGACCTTCTCTTATATCATCTCCTGTTAAATTTTCTTCTTTTTCTTTTAAAAATGAATATTTTCTTGCATAATCATTTACAGCTCTTGTTAAAGCTGATTTAAAACCAGATAAATGCGTTCCACCTTCGCTTGTAAAAATATTATTGCAATATGAGTGTATATTTTCAGAATATGAATCTGTATACTGCATTGCTATTTCAACTTGAGTGTCTTCCTGAATTCCATTAAAATAAATAACTTCAGGAAAAAGAGATTCTCTATTTTGATTTAAATATTCTACAAATTCTTTAATTCCACCTTCATAATAAAAAATATTATCATATGGTATAAAATTTTCTTCATTTTCTAGATTTCTTCTATCTATAAAATGTATTTTGACTTCTTTATTTAAAAAAGCCATCTCTCTAAATCTCTTTATAAGGATTTCTCTTTTAAATTCAACTGTGTCAAATATTTCACCATCTGGTTTAAATGTTATTTTTGTACCAGTATCATCTTTATTAATATCTGAAAGTACTTTTAAATCTGAAACTGTAGTTCCTCTTTCAAATTTCATTTGATATACATGACCATTTCTTTTTACTTCTGCAATCATGTATTCACTTAATGCATTTACTACAGATACCCCTACTCCATGAAGTCCTCCAGAAATTTGATAAGCATCATTGTCAAATTTTCCTCCTGCATGAAGTACTGTTAAAACTGTTTCCAAAGTTGATTTATGTGTCTGTGGATGCTCTTCTACAGGTATTCCAGAACCATCATCTGTTACTGTACATATATTCCCTTCATCAAGTTCTACAAGTATTTTTGATGCCCTATTTGCAAGTGCTTCATCTATTGAATTGTCAACCACTTCATAAACAAGCTGATGAAGACCATGTTCTGATGTCGATCCTATGTACATTCCAGGTCTCATTCGTACTGCTTCAAGCCCTTTTAATACTCTTATATTTTTTGCAGTATAATTGTTCTCACTCATATATTTCCTTTCTCCTAAACAAGGTGACCTTTCACTATTCTTCTTACTTTAGTATTTTTCATTTTTTCTATATTAGTAAAATCCGTTGAAGTTATTATTGTTTGAAATCCTTTCAAATTTTTAAGCAGAAATTTTGATCTTTTTTCATCAAGTTCAGAAAATACATCATCGAGTAATACTATAGCTTTTTCATTTTTTAATTCAAAAAGCATTTTTACACTTGCAAGTTTTATAACTAATACCACTGAACGTTGTTGACCCTGACTTGCAAAATTTCTTATGTCTTTTCCGTTAATATATATTTTTATATCATCTCTGTGAACTCCAGATGATGTTGTTAATTTTTCAAAATCTACTTTTCTATTTGAAAAAAGCATTTTTTTATATTCTTCAAAACTATCTACATTTAAATCAGGTATATACTTAATTTCTAATATCTCATTATTATTGGTTAATTCTTTTTGAATATTAGATGCATATTTTTCGACAATTTTTACATATTTTTTTCTATATTTTTCTATTTCAAATCCTACTTTTGAAATTTGCTCATCATTTGCTAAAAGTTCTTCATTGAAATACTTATCTCTTCTTTTCTTGAGTAATTTATTTCTATTATCTAATATTCTTAAATAACTAGATTTTAATTTCTTATATATAGGGTTAATTTGAATTATTATATCATCAAATAAGTCCCTTCTTAAAGAGGGACCTTCTTTTGCAATTTTCAAATCTTCTGGAGTAAAAGTTACTATATTGAAAATATTTTGTAAATCTCTATTTTTGGTATATTTTATTTTGTTTACACATATTTCTTTCTTATTATTTACAAGCTTTATCTCAACATCTTTAAATCTATTTTTTTTTTGAATTAGACCTTTTAATCTCATTTCATTTTCACCAAATGTAATAAGATCTACATCTTTTATTTTTTTAAAGCTTTTTGCATTCGCCAAAAAATATATACTTTCTATTAAATTAGTTTTACCCTGTGCATTATCTCCTATAAATATATTAATATCTTTATCAAAATTTATACTTTCATAAAAATAATTCCTAAATTTTATTAAATTTATATTTTTAATCCACATTTATTTTTATTATTTCTTCTCCATATTCGACTATGTCATTATTATAAAGTTTTTTACCAGGAGATATGCAAAT
Organism: Peptoniphilaceae bacterium; assembly: GCA_022769085.1. Taxonomy (GTDB): domain Bacteria; phylum Bacillota; class Clostridia; order Tissierellales; family Peptoniphilaceae; genus JALEKO01. Next base: position 28,830 of record JALEKO010000012.1, read on the forward strand.
TTTAGAATTTAACTTTACTTCTCCATTTTTTATAATATTTTTTGCTTCTCCTCCAGATGATGTTAAATTACAAACTTTAAGTAGATCTTTAAGTTTTATAAAACCATCGGCTTTAAAATTTATCATTTTACTCTCCTATTCATTTGCAAGTCTAACAGGTAATGCAAGATAGATGTATTCATCACTTTCTTTTTTTGTTTCTTCATTAAATGAATACATAAGACATGGTGTATATGAACTTTGAAAATTAAGCTTTATATATTTAGTGTTTATCGCTTTTACTCCGTCTAATAGATATCTTGCATTAAAAGCAATCTTTAAATCATGACCGCTCTTTTTAGCTTCAACTTCTTCAAAAACATCACCAAGTTCAGAATTACTTTTTATACTTATTTGACCATCTTTTATTTCTAACTTTATAAGATTAGCTTTTGTATTATCCGCAAGTAAAGATGCTCTTTCAATAGAATTTGCTAAATTAGACCTGTTACAAATTACTGAAAGTTTAGAATTGTCTTCCATAAGATTTGAGTATTCTATATATTTTTTATCTATTAATCTACAATAAATTATTGTACTTTCTGATTTAAAAACTATATCATTATTAAATTTATATATTTCACATATTGAACTATCTTCAATTATCCTAGAAACTTCCAAAAGACATCTTTTAGGAATTACTGCTTTCATATCTTCAAAATTTTTAGGATATAAAGACTTTATTTTCTTTTTAGCAACTCTAAAACCATCTACAGCTACAAAATTTATGTTATTATCTTTACATTCCATAAGTATTCCAGTTAATGCTAATCTTGTTTCATCTATTGAAGTTGCAAATTCAGTTTGTGTTACAGCTTGTTTTAAATTAAAATTTTCAATATTTATATGTTCTCCTTTTAATTCTGGAAGTTTTTCTTTTTCATAATATGAATATGCTACTAAATTAAATCTTGATTTTTGACAAACTATTTCAACCTGATTATTTTCAGTTTTTATATTTATTTCATCATTTGGAAATTTTCTTATTATATTTGAAATTATATTTGCATTTAATGCCATGAATCCTTCTTCAAGAACACTACAAATGCATGATGTTACTATAGAAATTTGTCCATCAGTACTATATAAAGTTAATTTATCATCTTTTGCTTCAAAATATATAAGTTCATGAATTTCTATATTTGTTTTTGAACTAACTGCTTTTTGTGAAATACTTATGCTATTTAAAAGATCTTTTTGTTTGATTTTTATTTTCATTTTTTCCCCTTAATAATAAATATATACTTAGTAGTATTAGTAGTAGGTATTGTATAAAAGTTTATAAATCTATTATTTATTAAAATTTCAACAATTATTTTTGTTAAAAAGATGTTAAAAAACTTAAAAGTTATTATTTACTTATAAACATGTTTAAACAAAACTTTATCAACACTTATGTTAATAACTTTATTAACATTGTTATACACATATTTTTCCACAATTTGTGAATAACTAGCCTTTGATTTTTTGTATTAAATTTTCTATTTCTCTTTTAAATTCAGGATCTTCATTTATTTGAGTTTCAATTTTATCATAGCTGTGCATTATTGTTGTATGATCTCTATTAAATTGATCGGCTACTTTTACTAAAGAGTCATTTGTTAGTCTTCTTGAAATATACATTGCAATTTGTCTTGGATTAACTATTTCTTTTCTTCTGCTTTTTCCTTCAAGATCTGATACTGTAATATCATAATTTTCTGCTACTGTTTTCTTTATAAGTTCTGTTGTAATTTCAATGTTTTTTTCTGTAATTATTGATTTCAAAGCTTCCTTTGCATCTGAAAGTTCAGCAATTTTTTTCCCTCTTATATTTGCCTGTGCTAATACATTTAAAAGAGCACCTTCAAGTTCTCTTATATTTCTATCTACATTGGTTGCAATATAATCTATTACTTCATCTGTTACATTTGCATTTTCATTTTGAAGTTTTTTTTGTAAAATTGCCACTCTTGTTTCAAAATCAGGTTTTTGTATATCTACAATTAATCCCCGACCAAATCGGCTTACAAGCCTATCTTCTAATTTATTTATTTCTTTTGGTGGTTTATCTGATGAAATAATTATTTGCTTTCCAGAATTATATAAGTCTTCAAAAGTATGGAAAAATTCCTCCTGAGTACCTGTTTTATTTGCTATAAACTGGATATCATCTACAAGTAAAAGATCAACTGATCTATATTTTTGTCTGAATTCTTCATTTTTATTATTTCTAACGGATGTAATCATTTCATTTGTAAATTTTTCGCTTGAAATATATAAAACACATGTATCAGGGTTATTATCATATACTCTATGTCCTATTGCATGCATCAGATGGGTTTTTCCAAGACCGCTTGCTCCATATATAAATAGAGGGTTATAGTCTTTTCCTCTAGTTTCTTCATTTGATGCTGACTTTGCTACAGCTTCACATGCAGCAACTGCAAGTTCATTTGATTTTCCTTTTACAAAATTTTCAAATGTATAGGTTTTATTTAAACTAGGTCTTTGATTTTGTGATTGTATATCAAATTTTTCTTGACCACTTTTTTCAATTGTTTTTCCTATCATCATTATATCATGATAATCTTCTTTTTTAGGATATGTAAGAACAATTTTTGAGTTTTTATTTTCATTATCAATAATAATATCAAGACTCATTTTAAGAAGGTCAAGATAATCTCTTGTAACTGCATCATATAAAAATTTAAATTGTGCATCAATGTATAAAGTTTTATCTTTAATAGCAATTACAACTAAAGGATTTATCCGCATATTATAAGCAAGATCATCTGATATATATGTTTTCATAATGTTTTTTAATTCATTTTCAATTTTTTTTAAATTGTACATAATCTCCCTCTACATTTTCAGTTATTAACATTAAAAAGCATTTAGAAATATTTATATTAACTATTTAAATTGATTTTTCCACAAAATCTTAATAAAATGTGCAAAACAATTATGTTTATAAAATAAATGCTTATATAATCGTAAAATTTTAAGAAAAACTTATTTAATAATATAGTTTTCCACATCTAAAAATTAATTTTTTGTGGAAAATAAAAAAATTATTTTTAAAATAAATTTTAATACACAACTAACAATACCTTTATTTAAACGATTTATCAACTTTTCCACATTATCAATGTTTAAAACTTTTTAGTTTTTTATTTATAAAAAAATCAATTTTAAAATTGTGGATAATGTGGAAAAGTGCTGGCGAAAAATAATATTTTTTAATTTTAAAAATATAAAATTGAGTTTTAAGCAAATTTCAAAAAAAATTAATCATTAATTTGAATAAAAATAATAATGAAAAAATCAAAAATAATTAACATTTTATTTTCATTTATAATTTTATCAACAATTAAATATAATTACATTTTATTTTTTTATTATAAATTATTATTTTTAAATTCATAAAAATTGTTTTAAATCTTGACAATATGGTATTTTCAACCTATAATTATAAATAGTCTTATTAGAAAACGAGGGGGTGTTATAATGAAAAGAACTTACCAACCAAACAGAAGAAAAAGAAAAAATGATCATGGTTTTATGAAAAGAATGTCTACACCTGGCGGAAGACGTGTTCTTAAAGCTAGAAGAAAAAGAGGAAGAAAAGTACTTTCAGCTTAGGTGTATATGAAGAGGGCATGAGCTAATCTAAGTCCTCTTTTTACTAAAAATTAAAGAGAAAGAAAATAATATGCAAAAAAAAATCAGGCTTAGAGACAATAGAGATTTTAAATCTGTCTACAAAAAGCCTTTTGCTTTTTATAACAAAGATTTTACTATACTTATAAAGAAGAATAATAAATATTCTCCAAGATTTGGATTTTCCATTTCAAAAAAAGTTGGTAAAGCAGTAATCAGAAATAAGCTTAAAAGAAGACTTAAAGAAATTGTAAGAATTAATTACTCAAATATAAATAATGTTGATGTAGTTATAATTCCCAAAAATCATACCAAAGATTTTGATTTTTCAAAATTAAAAAGAAGCTTTGATGATTGCTTTGGAAAAGCTTTTAAAAAGAAGAAAGTTTTTTATGTTAAATAAAATTTTTTTAAAAATTATTAAATTCTATCAATTATATATTTCTCCGCAACTTGGAAGAGGAAAGTGCAAATATATACCTACATGTAGTGAATATTCAAGACAGGCATTTATGAAATATGGTTTTTTAAAAGCACTTAGACTTAGTTTGTGGAGAATTTTAAGATGTAATCCATTTTCAAAGGGTGGATACGACCCTTTAAAATAGACGGAGGAAATAAAAATTGAATTTTTTAGCTAATATTTTGGGAACTATAATGAGATTTATGTATGAAGGACTTGCTAATTTGACAAGTGAACCTGAAAGTATATCTTTTTATGCAATATCAATTATTTTAATGACTATTTTGACAAAAGCTATTACTATACCTTTAACAGTTAAAAGTCAAAAAACACAAAGACAAATGCAGGAATTGCAGCCTGAAGTAGAGAAACTGCAAAAAAAATATGGATATGATCAATTAATTTTACAGCAGAAAACTCAAGAAATGTATAAAGAAAAAGGAGTAAGTCAAATTGGATTTTCATCATGTATTACAATGATAATTCCTTTTATAATTCTTATTGCACTTTTTAGAGTTATTAATGATTCTGGTAGATTTGTTTTTAATAGTAATGTAAGTATGGAAAATATAAGTACAAATTTCTTTTGGGTTCCTACTCTTATGAAATCAGATCCATTATGGTTTGGTCTTCCACTAGCTACAAGTTTAAGTCAGTTTGCAGTTTCACTTTTTAATATGAAGACGAACCCTGCTATGAATAATAACCCACAAATGGGTTCAATGAATACAATGTTTTTGATTTTGCCTTTGGTTTATTTCTTCTTTTTCAGATCTCTTCCAGCAGGTCTTCCTCTTTATTATACGGCATCATCTTTAATAGAACTTATTTTTAGGGTTGTTATGTATTTCTTTTTTGAAAATAAAAATGTACCATTAGAGGATAAAAAATAATGAAAAAATCAATTATAAAAACAGCAGATAATGTTGAAAAAGCAATAGATTTAGGTCTTAAAGAGCTTTCAAAATCACGTGATGAAGTTGAAGTTGAAATAATGGAAGAAGGAAAAACTGGAGTTCTTGGTATTTTTGGAAAAAAGGAAGCCGTAGTAAAAATTAGTTATGAAGATGAATTTATTGAAAGAGAGATAGATGGAGATATAGATAATATCCAAGAAGATCTTTCAATAGATGATTCAGAAGTAATTCATGATGATTTAGATACAACTTTTATTGAAGAAACAAAAGATGAAGATTTTTCTATATTAGCTTCAGATGATGAAATTGTTTTTGAAGATGATAAAGATTTGGAAAATGAAATTGATTTAAAAAATAATAAGAATGAAAATTTAGAACAAATAGAATCTGATAATGAAAATATTGAAGATACATCAGAAGAAAAAGTTTCTCTTGAAGATGAAGAACTTTTGGATGAAGAAAATATAAGTGAAGTTGAAAAATTTTATAGAGCAAAAGAATTTTTAACAAATATTTTTGAAGACATGCATGTAGATGCAAAAATCTATGGAAATATGGATGAAGAAAATCACATAAAATTTGATGTTAAGGTAAATAAAAAAGATGTTGGAATTGTTATAGGCAAAAAAGGGCAGACATTAAATGCACTTGAAATTCTTCTTAGAAAAGCTATAAATAAATCATCACATTTTCCTAGGATAACGCTTGATATAAATAACTATAAAAAAAGAAATGATGAAAAAATAATTTCATTTGCTTCAATTTGTGCGAAAAAAGTTTTGAAAAGTAAAAGAAGTTTTTCATTTAAACCTATGAATGCATATTCTAGAAAACTTATTCATTCAGAAGTTTCGAAATATCAAAATCTAACTACTCATAGTGAAGGAAATGAACCAAAAAGATATGTAGTAATTGAATATAAAGAAGACTAGAGCGTCAAAGGCTGTAAGTTTTCCTTTAACAAGGGATTCTTCAGTCTTTTTTTATGAGGAGGATAAATGAAGTACGATACAATCGCCGCGATTTCAACTCCAATAGGAATTGGAGGAATTTCTATCATTAGAATGAGTGGAGAAAAAAGCTTGGAAATTATAAATAAAATTTTTAAGCCTTCAAGAAATAGACCGATTGATAAAAATATTGACAATAAAAAAATGATTTATGGTGTAATTGAATATGAAAATGAAGAATATGATGAAGTTATGGTTAATTTTTCAAAAGCACCTTCGACTTATACTAGAGAAGATGTTTGCGAAATAAATTGTCACGGTTCAATGATTTCAACGAAAAATATTCTTAATTTACTTTTGGACTTAGGTTGTAGAATTGCAGATCCTGGTGAATTTACAAAAAGAGCTTTTTTAAATGGACGAATTGATCTTTCTCAGGCAGAAGCTGTAATAGATATAATTAATTCAACTAATGATCTTTCTCAAAAGAATGCTTTAAATCAACTTAAAGGCTCTATTGGGAAAGCTATTAGCGATATTAGAGAAGATATATTAAATGCACTTTCAAGAATAGAATATTCAATTAATTTTACAGAAGACGGAGAAGATATTTCACAAGATGAAATAATAAAATATATTAAAAAAGCAGATTTTAAAATTAAAAAACTTGTAAAAACTGCAAATAAAGGAAAAATTTTAAAAAACGGTGTAAATACAACAATAATAGGAAAACCAAATGTTGGTAAAAGTTCTCTGTTAAATAAACTTTTAAGAGAAAATAGGGCAATAGTTACAGATATTCCTGGAACAACAAGGGATTCCATTACAGAATATTTAAATATTGGAGGAATTACATTAAAAATAAATGACACTGCAGGAATTAGAGAATCTGAAGATGAAGTTGAAAAAATAGGTGTTAAAAAATCTCAGGAACTTTTATTAAATTCGGATTTAGTAATTGCAGTTTTTGACACATCAAGAAAATTTGATCAAGAAGATGATAAAATTTTAAAATTAATTGAAGAAAAACCAAAAATAATTATTTTAAATAAAATAGATCTTGAAAGCAATTTTAATGAAGAAAAATTTAAAAAATACGATTATGTTATAAAAACATCTATGAAAGAAAATATTGGAATAGAAACATTAGAAAATTTCATAGTTAAAATATTTGATGCAGAAGAAATAATGACTGAAGATGTTGTAATTAATAATGTAAGACACGAAAGGCTACTTAATGAATCTTTAAATGAAATATCATCTTCATTAAATGATATTTTATCTGGAATTAGTATTGATGCTGTTGAAGTAGATTTAAGAAGTGCATATAATCACTTAGGAGAAATAACAGGCCAAACAGTTGGTGATGAAATATTAGATAAAGTATTTAAGGAGTTTTGCGTTGGAAAATAAAAATTATTTATATGAAGATGATTTATATGATGTAATTGTTGTGGGAGCAGGACATGCAGGATGTGAAGCATCACTAGCATCATCAAGACTTGGCAAAAAAACTTTGCTACTTACAACTACGATGGAATCAATCGCTGATATGCCTTGTAATCCTAATGTTGGAGGAACTGGTAAGGGACATATTGTAAGAGAAATTGATGCACTTGGTGGTGAAATGGCAATTAATATTGATAAAACATTTATTCAATCAAGAATGCTAAATACATCAAAAGGGCCTGCTGTACATTCTCTTAGAGTTCAAGCTGATAAAAGAAGATATCATGAAGAAATGAAAAAAACTCTTGAAAATCAGGATAATTTAGACATCTTTGAACAGGAAGTAACAAAATTAAATGTAAAAGATGGAAAAATTGTTTCATGTGAAACAAAACAAGGAGCTATTTTTAATGCAAAAGCAATAATAATTGCAACAGGAACTTACCTTAATGGAAAAATTTTAATGGGTGAAGTTTCTTATACTTCAGGTCCTCATGGACTTTCTGCCGCAACTTATCTTTCAGAATCTTTAAAAGAATTAGGATTTGAAATTAGAAGATTTAAAACAGGAACACCAGCTAGAGTAGACGGAAAAACAATTCATTATGAAAAAACTACAGCCCAAAAAGGTGACGAAGAAATAATACCTTTTTCTTTTTTAAATGAAGATAAAGATTTTTCAAATTTAAAGCAAGCACAATGCTATTTAACATATACAACTGATGAAACAAAAAAAATAATAATGGATAATTTAGATAGAAGTCCAATATACAGCGGAAAAGTAAAAGGAATAGGACCAAGATACTGTCCATCACTTGAAGATAAAATGGTAAGATTTCCAGATCATGATAGACAACAGGTTTTTATTGAGCCTGAAGGATTAAGTACTAATGAGATGTATATTCAGGGTTGTTCATCTACTCTTCCTCAAGAAATTCAAAAGAAATTTTATAAAACAATAATTGGTCTTGAAGATGCTAAATTTATTCGACCAGCTTATGGAATAGAATATGACTTAATAGATTCAACAGAATTAAAAAGAACATTAGAATCTAAAAGAATTTCTGGACTTTATTTTGCAGGGCAGATTAATGGAACAAGCGGTTATGAAGAGGCAGCAGGTCAAGGCCTTGTTGCAGGAATAAATGCATCATTAAAAATAGATGAAAAAGATGAATTTATAATGGATAGGTCAGATTCTTATATAGGAGTTTTAATAGATGACATTGTAACTAAGGGTACAAATGAACCATATAGAATGATGACATCAAGATGTGAGTACAGACTAACAATGAGACAAGACAATGCTGATTTTAGATTAACACAAAAAGGATATGAAATAGGTCTTGTATCTAAAGAAAGATATGAAAGAATGTTAAAAAGAAAAAAAATAATATTTGATGAAATTGAAAGATTAAAAAATATTGTACTAACTCCAACAGATGAAACTAATGAGAAGCTGTTAAGCATTAATTCATCTGAGATAAATAAAGCATACTCTCTTTATGATTTATTAAAAAGACCAGAAATAACATATAATGATTTAAAAATATTTGATGAAAATATAGGAAATTTAAAAAAACAACATTCTCTTTCAGTTCAAACTTTTATAAAATATGAAGGATATATTAATAAACAGATGGCTGATATTGATAGATTTAAAAAGATGGAAAATAAAAAGTTAGACATTGAAGACTATAGTAATATAAATGGGCTAAAAGCTGAAGCTGTTGAAAAATTAAATAAAATTAAACCAGATTCGTTAGGTCAAGCATCTAGAATTTCAGGGGTTTCTCCAGCAGATATTAATGTAATATTAATTTATTTAAAAACAAAGGAAAATAATGAATAAGTTTGATATTTTTTGTGATTTTTTAATTGATGAAAATAAAAAAATAAATTTGACGGCAATAACAAATCCAGAAGAAATAAAAATAAAACATATATATGATAGCCTTAGTGTTAGTGAATATATTAAAGATGACTCAAAAGTTTTAGATATAGGTTCAGGAGCGGGATTTCCTGGAATAGTTGTTAAAATTGAAAATCCTTCACTTGATATGACGCTTATAGATTCAGTAAATAAAAAAGTGATTTTTATGAACAAAGCAATTTCGTTATTAAAACTTGAAAATATAAGAGCTATTCATACAAGAGCTGAAGATTTTGCAATAGAAAACAAAGAAAAATTTGATTATGTATTAACTCGAGCTGTTTCAAATCTTTCTACTTTAGCTGAAATTTCTATACCATTTTTAAAAATTAATGGAATTTTTATTGCGATGAAAGGTCCAAACATTAAAGAGGAGATGGAAGAAGCAAAATTTTCAATAAATAAGATGGGAGGGAAAATAGAAAAAATAGTCAGTAAAAATATTTATGGAAATAGTAGAAACTTAGTTTTTGTAAAAAAAATCAAAGAGTCTCCAAAAGGATTTCCAAGAAGTGGAAATAAAGCATTTAAAAATCCATTAAAAAAAATTTAAAGAGAGGAAAGTACCTCTCTTTTTTGTTTCACGTGAAACAAGAAGTATATTAAATATATGGAGAAAAAAGAATTTTTAAATAAAAAATTTATTCAACAAGATATAAATATTTTTGATATAATGAGAAATTATATTCCAAAAGAAAACACAAATTTATTTTTAAAAGAAAATGATGTTTTTTTAAAAATAAATTCAAAAGATAAATTTGAATTTATTTTAAGTACTAAAAAAGAAGTTGAAGACTTTTTTAAATTATTAACATATTATTTAGATAGAGATAATAAGGAATATAAACTAATTAAAAAATTAAAAGAAAGAAATGAAAAAATTTCAACAGCAGAATCTATAACAGGAGGTCTAATAGCATCTAGCATAATAAATATATCTGGTGCAAGTGAAGTTATTGAAGAATCTTATGTAACATATTCAGATGGAATAAAAGAAAAAATTTTAAATGTTTCACATGAAACAATTTCTAAATATTCTGCAGTCAGTAAAAATACATGTAGTGAGATGTTAGATGGACTTTTTAAACTTACAAACTCAAATTTATGTATTTCAACTACAGGATATGCTCATATTGGTAAATCATATATAGGAATTTTATATAATGGTAAAAAGAATATTTATTTTGAAAATTTATCAGGGAGTAGAAATGAAGTGAGGTTTAAAATTAAAGAAAAAGCATTGGATTATGCTTTGTTAATGATGAAAGGAAAACCATGATGAAGACAATATGTGTTTTTAACCAAAAAGGTGGAGTTGGAAAGACAACTACAACGGTAAATTTATCTACAGCTTTATCTGATAAAGAAAAAAAAGTTCTTATGGTAGATATGGATCCTCAAGCAAACGCAACAACAGGTGTTGGAATAGAAAAAAATGATTTAGAAAAAACCATTTATGATCTATTTTTTTATGAAAAAGAAGATGAATTTAAAAATGGAGATTTTTTAATAAAAAGTGAGGAACATAATAACCTTGATATTCTACCTTCAAATTCACTTTTATCAGGCCTTGAAGTTGAACTTGTTGGCTTTGAAAATAGGGAATTAATTCTTAAAGAAATTTTAGAAAGATTTGAAAAAGATTATGATTTTATTATAATTGATTGTCCACCTTCTTTAGGACTTTTAAGTATAAATTCTCTCGTTGCCTCAGATTCTGTTTTAATTCCAATTCAAAGTGAATATTATGCTTTAGAAGGCGTTGGCCAGCTTATAAAAACTTATGATATGGTTAAAGATAATCTAAATAAAAATCTTGAAATTGAAGGGGTTCTTCTTACTATGACTGATATGAGAAATAACCTTTCGATTGAGGTTATAGAAGAAGTTAAAGCGTATTTTAAATCTAAAGTTTTTTCAACAATGATTCCGCGAAATATTAAATTAGCTGAGGCTCCAGGATTTGGCAAATCAATTTTAGATTATGAAAAAAAAGCAAAGGGTTCTATTGCATATAAAAGGCTAGCAGATGAAATAATTGAAAATAATAAAAATTTTAAAAGAAAAGTTGATATAAAAAACGAAGAAGATGAGTTAGATTTAAACTTTTTTGATAAAGATGAAAATTTAAAAGAAGATGATAAAATGGAGATAGATAATGAGAAATAAGAGTCTTGGGAAAGGTCTTAATGCATTAATTCCACAAAGCTACGAAAAAACCAACGATAAAAATAGCATTGTTTTTGAAAAATTAGAAAATATTAAACCAAGAATTGATCAGCCAAGAAAAGAATTTGATGAAGAATCTTTAAAAGGACTTTCTGAATCTATAAAAAAATATGGCCTTCTTCAACCTATTGTGATAACAAAAAAAGGTGAAGAAAATATAATTGTAGCTGGAGAAAGAAGATATAGAGCATCAATTCTTGCGGGTATAAAAGAAGTTCCTGTCATAGTCAAAAATGTAACAGATAAAGAGCTTGACATACTTTCTTTAATCGAAAATGTTCAAAGAGAAAATCTTTCTGCATTGGAAGAAGCAAACGCATATGAAAGTTTATCTGGAAAATATAAAATCACACAGGAAGAAATTGCAAAAGCTGTTGGGAAAAGTAGATCTTATATTGCTAATTCATTAAGACTTTTAAAACTTGATGAGAATTCAAAAAAAGAGCTTGAATCAGGAAGAATAACTTCATCTCAAGCAAGATCACTTCTATCAGTTGATGAAGATAAAAGGAAAGAAATTGTAGAAAATCTTGTAAATAAAAAGATGAATGTAAGAGATGTTGAAGAAAATGCTAGAAAAATTAAAAATAGTAAAAAAAATGAAGATGATAATATAAATCTTGAAAAAATTTTACTAGAAGATGTTGAAGAAAGATATACACAGGCTGTTGGCTCGAAAGTTGACATTATAAAAAATAAGAACAAATATAAAATACAAATAGAAATGTATTCAAAGGAAGATGTAGAAAATTTATTAGAGAGGTTAGAAAATGCTTAGAAATTTAACTGTACAGGAACTAATTAACAAGACAAAAGCAAGAGAAGCAAATCCTGGTGGAGGTTCAATTGTTACACTTACAGGTATTTTAGGAATAAATCTTGTATTAATGTTAGGAGAGTTATCAAAACTTGATGATGTTGCAAAAGAGAGAAGTAAAAAATTAAACGATATTTCAATTAAACTTGAAAAAGTAATGGAAGATGATGTGTATGCCTTTGATAGTGTTTTAAAAGCCCTAAAACTTCCAAAAGGAGATGAAAGAAAAGAAAAAATTCAGCTTGGATATAAAGAGGCTACAAAGCCTCCTCTTGATACAATTAATTATCTTTTAGAAGCACTTGATTTATGTGATGAAATTTTAAAACAAGGAACAAAAAATGCTATAAGCGATGGCAAAATTGGAAATGATTTAATATACAATGCTATAATTTTAAGCTTTAATAATGTTGAAATTAATGCAAAATATATAAAGGATTTTGATGTGGATTTGGATGAAATAAGGAAAAAAGCTGAAGATTTATATAAAAGAAATAAAAATATATTTGTTTAAAAAAAGAGGTGATTATGAAAGATAACATAATTTATATTATTTTAGCTTTTTTATTTTTAATCAATATTATTGAATTTATTCAATTAATAGCACTAAGAAATAAACAAAAAAGGCAGAAAAAAAGATATGACAGACTTTTGAGAGGAATGAGTCCAGATTTAGATTTAGAAGAAGTTCTTTTAAATTTAAACAAATCTATTTCAAATGTAGATAAAAAGATATCAGAAGTTGAAGAAGACTTTAATACAAATAACGCAAAATCAATTTCAGCATTTGTAAAAACTGGTGTCGTTCATTATAATGCCTATGAAGATCAGCATAATGAATTATCTTTCTCTTTGTGCCTTTTGGATAAAACAAATACAGGTATAGTACTAACGAGTATATATGGAAGGGATTTTTCAAATGTATATTTGAAAGATGTAAAAAACGGAGAGATTGAAAATGCTTCTCCAGAAGAAATAAAAAGCCTTAAAATAGCTTTAGATGAATAGGAGGAATTAATGATAGAAGAACATCAGATTATTAAAGATATTAAAAAAAATATTTCAGGTAAAAATTTAAGAATAGTTTTTCCTGAAGGGGAAGACCCAAGAGTTTTAAGAGCTGCATTAAGACATAAAGAAGATGGATATATAATACCTATACTTCTTGGTGATATGGGAAAAATTCAAAAAGTTGCCGATAAAGAAGGAGTAAAACTAGGTGATATTGAAATAATTGATGTTGAATATGCAGAAGATTTTGATGAATTGGTTGATGCATTTGTAGAAAGAAGAAAAGGCAAAAACACTAAAAGAGATGGACAATATTTATTAAAAGACCCAAATTATTATGGAACTATGATGGTTTACACAGGTAAAGCAGACGGAATGGTTTCTGGTGCAATACATCCTACGGGAGATACTGTAAGACCTGCTCTTCAAATAATAAAAACAAAACCAGGAATAAAAAGAGTAAGTGGAGCAATGTTGATGTTAGGTCCAAATGGTGAAAAATATCTTTTTGCCGATACTGCAATAAATATGACATTGCAATCTCATGAAATGGCTGAAATTGCAATTGAATCTGCGCAGACTGCACAGCAATTTGGAATTGAACCAATTATTGCAATGCTTTCATTTTCTACAAAAGGTTCTGCAAATAGTGAAGATACACATAAAGTTGCAGAAGCTACAGAAATAGCTAAAGAAAAAAGACCAGATTTAAAAATTGATGGAGAAATGCAATTTGATGCTGCACTTGTACCTGAAGTTGGAAAACAAAAAGCACCAAATAGTGATGTTGCAGGAAAAGCAAAAGTATTTATTTTCCCATCTCTTGAAGCTGCAAATATTGGTTATAAAATAGGTCAGAGATTTGGGCATTATGAAGCCTTAGGACCTATTTTACAGGGACTTAACGCACCTGTAAATGACCTTTCAAGGGGATGCGTTGAAGAAGATGTTTATAAATTAGCAATATTAACAGCTAATCAAGTAGAAAAGTAATATTTATTTAAGATATAAAAGATGCTCTGATTCATATTTATTATGGTGAAAGGGCATCTTAATTTATATAATAAAATATTAATAGAAATAAAAAATAGTTTTACAGGAGGTAAAAAGTATTTTTAAAGAAGAAATAAAACAGAATACAAAAGCAGAGTAGCTCCTATAGCTATTTTTGTTTTGATTTTAAATTTTTTAAAACCTTTTGATACTAGTTTACTTATAAATTTTCTAGTAGCTTGTTTAGGAGTAATTTTAGGTCTTTCGATTTTTTTATCAGGAGTGGATTTATCAATATCTAAAATTGGTTTAATGATGGGAGATTTTGTAGGTGAGCTAAATAAATTACATCAGATAGTTTTTTTTGGAGTTTTTATTGGGTTTATAATATCTATGACAACGCCATTTATAATTGCAATATGCTTAGGCATTTCGAAATTAATGGCTAGTCACAATGAAGAAGATTCTTTTGCTCTTGTAGGAATAGCTTTAACAGGACCTGTAAACTTTGGTTTAATGATGACTTTATATGCAAATTTTTCAAAAATAGCTATTGAAGATGGAAATTATATAGATCTAATTTTAAGTGTAATTATATCTTCAACTTTTGCAATGCTACCAATAGTTTTAATTTTTTTTATAATGAATCATTTTGTTTTTAAGAAGAAAAATTTAAAATCTTTAATATTAGTATTAATGTATACTCTAATTGGTTTAATAATTTTTATTGCATCGGTAGAGGGTGGATTTATGGACTTAGCAAGGCAGATGGGAGAAAATTATTCAGACTTTAAACTTTTACATTTAGTAGGATTTATTCTAGGTATACTTGTTGTTTTAGTTAAGCCTATGGTGTATGCATTAAGTGATCAAGTAGAAGAAGTTACTGGTGGTTCTATTCATCAAAAAACTATATTAATAATCCTATCAATTGGAGTAGCATTATCTGTTAGCCTATCTATGTTAAAATTAAATATAGGTGGCTTTAAATTGTGGATGGTAGTCATACTAGCTTTAATAATAAGCTTATTACTATCAAGGAAAATATCACAAAATGTTGCTATAATAGCTTTTGATTTGGGTGGTGTTACATCAGAACCTATTATAGCAACATTTATCTTAGCTTTTTGTCAAGGAGTTTCAGGGAGTAATTCTTATGGTTTTGAAGTAATAGCTTTTGTAGCCATGATGTCTATAGTTACTATAATGACACTAGTATATATAATAGGAGTAGATAATGAAGCTTTTAACAACAATATTAGCAAAAAATAAGAAAATACAGCAGTTTTCTTTACTGTAAATATAGAAGATAATGATAATAATAGAGTAAGAAAAAGATATAGTTATTAATGCTAGTAAAAAGCTATCAAAAAATAAAAGATGTTATCTATTAACAAATGAATCTAGATAAAGAGTTAAAATGAATAATATTTAGCATTATAGTTTCAAATTTTAGTGGTCTTGTTGATAAAAATTAAAAAAGTATAATACAAAAATATAGATCAAGAAAATTTTAGAAATAATTGGAGGAAAATATGAAAGAAATAAATTCACAAGAGTTTAAAGATAAAGTAGTAAATGGAAAGGGTTTGTCACTTGTTGATTTTAATGCAACATGGTGTGGACCATGCCAAATGCAAAAACCAGTTTTGGAAGATTTAGATAAAGAAAGCGAATTTGAAATATACGGAATTGATATAGATCAAAATCCAAATGTTGCAGCAGCCTATAATGTTCAGGCAGTTCCTACACTCATGATATTTAAAGATGGAACTTTAAAAGAAACAATGGTGGGATTTCAAGCAGCTTCTGTATTAAAAGAAACTCTTGAAAGATATAAATAATGAGATATGATATGGCAATAATCGGCAGAGGGCCTGCAGGGCTTTCTGCCGCTTTAAATGCAAGTATTAGAAATAAAAATATTATTGTATTTGGAAATAGTCCATTAGATTTAACAAAAAGCAAAAGAATTGATAACTATTTGGGAATTCCAGATATTAATGGAAAAGATTTGTATAATCTCTTTTTAAAACATACAGAAAAATATAATATAAATTTTTCAAAACATAGAGTTAGAGAAGTCTATGCTATGGGTGATTATTTTGCTTTAACATTTGACGATAAATCTATAATAGAAGCAGTAACTGTAATAGTAGCTTGTGGAACACAGCTTAAAAAAGATATAAAAAATGAAGAAAAATTTGTTGGAAAAGGAATAGGATATTGTGCCACTTGTGATGCTGCTTTATATAAAGGAAAAAAAGTTGTAATAATTGGTTATAATGAAGAATCGGTATCTGAAGCAAACTTTATAAATGAAATTGTAAGAGAAACAATTTATGTAAATATGTATAAAAAAGATATAGATTTAAATAAAGATATAAAAGTAATAAATGATATACCTGTTGAATTTTCAGGAAACAATCGTGCAGAAAAATTAATATTAAAGCAAAATGAAATAGAAGCTGATGGATTTTTTGTTATAAAAGAAAGTTCAAAACCAGAAAGATTAGTCCCAAGTTTAAAAACAGAAGGATCTTACATAATTACCAATCATAAAGACATGTCAACATCAATACCAGGATTATTTGCTGCAGGAGATATTACTGGATTACCATACCAAATAATGAAAGCAGTTGGCGAAGGACAAGTTGCTGCACTATCTGCAGCTAGATATATTTCAGGAAAAAATAGAATTAAGAAATAAAAAGCAAAGCTTATCTTTGCTTTTTTTAATTAAAGATAATAATATTAAAGCTAATAAATTTGATGAAGAATTATATTTAATTTTTAAAAAGATATATAATCTTTATTAAAGATTAATATTATCAAATATGTTTTTGAAAAATAAAAAATATTAAATTTCAATAAACAAATATAGATTATTAATTTTTATATTTAAATCTTTAATAAAAATAATTACATATAAAAATTAATAATCTATATTATATATAATAATATAGATTTAAATATAAAAAAATATTATATATAATATAAGTAAAAAACATAAAAGTTTTATATTTATAAAAATGATAATATTTATGATAATGTTTATCATTGCAAAATTATTGACAAATTAAATTCCTTAAACTAAAATGAAATCATAAAAGTTTACTAAAAGTGTTGAAATTGAGACTTTTTATCAACTGATATGATTTTTGCACTTTTTGTCTGCTTAACAAGGAAGGGAGGAATTTAAATGTTCAACAAAATGAAAGAACTGCCAAATGATAATATTAGATCGTGGTTTGATAAACTTACTGAAAAATATAATGTTTATGCACCTGTAAATATTCCAGCAGGCGGTCGTTATCAAGGTATTGATGCAGTTCAATACAAGAATGTCGATTCTTTTGAGAAAATCGTTTTCGACAAGAGATCTGATTATCCTATGAAAGAAGTCATAACCCCAATCACCCAAACTTTATATACTTTTATGGGTGATGATTATAGAGAAGTTCCACTCGAAAATCAAAAAGATTATTTAATCTTTGCCAGAGCATGTGATATAAATTCTGTAAAAATTCAAGATCAAATATATCTTGAAAATGGTAATTTTGAGGATCTTTTTTATAGCAGAGTAAGAGAAAAAATTCATTTTGCTCTTATTGAATGTACAAATGAATTTGACGGATGTTTTTGTGTGAGCACAAATACAAATAAAGTTGATGATAAAGACATAGCTTTTAAAATTGCAATAAGAGATGGAAAAGTATTTATTAATGCAAATGAAGATTTTTCACAAGATTTAGAACAGCTTAATGACAGTAGCATTGAATTTACATATCCTGAAGAAAACGAACTAAAAGTTAATTTTCCTGAGTTTAAAGGAATTGAAGAAGTTAATGAATTAAAAAATCATCCAATGTGGGATGAATATCAATCAAGATGTATTCACTGCGGATCATGTACAACAGCATGTTCAACATGTACATGTTTTGATACAAGAGATATGGTATATAATATAAATCATCATGTTGGAGAAAGAAGAAGAACAGAAGCAAGTTGCATGATTGCAAGTTTTGATGAAGTTGCAGGTGGAGCTCATTTTAGAAAATCTACAAAAGACAGATATAGATATAAAATTTTACATAAAATTTATGCTCATAATGCAAGATTTAAAACTGGTGCAATGTGTGTAGGATGCGGAAGATGTTCAGCTCATTGTCCTCAACTTATATCGTATCCAGAAACTATAAACAAAGTTTCAAAAGCTTTGGAAGAAATTAGAGACAGAGAGGTGTAGGTATGACATTAAATATTGTAACGCCTAAAGCACATAAAGTTTTGGATGTAATAAAATATACAGAAACTGAACGGACTTTTAGAGTAGAATTTGATGGTGAAATAAATCATGGTCAATTTATGGAACTTTCTATTCCAAAAGTAGGAGAAGCACCAATATCAATATCAGGTTACGGAGAAGGGTATCTTGATTTTACAATTAGAGCTGTTGGAAGAGTAACTGATGAAATATTTAATTTAAAAGCAGGAGATACAATTTATTTAAGAGGACCATATGGAAATGGTTGGCCTAAAGATAAATTTAAAGGGAAACATATAGTTGTAATAGCAGGTGGAACAGGAGTTTCTCCAGTAAAAAGTTTAGTTAACAGTTTTAATGATGATAAAGATTTTACAAAATCAGTTCACCTTGTCATGGGATATAAAAATCATCAGTCAATTCTTTTTAGAGACGAGCTAGAAAAACGGAAAGAAAATGAAAAATTCCAATGTATTTATTGTCTTGATACAGAAGATTATGATTATTTTAGAAAAGGAATGGTAACAGCGTTTTTTGACGAAATACCTTTTGAAGAATTTGGAGATGATTATGAATGTATAATTGTAGGACCTCCTATAATGATGAGATTTGCTGCTTTAGGACTTCAAAAGAAAAATGTACCTGATGAAAAAATTTGGGTTTCATTTGAAAGAAAAATGAGTTGTGCAGTAGGAAAATGCGGACATTGTAGAATTGATGAGACATATGTATGTCTTGATGGCCCTGTGTTTAATTACACCAAGGCTAAAAATCTTTTAGATTAGAGGTGGATTATGCAAGATATTAATATAGGAAAATTAAGAGAAATGTGTTTCCGTCAATCTAAAATTCCGGGAGAATTTATGCTTCAACTTAGAACTCCTGGTGGAACTTTTAGAGCTGATTTGGCAGATATTGTTCAAGAAGTTGCAAATAAATATGGAGACGGAAGAATACATTTAGGAACAAGACAAACCCTTGATATAACAGGAATAAAATACGAATATGTAGATGAAGTTTTAAAACTTATTGAACCTTTTATTCATGAAATAGAAAATGAAGTAAGTGGAGTTGAAATGGAAACTAAAAATGGTTATCCATATATAGGTCCTAGAAATGTAATGGCATGTATTGGTGGAGACCATTGTATAAAAGCGGCTCAAAAATCTCAAGAAATGGCAAGAAAAATTGAAAAAATAATTTATCCTGCACCATACCATGTTAAAATAGCTGTTTCAGGTTGCCCAAATGACTGCACTAAGGGACAATTTTCTGACTTTGGTATAATTGGTGTAACAAAACCTGTTTATGACCAAGATAGATGCATAGGTTGTGAAGGATGTGTTGAAAAATGTGAACAAGCTGCAACAAGAGTTTTATCACTAAATGAAGAAACTCATAAAATAGATAAAGATCCTTGCTGCTGTGTTGGCTGTGGTGAATGTGTTTCAAGGTGCCCGACAGGAGCATGGAGAAGGCCTGACGTTCAAATGTGGAATATAGTTTTAGGTGGAAGATCTGGTAAACAATATCCTAGAATGGGACAGATGTTTGCTAAATGGCTTACAACAGATTCTGTTTTACAAATTTTTTCAAATTGGCATAAGTTTAGTGAATGGGTAATGGGTGGTGAACCTAAATACCTTCATGGAGGACATTTAATAGATATAGCAGGTTATCAAGCATTTAAAGAACATATTTTAGATGGAGTAAAACTTAATCCAGAAGCATTGATATCTGAAAATGTACTTTGGACTGAAAAAGAATATCGTTCAAATATACATTTGAAACCTCTTTCAAAGCATAAAAAAGTTAAGACACCTAAGGAGTAATATATGGCAGAACAATTTAAAGTTGTAGATTTAATAGAATCTTTAGTAAGACTTGAACAGTTTGGAAAAAGATTTTATATAAAATGTGCTAAAAAAACTAAAGAACTTGAAAATAAGAAATTTTTTAACTTTCTAGCAAATCAAGAATCAAGACATGAAGATATTTATAAAGATTTAGCATCTAAATACAAAGGCCAGCAAGGAATTGATAATAAATATGACGAAGATTATTCAGCTTATTTGAGTGCTCTTGTTGACCAATCATTTGATTTTGATGAAGATATTGATGTAAATAATTTTAAGGTAGCAATGAAAAGAGCATTGGAACTTGAAAAAGATACAATAATTTTTATTTCAGAAGTTGAAAATATCTTAAATAGCAAAGACGAAGTTATTGAAAAGATAAAAGAAGAAGAGAGAGGACATATTCGTCTTATAAACGATTATTGGAATACTCACAAAGATAGAGTATAGTTTTAAAATTCAAGAGCTCATTTATGAGCTCTTTTCTTTTGTAATTTTAAATGAAAGGAAATTTATGAAATTTGCATCTGTAGGTATAAATCAGCATGAAACACCAATAGAAATAAGAGAAAAAGTTCATTTTAAAGATTCACAAATTATAAAAGCAAGTGAAGAAATATTAAATTCTACAAGTATAAAAGAAATGGTAATACTAAATACTTGTAATAGAAGTGAAATTTATTTTGTTTTTCAAAATGAAAGTGAAATAAATTTTATAAAAAACTATATAAGAAAATTTTTCAAAGTTGATATAAAAGATGATAAATTTATAAGTTATATTGGTGATGATGCCATAAAGCACTTATTTAAAGTTGCAATAGGACTTGATTCTGCAATAATTGGTGAAGATCAAATTCTTGGACAAATTAAAGAAGCATGGGAAAGTGCAATGGAAATAGGTACAAGTGGAAAGTACATAAATAAAATATTTAGAGAAGCAATAACTTTTTCAAAAAAGATAAAAACCGAAACTGAAATTTCAAAAAAGCCATTAAGTTTATCATATGTAGGAATTAAGCTAATAAGTGAAAAAATAGATTTAAAAGATAAGAAATGTATAATTATAGGAATTGGGAAAATAGGAAAACTTGCACTTTTAGATTTGATTTCAAAAAAAGCAAATGTCTTTGTATCAAATCATAATTTAAATAATTCATTAAAATTAAAAAAAGAATTTAAACAAATTAATATAATAGAATTTTCAAATATAAAAGAAGAACTTAAAGATAGTGATTTATTGGTATGTGCAACATCTTCTCCTCACGTATTAATAAAAAAAGAAATGATAGAAGATAGAAAAAAGAATCTTTACATTCTTGATTTTGCACTTCCAAGAGATGTGGATTCAAAAGTACAAGATAAGGATAAAGTTTATCTTTATAATATAGATAAAATTGAATTACTTTCAAAAAGTAATCTTGAAGATAGAAAAAAAATACTTTCTTCATATGAGAAAAAAATTGATGAAGAAGTTTTAAATATAAATAAGTGGATTAAAAATAGTAAAATTGATCCACTAATAGAAAAAATTTCACAAAGAAATAAAAAAATATCATCTGATACGCTTGATTATATTTTTAGAAAAACAGACCTAACTCATGGCCAAAAGAAAAAAGTTGAAACAATTGTAAATTCAGCCATTAAAAAAGTTATGCTTGAACCTTTAAAAAATTTAAAAGAAATAAAAGATGAAGAAAAACGCGATAAAATAATAGAAGTTTTGGGAGAAATTATTAAATAATGAGATACTTTCCTATTTCAATAGATACAAAAAATAAAAAAATGGCATTTTTAGGTGGAGGAAAAATAGCAGAAAGAATTATTAATAATTTTTTAAAAAGTGAAATTAAAATTTATGTATTTTCGAATGACTTCACTAAAAAAATAAAGTCTTTAAAGAATATAAAATTAATAAAAAGAGAAATTGATGAAAATTTCAACTTTGATTTATTTGATTATGTAGTAATTTCATTAAGTAATAAAGAATTAGCATTTAAATTAGAAAAGAAACTTAAAAAAGAAAAAAAGATGTATATGATTGCAGATGAAAGATCAGAATCAACTTTTATAACTGGAAAAGTAATTGAAAAAAATGCTATAACAGTATCAGTAAATACTGATGGAAAAAATCCTTTTATTTCTAAATTAATAGGAGAAAAAATAGAAAATCTTTTAGGTAAATTAAGCATAGAGAAAATAAATTTATTAAATGAAATTAGAATTGAACTTATCAAAAAAAATTACGATGTTTCACGTGAAACAAAAAAACTTATTAATAAAGATATAGATTATTTAAAGAAATATTTGGAGAATTTATGAAATTAATCATAGGAACAAGAGGGTCAAAACTTGCACTTATTCAAACAGAATATATAAAAAATTTAATAAAATCAAAATATGAAAATATAGATATAGAAATAAAAATAATAAAAACAAAGGGCGATATTTTATTAAATAAAAAAATCAAAGATATTGGTGGGAAGGGAATTTTTGTAGAAGAAATAGAGAAAAATCTTTTAGAAAAAAATATAGATATAGCAGTTCATTCTATGAAAGATATTCCTTCACAAAAAAATTCTAATCTTGAATTTGCACCACCTCCTGTTGCAGAAGATCCCAGAGATGTACTCGTTTCTAATAAAAAAATAAGTTCTTTAAATGATATTAGGGGTTTAAAAATAGGAAGTGGTTCTTTAAGAAGAGTTACACAAATAAAAAAGTTAATCGACGTAAATACAGTAGATATAAGAGGAAATATTGATACAAGAATTTCAAAAGTTGATAATAATGAAGTAGATGGCGTTATTTTAGCTTATTCAGGTTTAAAACGAGCTAATTTAACAGAAAAAATTTCATATATATTTGACCCTTTAGAAATTATTCCGGCTCCATGTCAAGGAATTCTTGCAATTGAATATAGAAAAGATGATTTAAAAATAAAAAAAATACTTGAAAATATATCTGATAAAAAAACAACCTTCAGAGCAAATTTGGAAAGAAAGTTTCAATGTGAAATTGATTCTGATTGTAAAAAGCCAGTAGGAATATACATAAATTTAGAAAATAACTTAGAAGAAAAAATAAAAGTAACAGCATTTTACGGCAAAGAAGATGGTTCATTTACAATACGAAAAACAATTGAAACGGACAAAAAAAATGCATTTAAAGATATTGAAAAACTTGCAAAATATTTAAAGGAGAAAGTAAATGAAAAAGGGAATTGTTAAATTAGTAGGGGCAGGGATTGGTCCAAAAGATAATTTAACTATAAAAGCATATAATGCCATCAATGAATGCGATGTTTTAATCTATGATAGACTTTTAAACAGTGAAATTTATGAAAATTTGCTTGATAGGAAAGAATGCTATTATGTTGGAAAAACTATGGGGAATCATTCAATGGATCAAAAAAAAATTGAAAAACTCATGGTAGAAAAAGCAAAAGAAGGGAAAAATGTAGTTAGACTTAAAGGTGGAGATCCATATGTTTTTGCAAGGGGAGGTGAAGAGGCAAAATTTTTATACGAAAATAATGTGGATTTTGAAGTTGTCCCAGGAATAACATCTGGAATTGCTGCATTGACTTATGCAGGAATTCCTGCAACAATAAGAAAAAAGGTTGAGTCATTAACATTTATTACAGGGCATAAAGAAAAAGATAAAGAAAGTGATTTTAGTAAATATGCAAAATTAAAAGGTACACTTGTTTTTTATATGGCTCTTAAAAATATAAAAAAAATATTTCAAGATCTACTTAAAGGTGGAATTGATGAAAATATGCCGTGTGCAGTAATTTATAATGGTGGATACCCTAATCAGGAAGTTTTAATTTCAACTGTAAAAGAACTAAGTTATAAAGATATTGAATATAAATCCCCTGCAATACTAGTTGTTGGAGAAGTTGTAAAATATAGAAATAAATTTAATTTTTATGAAAAATTACCTCTATTTAATAAAAAAATAGCAGTAACAAGATCAAAAGAACAGACAAAAGATTTAAGCTATATTTTAGAAAATAAAGGAGCATCTGTAATTGAACTTCCTTCAATAGAGATAAAACCTGTAAATGAAAATATTCTTAAAAAATTAATTTTAAATAACAATTATACTCATATAATTTTTCATTCTGCAAATACAGTTAAAATTTTTATAAATGAATTATTTAAATTCGCAGATATCAGAAAACTTAATGGAGTTAAAATTTGCTGTGTTGGGAAAAAAACAGCAAAAGTTTTTAAACAATATGGAATCATTGCAGACATCGTTCCAGATAAATATCTTGGTGAAGAACTTTATGATTTAATAAAAAATGATAAAGAAACTAAAACAAAAAAAATACTTTTTCCACATTCATCATTAAGTGATGAAACTTTAGTAGATAAATATAAAGAAAATTTTGATGTAGATGAATTTGTAATTTATGAAAATAATAGACCTAAGAAAATGAATGAATTTGAGGATTTTGACTATATAACATTTACATCATCATCAACAGTTATAAATTTTATAAAATACTATGGGATTTGTAAATTAAAAGATAAAATTTGTGTAAGCATTGGGCCTACAACAACAAAAACATTACAAAATTATGGAATAAGAAAAATAATAGAAGCTAAAAAATCTACAATTGAGGATATTGTGGATGTTATTGAGGAGAATGTATATGAGAATGAGAAGAATTAGAAATAATAAAGTAATGAGAGATATGGTTAAAGAAACAACTTTAAGCATAAGTGATTTAATATATCCACTTTTTGTGGTTGAAGGTGAAAATATAAAAGAAGAAATAAAATCAATGCCTAATACATTTCATTTTTCAGTTGATATGCTTAAAGATGAAATAGAAGAAATTTCAAAACTAAATATTCCTGCTGTAATACTATTTGGAATACCTTCACATAAAGATTCTAAAGGTAGTGAGGCATACAAAGAAGATGGGATAATTCAAAAAGCAATAAAAAAAATAAAAGAAATAAATAAAGATTTAATAGTAATTACAGATGTATGTATGTGTGAATATACAGAAAGCGGGCATTGTGGAATAATTGATAATTTTGGAAATGTAGATAATGACACATCTATTAAATATATTGCAAAAATTGCACTCTCTCATGCAAAAGCAGGATGTGATATTGTAGCGCCTTCTGATATGATGGATTTTAGAGTTGGTGAAATAAGAAAAACACTTGATGAAAATGGATTTAAAAATGTTCCGATAATGAGTTATGCTGCAAAATATGCATCAAATTTTTATGGACCTTTTAGAGAAGCTGCAGATTCAAAACCAAAATTTGGAGATAGGAAATCTTATCAAATGGATTATCATAACAGTGATGAGGCATTAAAAGAAGTAAAACTAGATTTAGAAGAAGATAGTGATTTTATAATTGTAAAACCTGCAATGAGTTATCTTGATATAGTAAGAAGAGTAAAAGAAAATTTTAATACAAATATTGTAGCATATCAAGTTAGCGGAGAATACTCAATGATATTAAATGCAGTAAAAAATAATCTTGTATCAGAAGAAATAATATATGAAACATTAATTTCTATAAAAAGAGCAGGAGCAAAAAATATAATAACATATTTTGCAAAAGATATTGCAAGAAAAATAAAAGAAGGACAAATATGAATTTATTTACAAGGGCAAAAAAAGTAATCCCTGGTGGGGTTAATTCACCTGTTAGAGCATTTGGTTCTGTTAATATGGATCCAATTTTTATAAAAAAAGCAAAAGGACCATTTCTATATGATGTAAACTCAAATAAATATATAGATTATATAAATTCATGGGGGCCTGTTATACTAGGTCATGGTAAAAAAGATTTAATTGAAAAAGCAAAAAAATATTTAGAAGACGGAATAACCTTTGGTCTTGCAACAGAAGAAGAAGTAAAACTTGCACAATTAATTACAAATGCAACAAATACAGATATGATAAGATTTGTAAATTCTGGAACAGAAGCTACAATGAGTGCTATAAGACTTGCCAGAGGATTTACAAAAAGAAATAAAATTCTTAAATTTGAAGGTTGCTATCATGGCCATTCTGATTCACTTTTAGTAAAAAGTGGTTCTGGAGCACTTACATTTAATAGTCCTACATCTGAAGGGGTTTCACGTGAAACAATTATGCATACAATTGTAGCAAGATATAATGATATAAATGATGTAAAAGAAAAAATAGAAGAATATAAAAATGATATAGCTTGTGTAATAATAGAACCTGTTGCTGCAAATATGGGAGTTGTCGTTCCAGATGAAAGCTTTATAAAAGATTTAAGAAAAATTACCGAAGAAAATAAAATACTTTTAATATTTGATGAAGTTATTACAGGATTTAGAATTAGATTTGGTTCTGTTGATAAACTTTTTAATGTAAAAGCTGATTTATATTGCTTTGGAAAAATAATTGGAGGGGGCTTGCCAGTTGGGGCATTTGCTGGAAGAAGAGAAATAATGCAAAAACTTACACCTCTTGGTGGAGTATATCAAGCAGGTACATTATCTGGAAATCCGCTTGCAATGAAAATGGGTTATGATGTTTTAACATATTTAAAAGACCATCAAGAAATTTATGATAAATTAGATAAAAATGCAGAAAAATTAGCTTTGGGATTTGAAAAAAATATAAAAGAACTTGGTATAAATGCAAAGGTGTCAAAATTCCATTCAATATTAAGTTTATTTTTTGGAATTGATTCTGAAATAAAATCTTATGATGATGTAAAAAATGCAGATAACAATATGTTTGAAAAATATTTTAAATCAATGTTAAAATCAGGATTTATGTTTGCACCATCACAATATGAGGCAATTTTTCTTTCAGATGCAATAGATGATTCTATAATAGAAGAAACAATTAGAAAAAATAGAGAAGCTTTAAAAAGTATTAATTAAAAAATATAGAATACATTTAATTAAAAAACTTATTTAAAATTTTCGCTTTTAAAACTAGCAATTATAACACTTGTAAAAACTTTTATACTTTATATATTAAATAAATTAATGATGGAGTTAATATTAAAAATAATTTATAGAACGTTTTACAACAAGCTTATTGAAAGGATGATTATGAGATTTGCAATTATAGGTGCAGGAAACAGAGGAAGAGAAACATATGCAAAACTTTTAAAAGAAAAAGGATTTGAATTAACAGCAGCAGTAGATACAAATGCAGATAAAATAGAAACGGTAAAAAATGAATTTAATTTACCAGATAGTAGACTTTACGATGATGTAGATAAATTTTTTAACGATTTAAAAAAAGAAAAATTTACAGATATTTTGGTAATAGCTACACCTGATAGAAAGCATTACGATATTACATTAAAAGCACTTGATTTTCCAGTACATATACTTTTAGAAAAACCAATTTCTCCAAATGAAAAAGAAGTAAGAGAAATAGCAAAAAAAGCACAAAATAGAGATTATGTTTTTATGATATGTCACGTATTAAGATATGCACCTTTTTATAGAAAAATAAAAAGATTACTTGATGATGGAGAAATAGGAAAAATAATGACTATAAATCACAACGAAAATATAGGATATTACCATTTTGCCCATTCTTTTGTAAGAGGAAATTGGAATAATGAAGAAAAATCTTCACCTTTAATACTTCAAAAATCATGTCATGATATGGATATTTTACTTTTCCTTACAGGCAAAAAACCAAAATCAATAAATTCTTATGGGAATTTAAGCTATTTTAAAAAAGAAAATCAGCCAGAAGGTGCATCAGAAAGATGTATTGATTGTAAATATGAAAAAACATGTGTATTTTCAGCAGTAGAATTTTACAGGTCACTTCCTGAAAGAGGATGGAGAAAAGTTGTAAGTGAAAAATCAGGATATGAAGCTTTAATTAAAGCATTAAAAACAAATTCTTATGGAAAATGTGTATGGCAAAGTGATAATGATGTGTGTGATCATCAGTCAGTTTCAATAGAATTTGAAGATGAAATTTCAGCGGTATTTAATCTATCAGCTTTTTCAAATGAGATACATAGAAATATAAAAATACAAGGTACGAAAGGTGAAATAATAGGAGATGATCTTAAAGAAGAAATTATGCTTAGACATTTTGGGGAAGATGAAATTAAAGTTTTTAAAATTTTAGATACTTCATCTGGTCATGGAGGAGGAGATGAAGCTTTAATAGATGCATTTGTCGATGCGGTAAATGGGGATATTACAAAGGTTAAAACAGGAGCAAAAGAATCTGTTATGTCACATATAATGTGTTTTGCATCTGAAAAATCAAGAAAAGAAAATATAAGAGTTAATATTGATGATTATATATAAAATTATTTTTAAAAGCGGAAATTTTTAATTTCCGCTTTTTGCATATAAAAATAAAAAATTAATTTTGTCTAAAAAAGAAATATATCTTATAATTAATATAAGTAATTATTTAGAAAGGAGAAAAAATGGCTGATAAATTAAAAAAAAGAGGAATATTTAACCCTGATGGTGATGTTGACTTAACAAAAAGAAAAATAATCGGTGGTAATACAACAAATTTAAACGATTATAACAATTTAAAATATGAACGGACTTATGATTGGTATAGACAAGCCATGAATAATTTTTGGATACCAGAAGAAATTAATTTAAATCAAGATATAAAAGATTATAGAAATTTAGATGAATATGAAAAAAGAGCATATGATATGATACTTTCTTTTTTAATATACCTAGATTCAATTCAAACTGCACAACTTCCAAATCTTGAAATGTACATAACTGCAAATGAAATAGACTGGTGTCTTGCAATACAAACTTTTCAAGAGGCTATTCATTCACAGAGCTATTCATATATATTAGATACAATAGCAAACCCTTCAGAAAGAGATAGTATAATATACCTTTGGAAAGATGACAAAACACTTCTTGACAGAAATCAGTTTATAGGAAGTCAATATAATGATTTCTTAATGGAAGGAACAGATGTTGCTTTCATGAAATCACTTATTGCAAATTATATCCTTGAAGGAATTTATTTCTATTCTGGATTTTCATTTTTCTATAATTTAGGAAGAAATGGAAAAATGCCAGGTACAGTGCAAGAAATAAGATATATAAATAGAGATGAAAATACACATCTTTGGCTTTTTAGGTCAATGATAACAGATTTAAAAAAAGAAAGAGAAGACCTTTTTACAGATGAAAAGGTAGAATATTACAAATCCCTAATAAAAAGAGGAGTTGAAGAAGAAATAAAATGGGGCTCATATGCAATAGGAAATGACATACAGGGCTTAAACACAAAAATGATTGAAGATTATATAAAATATCTTGGAAATCTTCGTTCATCTGGACTTGGTTTTGGAAATATTTACGAAGGATACAGACACATTCCTGAAAGCATGAAATGGGTTGATGAATATTCAGATCCTAATACTGTAAAAACAGATTTCTTTGAAGGAAAAGTTTCTGCATATTCAAAATCTTCAATAATAAAAGATGACCTTTAAATTTAATTTTTATAAAGTAATTCATATAAACTGAATATTTTATAAAAATTAATAAAAACGTTTTTACAAAAAATATGAAATAAGCCTATTATTAACTGAAAATCTTATGTTTTTAAATTATATAGAAGAAAAATTTAAGTCTAAGAATTTTCACAAAACGAATAAATATTCAATAAATAGTTAATATAGAATCTTAAACTACATAACTAAGCAATAATTTATCAAAAAAATATAAAAAATATTGACAATTATGTAATTGGAATGTAGAATGTTTTACAAGTATTTTAAAAAGGAGAAGGTATAGATGAAAAGAAAACTAACTGTCGCACTAGCAACACTTGCGATGAGTTTTACGCTTGTAGCATGTGGTCAGTCAAATGACACAGCGACAAACTCAAATGCAAAAGTTGCAAGTAATGCTAATAGTGCAAGTAACGTTGCAGTAACAGAAAACGCAACAAGTAATGTTGAGGACTTTCAAGCTCAAACAGATGACAAAACACTAGTTGTTGGTCTTGATAGTATTGGTGGAGATTTTATTGGTGGATTTACAAACACTGTAAATGATAATTATGTAAGATATATGTTAGGAACTTATGGTTTTTCTGGATATAATACTGTTTATCAGGATAAAGACGGAGAATATAAGTTTAACATGAATATTCTTACAGAAGAGCCTGAAATAAAAGAAAATGACGATAAATCAAAAACATATACTTTTAAACTAAATCCAGATATGAAATGGTCAGATGGAGAACCTATTACTTCAAAAGACTATATATTTGGCTCAATTTTAGTAACAGATTCAAAATATATTCCAATTACAGGTTCAAGTGATATTGGATCTGAAAGTATAAAAGGATATGAAGCATTCCATAAAGGTGAAACAAATGTATTACAAGGAATAAAATATATCGATGACAATACATTTTCATTTACAATTGATTCAAGTTTCCTTCCATATTATTATGAAATAACACTTGCAGGATGGGGACCAACACCAATGCATGCACTTGCACCAAATATGGATTTAACACCAGAAGGAAATGGTCTTGTTGCAAAAGAAGGGTACAAACTTTCAGATGATGATAAGGCAAGTTTAACAAAACTTTTAGATTCAAGACTTGATGATGTTAAAAAAGAACTTGAAGAAGCAAAAGCAAGTGAAGATTTTGCAAGTTCAGATCAAAAAGAATATGACACACAAATAGCAGATATTGAAAAACAAAAAGCTGATGTAGAATCTGGAAATGCAGATGCAACAGATATTTTATATCAAGAAGCAGCTTTAAAATATACACAAGATTATAGATTAAAACCACAGCCAACAGCTGGACAATATAAATTTGTAAGTTATGAAAATAACATGGTTAAACTTGAGCTTGATGAAAACTTCTTAGGAAATCAAGATGGCAAGAAAGCAACTATTCCTAATGTAATTTTCCAAAGAATAAATCCAGCAATAGCTACAGATTTAATTGAAAACGGCGATATAGACGTTTATGAACAAGAAATGGACGGAGCCAAAATTGAAAAAATGACTCAAAAAGCCGATAAAGGAAAATTACAAACATACACATTTAACAGAAATGGATATGGAAAACTTGTATTTATTACAGATAGAAGTGCTACACAATACAAAGAAGTAAGACAAGCCGTAGCATTCTTACTTGATAGAGATTCATTCGTACAGGATTTTGCAGGAGGATATGCAACTGTAACTGATGGAGAATATGGTTTAAGTCAGTGGATGTATGAAGAAAGAGGAGCAGACATCGAAGGAAAACTTGTTCATTATACATTAAATTTAGATGAAGCAAACAAGAGACTTGATGAAAGCCCATATAAATTTGAAAAAGATGGAAAAACTCCTTGGAACTATGACAAAGCACAAGAATTATATAACAAAGATAGCAAAGGCTTTGATTATTACAGATATAACGATAAAGGCGAAAAACTTCAGGTAAATCAACAGGGATCACCTGATAGTGAAATTACAACTTTAATTAATAACCAATTACCTGAAAATGCTAAACAAGTTGGAATGGAATACAACGTAAAAGCTGTAGATTTCTCAACTATGATGCAGAATTTGTATTTCCCAAAAGATGATGCTGAATATACAGCATTTAACATGGGTTCAACTTTTGGAGATCCATATGATCCATGGGGACAATACAATACAAAAGGTAACGACAACACTACAAAAACAAACGACCCAGCTGAAGATGAACTTACAGAGAAATTTAGACATGTTGATCCTTCAGATAAAGAAAAATATTTGGATTATTGGGAAGAACATCAATTATGGTTTAACGATTATCTTCCAGAAATCCCACTATATTCAAATATTATCTATTCTGAAACTTCAAACAGAGTTGAAGGATTCGAGACAAGCCCTTATTGGGGAGTTGACGATGCAATCTTTACGATGACTCTAAAATAATATTATTTGCAAGGGTCCCTTTAGGGACCTTTGTTTTTTGTCATAAAATTTAAAGAGGGAAAAAAATGTTAAAATATACATTAAAAAGAATCGTAAATTTAATACCTGTTCTTTTCATAATCTCAGTTTTGGTATTTTTTCTAATGAAAGCAATGCCAGGAGACCCTGTAGTACTTATGATGCCAAGAGGTGGGGGAAAACAGATGACACAGGAAGAGTTTGATAAACTTTACGATACACTTTCTGAAAAATATGGTTTTGATAAATCAATTCCTGAACAATATGTAAGATGGCTTGGAAAGACTTTGAAAGGTGATTTTGGAGATAGTATGCAAACTAGAACACCTGTAAGAAAGTTTTTGTCTGAACCGTTAAAAAATACAATTATTTTAAATTTAGGAGCTACGGTAATTTCGTTTGTTCTTTCTATTTTGATAGGGATAAGGTCTGCGGTGAAAAAGGGAGGATTTTTTGATAAATTCTTCCAAGTATTTACACTTGTGGGAATTTCTCTTCCTACATTTTTTATCGGACTTTTATTAATTTATATAGTAGCTTTTAAATTGAAATGGTTGCCTGCAAATGGAATGCCAAGAGATAATAGTTTTTTGCAATGGATTAGATATTTAATACTTCCTACAATAACTTTAACTGTAGGCTCTCTTGCATCACTTTCAAGATATGTAAGAAGTTCAATGCTTGATGCACTTAATGAAGACTATATAAGAACTGCACGTGCAAAGGGATTAAAAGAAAAAACTGTAATTTACTCACATGCATTTAGAAATGCACTTATTCCAGTTGTCACGGCAATGGCATGGTCTATAATTGGAATGTTTTCAGGTTCTGCTATAACAGAAAGGGTATTTGCATATAAAGGAATAGGAAACGAACTTATTACAGCCGTTATTGCAACAGATTATAACGTCGTTTTGGCTCTATCTATGTTTTATGCACTTTTAACTTTACTAGGAAATCTTCTTATGGATATAACATATGCACTTGTTGATCCTAGGGTAAAGCTGGAGGCTTAATATGAAAAAACACAATTTAATACATTATTTAAAATTGTATTTCAAAAGAATACTTCAAGGGTTTACTTTTGGTGCATCTAGTGGTGAGGAAATTAATTTAAATAATGAAGAGGTTATTGAAAAAGAAGAAGCCATTGAGTCTCCAGGAAAAGTTGCATTAAAAAATTTCTTTAGCAATCCTTTGGGTGTAATAGGTCTTGTTTTGTTTTTGTCTATAATTATAACTATTTTTATAGGATCAAGATTATTTAAATTTGATAGCAATTATTCTCAAGGAACTATGAAAAATATTTCACCTGGATATGGTTATATGAATTATCCAAAAGCACTTAAAGATGAAGGCGTATCTGAAATTTCTGTCGGAATTACATACTCTATAGGTCTTTCAAATGAAGGGAATTTATATCTATGGGGAAAAAATACCGAAGATGATATTTTGGATATACCAAAAGATATACAAGAAAAAATAAAAGATAAGAAAATTTCTCATGTTGCATCTGGTGATAGACATGTAATTATTACAACAGAAGATAATGAATTTTATGGCTGGGGTGATAAAGCATTCCAACAGACATCTTTAACTGGTGACAAACAACAAATAATAAAAAATGAAAAAGTAAAAAAACTTGGTGCTGGAACACAGTATTCTGTAATTTTAACAGAAAAGGGAAATCTTATCATTTGGGGTTCTACTTTAAATACAAAATTAAATATGATACCAAAAGAAATTGAAGGTAAAGTAGTAGATTTTGTAGCATCAAATACAAATGTAATAGTAGTTCTTGATGATGGTTCAATTAGACTGTTAGGTGCAAGAGGAACTGAACTAGACACACAAATGCCAAGTGAACTTAAAGATGGTTCTATAAAAGTTAAAAAAGTAGCCATGACTCAGACATCTGCAATAGCATTAGATGAAAATGGAAAAATATATACATGGGGTCCAAAAAGAGAAGCTCTTACAGGAGAAAGTGTGCCTGAAATAAATTCAAAAATTGTTGATGTTGCAGGTGGAAATAGCCATTTTGTTGTAGTAGATGAAAATGGAAAACTTTATGCTTGGGGAAAAGATAAATATAAAGAAACTAACACACCAAAGAGTGATGCAAAATACGAAAAAGTCTTTGCAGGATACTATAACAACTATGCAATAGAAAAAGAAGGAGAAATTGATACTTGGGGATTAAACGGATTTTTATTTGGCTCTGATGAACAAGGACGTGATTTATTTACTAGACTTGTTTACGGTGGACAAATGACTATGATAATCTCTTTGGTTTCAACTTTACTTAGCATAGTTTTAGGTGTTGTAATAGGAATGATATCAGGTTTTTCAGGTGGAAAAATTGATAATCTTCTTATGAGATTTTCTGAAATTATAGCATCTTTCCCATTTTATCCTCTTATAATAACTCTTTCAGGGTTACTTCCTGTAAATGTAAGCCAAAATACAAGGCTTATGATGATAATGGTTATTTTGGGAGTTTTAGGATGGACTGGAATAGCAAGACTTGTAAGAGGTCAAATATTAGCTGAAAGAGAAAGAGATTATGTAACGGCAGCACGTGCTTTGGGAATTTCTACAAATTCAATACTTAAAAATCACATTTTCCCAAGTGTGCTTTCACTTGTAATAGTTGAAGCAACTTTAGGATTTGGTGGAAATCTTCTTACAGAAGCAGGTCTTTCATTTTTAGGATTTGGAGTTCAAGAACCACAACCTTCATGGGGAAATATGATGACTGCAGCACAAACTACAGAAGTAATTGAAATTTATTGGTGGAGATGGATTATACCTGCACTTGCAGTTTTCCTTTCAACATTTTCAATTAACTTAATAGGTGATGCACTTAGGGATGCAATAGATCCAAGGTCAAATGAGAGGTAATTAACATGAAACTTCTTGAAATTAAAAATTTACACACGTATTTCAGTACAAAAAAAGGTTTAATAAAAGCTGTAAACGGGGTTTCTCTTACTGTTGATGAAGGAAGAACTTTAGGTCTTGTAGGAGAATCAGGCTCTGGAAAAAGTCAGACTGCAATGTCTATTTTAAGACTTTTTGAACCTAATCAGAAAATTTATGATGGAGAAATTTGGTTTGACGGCAAAAAAATAAATGATGCATCACAAAAAGAAATGGAAAAAATAAGAGGAAATGCTATTTCAATGATTTTCCAAGAGCCTATGAGTTCGTTAAACCCTGTATTTACTGTTGAAAAACAGCTTAGTGAAGTTTTAATAATTCATAAAGGAATGAATAAAAAACAGGCGGCAGATGAAGTAGTAAATCTTTTATCAAAGGTAAAAATTCCAAATCCAAAAGTTGTTGCAAAACAATATCCTTTTGAACTTTCGGGAGGAATGAACCAGAGAGTCATGATTGCAATGGCTCTTGCATGTGAACCAAAACTTTTGATAGCAGATGAACCAACTACAGCACTTGATGTAACAATACAGGCTCAAATTTTAAGGCTTATGAATGAGCTTAAAGAAAAATTTAATACATCTATACTTTTTATAACACATGATTTGGGCGTAATAAATCAAATGGCTGATGATGTTGCTGTAATGTATTCAGGTCAAATTGTAGAACAGTCTCCTGTTGAATATATTTTTGAAAAAGATTTAACTGAATATAACCATCCATATACAGAAGCTCTTTTAAATTCAATACCATCAATAACATCAGATAGAAACGAGAGGCTTGATGTAATACCAGGTTCTGTTCCTCATCCTCTTCACCTTCCTAAGGGATGTAAATTTTCTACAAGATGTAAGTATTGTACAAAAAAATGTATTGAAGAATTGCCAGAACTTGTAAAAGTTAACGATAAACAGACTATAAGATGTCACTACCCTAATAGAAAGGAGAGAGAAGAAAATGGAAAATAAAACACTTTTTAAAGTTGTAAATTTACAAAAATATTTTCCTCTCAAAAAGAAGCTTTTTTCTAAAAAACAGGATTTTGTTCATGCAAATGAAACAATAACTCTTAATATTAAAGAAGGGGAGACTTTTGGTCTTGTAGGGGAATCAGGCTCTGGAAAATCAACTTTTGGAAGAACTCTTTTACAACTTTATACTCAAACTGGAGGATCTATTTTGTATTATGGAACAACTCTTAATGAAATGGCTCCTAGATACATGAAAAAAATTATAAATTCAATTCCAAAAAAATTTCCAGAATATGATAAAAAGGTTGAAGAATTTTATAAAGCTAAAGAAAACTTTGAAAAAGAAGAAGATGAAGTTAAAAAAAGTGAACATCAAGTTGAAATGATTGAAAAGAGAAAAGATCTCGAAGAAAATTATATCAACATGCTAAGAATAGCAGGAGGACTTTTAACTTCAGATAATCTTGAAGAAGTAAAAAATGCTTTACTTTCATATTATGATGTTTTAAAAGAAAAAGCAGACGTAAATTTAAAAATTAAAAAAATTAAAGAGGAAGCTTTTGTAAAAGGAATTAAGAGTCCTGAAGAATTAAAAAATAATGATGATTTAAATCTTAAATCTTTAGAAAAAGAATTAGAAATTAAAGAAAAATCAGTAAAAGTTGAAAGAAATAAAATTGAAGAATTAAGAAATTCTCTTAGAATGAAAGATAATTTTGAAAATTATGAATCATTTAAAGATGATGGAATTGACCTTTCAGAACTTAACAATTCAGAGATTAGGGAACTAAGAAAAGATCTTCAAATAATTTTCCAAGATCCTTATGGATCACTTGACACAAGAATGACAGTTGGAAATATTATAGGTGAAGGAGTTTTAGGTCATAAACTTTTTTCTTCCAGAAAAGAAGAAGGATATAACGAATATATACAAGCTGTAATGAAAGAATGCGGACTTGACCCATATTTTATTCACAGATACCCTCACCAATTTTCAGGAGGTCAGAGACAAAGAATTGGTATAGCAAGAGCACTTGCACTTAGACCTAAATTCATAGTTTGTGATGAGGCAGTTTCTGCTTTAGATGTTTCAATTCAGTCTCAGGTTATAAATTTACTTCAAGATATGAAAGAACAATTCAATTTAACATATCTTTTTATAACACATGATCTTTCGGTAGTTAAATATATTTCGGATAGAATAGGTGTTATGTACCTTGGTGTTCTTGTGGAGTTATCTTCATCGGATAAAATATTTAAAAACCCTATTCACCCTTATACAAAAGCTTTACTTGAAGCAATTCCAAGAACCGATGTACCACATGGACAAACATTACAGGTTATTGAAGGAGATATTCCATCTGCTGTAAATCCGCCTAAAGGATGTAGATTCCACACAAGATGTAAATATTGCATGGAAATATGTAAAAATGTAATTCCAGAATTTAAAGAGATTGAAAAAGATCATTTTGTAGCTTGCTTCCTTACAGATGTTAGTGAAGAAGAAAAAGAAAAGGCGTATAGAGATAATTTAAAACTAAAGGAAAAAGAAAATTAAAATATGAAAAAAATTGAGGATCCGCTAAAAAATTATACAAAAGAAGAAATAGAAAAAAAAGAACATTTGCTTGACAAAGACAACCTTGAAAAAAACGATAAGCTTGCAATGTTTTTAGCAGCAATTAAAGTATTTGGTTTACCACTTCTTATAATGTGTGTTGGAATAATACTTCTTGCAAAATTTTTCGGACTCTAAAAATTTATTTTTAAATAATTTTTTTCAAAAACAAATTAAAGAGAACACTATAGGTGTTCTTTTTAATTTATTTAAAAATAAAATTAAAATTTAAGTAGTATAGTTATTTTATATTAAAAATAAATAAAAAATTTACTACAGTGTTTTACAATGTAGGTATTTTAAAAATAAAATTTATATAATTTGAGGGGATATATGCAAAATAAAATAATTGGACTATCGGCAGGTATTTTTGAAGAAAAAGATTATGATTTTGCTGGATATAAAAAATGTTATGTAAATGAAGATTATGTTGATTCTGTAATAAAAGCTGGAGGTATTCCATTTATTTTACCTGTAGTAGATAACAAAAAAGTTATAGAAAATTATATTTCAAGAATAGATGGGTTAATTTTAACGGGTGGAAATGACGTTAATCCGCTATTATATAATGAAGAACCTAAAGTAAAACTTGAAAGTATTTATGAAAAAAGAGATTATTTTGAATTTTTACTTTTAGAATATGCATTAAAAAAAGAAATTCCAATTTTAGGAATTTGTAGAGGACTTCAACTTATAAATGTATTTTTTGGTGGAAGTCTTTATCAGGATTTATCATATGATAAAAATTCATATGTTAAACATAATCAAAAAAATAACCCTACGCAAAAAACGCATACTGTAAAACTTAAAAATAATTCTAAAATTTATAATGTTTTTAAAAAAGAAATAATAACGGTAAATTCTTTTCATCATCAAATTATAAATAAACTTGCAGAAGAATTTGAAGTTACAGCACAGGCAAAAGATGGCGTTATAGAATGCATTGAAAGTAAACATCATGATTTCTTAATGGCAATTCAGTGGCATCCTGAAATGCTTCACAATGAAGATTTTGCAAATGAAAAAATTTTTGTAGAATTTTTAAATGCAATATAAAAAATAGTTTTTTAAGTTAACGTTGAAATTTACGTTTAAAATATAAAAATATTTTATAGTAAAAGAAAAACTTCCCTGTAAATTTACAGGGAAGTTTTTTAAAATATTATTTTAGTCTATTACAAGTGGAGTATATTCATGTCCTGTATCTTTTGCAACTGATTCATAAGTTACTTTTCCTTTGTAAGTATTTACACCTTTAGCAAGTTCAGGGAATTTTTCTACTGCATCTTTAAGTCCGTATTGAGCAATTATCTTAGCATATTTTGTTGTAGCATTTGAAAGAGCATAAGTTGAACTTTCAGCAACTGCACCAGGAATATTTGCAACTGCATAGTGAATTATTCCATGTTCTACAAAAACAGGATTTGTATGTGTTGTTGGTCTGCCTTTTGTTAAATCTGTAGAGCCACCTTGGTCTATAGCAACATCAACAATTACAGATCCTTCTTCCATTTCTTCAACCATATATTCTTTAATAAGTTGAGGTGCACGTGCTCCAGGAATTAATACTGTTGATATAACAAGGTCAGCATCTTTTACAGCTTCTTCTATGTTAAGAGGATTTGAATAAAGAGTTTCAACGGCATTAGGGAATAGATCCTGAATTCTTGCAAGAGAATCAACGTTTACATCTAAAACCGTTACTCTTGCACCCATACCTACTGCTATTCTAGTTGCAGCTGTTCCAACTGTACCAGCACCAACTATTACAACATTTGCAGGTCTTACGCCAGGAACTCCCTGCAATAAAATACCTTTACCGCCATTTGGTTTAGTTAAGAATTTAGCGCCTTCTTGAACTGCCATTCTACCTGCTATTTCACTCATCGGTTTAAGCAATGGAAGTTTATGATGAAGCTCAACTGTTTCAAAAGCTATTCCTGTAACTTTACTATCAAGTAATGCTTGTGTTAACTTTTCATCGCTTGCAAGATGAAGATATGTATAAATTATAAGACCTTCTCTGAAATATTTGTATTCTTCTTCAAGAGGTTCTTTTACTTTATAAATCATATCAGATTTTTCCCAAACTTCTTTTGCACTATCTATAATAGTTGCACCAGCTTTTATGAAATCTTCATCGCTAATACCTGAAGCAACTCCTGCTCCTTTTTCAATTAAGACTTTATCTGCTACTTTTAATAAATCTGAAACTGCACCAGGTACAATTGCTACTCTTGATTCTTGATCTTTAATTTCTTTTGGCACACCAATTATCATAACGTTTTCTCCTTTTCTAATTTTAATTTCTGTCTTTTCTTTCGACACTTTCTATTATATCCTAAAAATGTTTTCATTAAACATTTTTATTTAAATTTACCAACATCAATAAAAGTAATTGATTTATTATATCTAATATATCATATTTATGAACAATAATCGCAAAAAATATACATTTTTAGTTATGTTATTAAAAGTAAAAAAATATTATTTGTATTTATTTTTACGAAAAAACACTTTAAATAGGAATATAAAAATAACGGTTTAGAAAAAATATTTATTTCTAACCGTCATTTTGATTAATCTTTTATTATTTTTGCTCCGTTATTTTCAATTTTTAAATTTAAAACTTTCCATTTGTTTTTCAGATTATATTTTTTTATATCAAATTCTTTAAAATTTTCATCACTTATTGCACCTATTGTAGAACCTGAACCACTTATAAACACACCTTTTGCACCATTATCAAATGCTATTTTTTCTATTTTTTCATATTCATCAATTAAATTTTTTCTATAAGGTTGGTGAATTTTATCGTAAAAACAATTTTTTGTGATATTTCCATCTTTAATAGAATTTATAAATAGCATTGCATGAGATATGTTGTATACAACATCTTCTCTTGAGTAATTTTTTGGTAAAATTTCTCTTGCTTTTTCTGTAGATGTTAAAAAATCAGGTATAAAAGCCAAAAAATTTAAAGATTTGGATTTTATTTTAATAAATTTATTTTTTTCATCTTTTACATTTAAAACAATTCCACCAATTAAAGCAGGTGTCAAATTATCAGGATGATTTTCAAGGTCAAGTGCTATATCGATTAACTTTTCATCTGATAAATTTAAATTGCTTATTTCATTTGCAAGAAGAATTCCACCAATTATACAAGTTGCAGACGAACCCAAACCTCTACTTATTGGAACATCTCCTGAAATTTTTACTTTTTTATCTATAAATGTGGTTTTAGTTTTTTCAAAAAAATGTTTATATGCTTTATCTGCTAGATTTTCTTTTTCAAAATTTTTTTCGTTTATATTATTTCTATCTATAAGTTCAAATTCATTGTATAAATTTAGTGCAATACCAATACAATCAAATCCTGGACCTAAATTTGCACTTGTTGCTGGAACTTTTACTTTCATTTTTTCTCCAATAAAGTTTTAATTTTTTCTTCTATTTCATTTTTTGATAAAATTTCTTTGTGTAGAATTTTTTTATTTTTTAAATCTTTAAGCTCATCTGGTATTTCATATGTGGCATAAAAAGAAAGAAGTTGTAAATTTTTTTCTATATCTTTATCTGGATCTAATTTTAAAGATTCAAGAATTTTATTTGGAAATTTATAACAACTTGCTGTTGAAATAACTAAGCTTTGTCTTTTTAAATTATTTTTCATCGCAAAAAAAGCAATTGCACTGTGAGGGTCCATAATATAGTTATAGCTTAAATATGCATTGTAAATTGTTTCTGAAACATCTTTTTCAGTTGCAAACTTAGCACTAATATCATCTGGAAAATCTAAATCCCGTTTAAATTTTCCAGTATTTTTTAATTCATTCATTTTTTTATTTATTACGTTTGTATCTTTACATAATAAATATAAATATCTTTCCAAATTGCTTGATATTAAAATATCCATTGAAGGAGATGATGTTTTAATTAAATTTCTCTTTGAGTCGTAAATTTTTGTGTTAAAAAAATCTGTTAAAACATTATTTGAATTTGATGCTACAATAAAATTTTTTATTGGAAGATTCATTTCTTTTGCATAAATTCCAGCAAGAATATCTCCAAAATTTCCTGTAGGAACAGATACGTCAATTTTATCAAGTATATTCATATTTTCATTTTCAATTATTCTGAAATATGCATAAAAATAATATACAATTTGAGGCAAAAGCCTTCCTATATTTATTGAATTTGCAGATGAAAATATAAAATTATTTTCATCTGCAAAATTTTTCATTTCATCATTTTCAAATATTTCTTTAACTTTTCTTTGACAATCGTCAAAATTTCCTTTTATCGCATATACATGTGTGTTTTTACCTGTAGTTGTTGCCATCTGAAGTTTTTGAATTTCAGAAACTCCATCTGTAGGATATAGAACAGTTATTTCAGTATTTTCAACGTCTTTAAAAGCTTCAAGAGATGCTTTTCCTGTGTCTCCACTTGTTGCGGTAAGTATCATAATATTTTTTTTAAAATTTTCTTTTTTTACTGATAGTTTTAATAGATAAGGTAAAAGTGATAATGCCATATCTTTAAATGCAAGTGTTGGTCCCCAAAAGAGTTCTAAGTTTGTAATTGCATCCATTTTTTTAAAACCAACTATCTTTTCT
This sequence comes from Peptoniphilaceae bacterium, assembly GCA_022769085.1. Taxonomy (GTDB): domain Bacteria; phylum Bacillota; class Clostridia; order Tissierellales; family Peptoniphilaceae; genus JALEKO01. The sequence goes on from JALEKO010000012.1 coordinate 71,493, forward strand.
TTAAATTTTCCATAAGCTTTTTCTATTGCATCTTTTAAGTCATTTTCATCAAATTCATCAAAAAAAAGTTTTAAAATTTCAAAGCAGAGATCTGTATAATTTAAACTTGAAAGTTTTTCTAAATCTTTTTTAGAAAATTTTGGAAAATTTTCAGGAACATATAGTCCGCCATCCTTTGAAAGAGAGTTTAAGATTGCAAAAGATGCATTTTGTATATCTTTATTATTTCTTGTTGATACGTATTTCATTATAAGCCTCTTTAGATATTTTTATAGAATCTTTAATATCTTTTACTTCTTCATAGTTAAGTTCTTTTGTTATATATACATCATCTTTTAGTTGCATTTCTATTAAACTACTGTCTATTTTTCCTCTTACATAGTAATGATTTTTTAATTCATATGCACTATTTTTGTAATTTTTTGTAGCTTTATATTTTTTGTAACTATTTTTATTTTTAATGTCTAAAACATCATTTACAATTGCATTTGCCGTAGGAAATCTTCCAGCACCTTGACCTATAAATACCAATTTTGAAGTATAATTAGTATCTATTAAAACAGCATTTTCAGAGTAGTTTATTGATGCAAGAAGATCATTTTGTGTAAGCACCGTAGGGAAAATTGAAATATATGCTTTTTCATTTTCCATAAAAGATTCTGCTATAAGTTTTACAAAAAAATTTTTGCTTTTTAGTAAATCTAAATCCTCTTTTTTTATATTTTCTATTCCTTTAACAATGATATCATCTTCTGCTACATCACATCCGTATCCAATAAGCGAAAGTATTCTGATTTTTCTTAACATATCAAAACCTTTTATATCACTTTCGGGATTTAATTCTGCAAAACCTTTTTTTTGAGCAAGTTTTAAACTTTCTTCGAAAGTTAAATTATCTGATAACATCGATGTTAAAATAAAATTTGTAGTTCCATTTATTATTCCATCAATTCTTTTTATATTTGAAATTCTTTCAATATCTCTTAAATTTTTAATTATAGGAATAGCACCTGCAACACTTGCTTCGCATAGAAAATAAACGTCATTTTTATTTGCTGTAGTTGTAAGTAAATTATAATACTTGCTTACAAGCTCTTTATTACTTGTTACAAATGATTTTTTCTTTTTAATAGCATCTATTACAAAATCGATTATATCAACAGCACCTGTAGCTTCTATTACAACATCAATTTCATCATCGTTTACAACTAAATTTATATCATTTGATAAAAGTTCTTTATTTACATCAGTAATTTTTTGAGGATGATTTGTAACAATTTTTCTAACTTCAATATCATTTATTGTTTTTAAAATTTCATAAACTCCTCTTCCTACAGTGCCAAAACCAATTAATCCTATTTTCATGCATCCTCCGTAAGGTTAAATTCTTTACAAATTGTCTTTATTGAATTTTCAAAATCTTTTTCAACTACCCCTATTATTATATTCATTTCACTTGAGCCTTGAGAAATCATTCTTACATTTATATTTTCTTTACTTAAAGCATGAAATATTTTCGCACTTGACCCTTTTACATTTATCATTCCTCTGCCAACTACTGCAATTAATGACATGTTATGATAAATTGTAATTGAATCTGGAGAGCAATAAATGTTGATTTCTTCAATGATTTTTGACTGTTTACTTGAAATTTCATTAAATGGTACTACTACAGAAACGCTATCAATTGATGAAGGCATTTGTTCAATATGCACATCATTAGTTTCGAAAACAGATACTAATTTTCTTATAAATGTAAGATCTTCACTTCTTTTAGTTTTTGATATATTAAAAACCGAAAAGCCTTTTTTCCCAGCAACACCTGTGATAGATGGAGTTGTTGATAGATTATCGTCATCTGAAATTATCATTGTTCCGTCATTTTCAGGATCGTTTGTATTTCTTATATTTATAGGAATTTTATTTTTCACAACAGGAAAAACTGCATCTTCATATAAAACTTCTGCTCCCATATATGAAAGTTCTCTAAGTTCAGTGTAAGTTATTTTTTTAATTAATTTTGTATTTACAATTGAAGGGTCTGCTGCTAAAAAGCCATTTACATCTGTCCAATTTTCATATAAATCTGCACACACACCATTTGCTATTACAGAAGCAGATACATCTGATCCACTTCTTGGAAAAGTTATTGTCTTACCATCAAAATCTCTTCCGTAAAATCCTGGTATTACACATTTTTTATTTTTAATATCTTCTTTTCTAATTGCATTATTTGTATATTCATAATTTACAGTTCTATCGTTATTGAAAAAAATAAGTTTTGAAGAATCTATAAATTCAAATCCCAGAAAAGATGCCAGAAGAAGAGCGTTTAAGTATTCGCCTCTACTTGCAGTATAATCACTATTTGGGTTTGAAATTATATTTACTTTTATTTTTTCAAGTTCTTTTTCTATATCAAAATTAATATCAAGATCATCTCTAATAGATTTAAATCTATCTTCAACAAATTGGTAAACCTCATTAATATTTAAATTGTGACTTGCAAGTTGATAGCACATTAAAAGCAAATCTGTAATTTTGTGTTTTTCATTTTTACTTTTTCCAGGGGCTGAAGGAACTATAATTGTTCTTGAATTATCATTTTCTATAATGTTTTTAACTTTTATAAATTGATTGGAATCTGCAAGAGAAGAGCCTCCAAATTTTGCAACAGTAATTTTTTTCATACTAATCCTTTTTTTTAAATATTTATTTATATTTAAATATTTTACCTTATAATCAAAAACTTTAAAGAATTAAAGTATAAAATGAAATGGAATTTTTTATTTTTAATTATTCATTTTAAGATATAATAAAAATAAGGAGAAAATATGGCAAAAGACAGATTAACACGGGATCAATATTTTATGAAACTTGCATTCAATGTTGCAAGTAGAGGGACATGTGACAGAGCATATGTAGGTTGTATTTTGGTAAATGATGAAAATAGGATTATTTCTACAGGTTATAACGGTTCAATAAAAGGAAATCCACACTGTGACGAGGTTGGACATACAATGAGAGATGGGCACTGCATAGCAACAATTCATGCTGAAATGAATGCACTTTTATATTGTGCAAAAGAAGGAATAAGCGTTAAAAATGCAACATGTTATGTTACACATTTTCCATGTTTAAATTGTACAAAATCTCTCATACAATCTGGAATAAAAAAAATAATATATGCTTATGCATATAGAGTTGATGAATATGCACTTGAACTTTTAAACAGAAATAAAATAGAGTACACAAAACTTGAAGTTGATGAAAATATTTTAGGTGATTACTGATAATTATTAAAAAATTTATAGCATAATAACCCCCATGTTTTAAAATGAGTATAATATAATATTATGTAAAATTGATGAAATTCATTTTTAAAAAAGTATGTTTCATTTATTATAAAAAATTTACAATCATAAAGTAAAGATAATATAAGTATAATTTAATACTTTAAATTTTAATTATTAGCATAACATGTTTTTATAGTAGTAAAAAGTTAAATATCCACTATATAAAATGTTTACCAAAAATAAAAAAGAATAAGTTAAAAAACTATTAAAAACTATTAATAAATTTAAGTATATATTAAGTTATATTGAAGGAGAAAAATGACAGTTAGAGGAATAGAACTTTTTGCTGGAGCTGGAGGTTTAGCGTTAGGCTTAGAAAAAGCTGGAATAGAAGAATTAGCATTTGTTGAATTTGATAAATATGCCTGTGCTACATTGAGAAAAAATAGACCAAATTGGAATGTAATAGAAGATGATATTAAAAATGTTGATTTTACAGAATATAAAGGAAAAGTTGAGGTTGTAAGTGGTGGAGCACCTTGCCAGGCTTTTTCATATGCTGGTAAAGGGTTAGGATTCGGAGATACAAGAGGAACATTGTTTGAGCAATTTGCAAGAGCTGTAAATGAAATTAAACCTAAAATTTTCTTATTTGAAAATGTCAAAGGAATGCTTAGTCATGATAAGGGTAGAACATTTAAAACTATAAAACATGTTTTTGAATCTTTGGGATATGAAATTCAATATGATATTTTAAATGCAGCTTATTATGGAGTGGCTCAAAAGAGGCAAAGGCTTATAGTTATAGGTATAAAGAATGACTTAAAAAGTAAAATTTATTTTGAATATCCAGAACCTGAAGAAAAAATGATGCCTTTAAAAAATGCCTTGAAAAATGTACCTAAAAGTCCATATCAACCTTATAGCGATAATAAAAAAAGAGTTATGGAATTGGTACCAGCAGGAGGATGCTGGGTGGATTTACCAGAAGAAGTGGCAAAAGATTACATGGGAAAAAGTTATTATTCAAGTGGTGGAAGGAGAGGAATTGCTAGAAGAATTTCATGGGATGAACCAAGTTTAACTTTAACAACATCACCATCGCAAAAGCAGACAGAAAGGTGTCACCCTGATGAAACAAGGCCTTTTACAGTTAGAGAATATGCAAGAATTCAAAGTTTTCCAGATGAATGGTCATTTGAAGGCAGTTTGTCTGAACAATATAAGCAAATAGGAAATGCTGTACCTGTTGAACTGGCAAGAAGACTTGGAGTTCAAATAGTAAAATCTTTAAAAAACAATTAAGAAATTGAAAAACTAAATTCAAAGGAGATGATTATGGAGTGGAATATAGATTTCATAAGCTATGAGGACTTTAAGAAACATGTTTCTGAGACGATAAATCAATATGGTAAAAAACTTGAATCTTTTAACATGGAAAAATTTAATAAAAATATTGTAGATCCTATTAAAATGATTTTTGATAAGGCTATATATAATGAAGATTGGAAAACTTTAATATCAAGTGAAATTTTTAGACAAAGGGATAAATCTAGTTCAAACGAAATAGGATATTTTCACCAAAATCTATTCAGTTATATAGAAAATTGTAAAGTTCCAAAAGAAGGATGGGATGTAATATATGAAGGATCTGAAGGATACACATTAGAAAATGGAAATAATGTTAAGAGGATATATGTAGAGCTTAAAAACAAACATAACACAATGAATTCATCATCTTCTGCTAAGACTTACATGAAAATGCAAAATCAGCTTTTAAATGATGATAATTGTGTATGTTTTTTGGTTGAAGTTATAGCTAAAAAATCTCAAAATATTGTTTGGGAAACAAGAGTAGATGGACAAAAAGTATCACATAACCGTATAAGGAGAGTTAGCATAGACAAGTTTTATGAGATAATAACAGGAGAAAGAGATGCTTTTTACAAAATATGCATGGCTCTTCCGAATACTGTTAAAGAGGTTATAGAAAATAGAAAAGCTTCAACAGTACCAGATGATACTGTATTAGATGAAATAGAAAAAGTTTCTGAAGGATTTATTGGAAGAGATAAAAATTTAGGAATGATACTTTCAATGTATATGTTAGGATTTGAAACCTACAATGAATTTGATAGTATATTCAAAAGTAATACTTATCTAAAGAATAAGAAAAAATAAAAAGATACAATAATAGAAAATATTTTAAGTTTATTAAATGTAATTATAAAATCTAGTTCTGTCTTATATGGAATAAAGTATTGATTTTTAATTAATTTAACAAGAGCATTTAATATTCTTAAAAAGGAGAAAAAAATTGGAATTAAAAAATTTTTCATTAAAATTTAAAGATAATATATTGTTTTCAAATGTAAATATTGTATTTAAAAAAAGTAATATTCATCATATATTAGGGAAAAATGGTTCTGGAAAATCTACTTTTGCAAAATCTATTCTTGGTGCTGTTGATTATACAGGAAAAATAGACTTAGAGAATGAAAAAACTTTAGTAATAGGCAGTTATACTAATATACCTATTGAATATAAAGTAAAAGATATTTTAGAAATTTTAAAAGATAAATATACTGTTGAACTTTTTAAAAAATTTAAAGAGTCTTTGGATATAGACAGTATACCTATTGAAAATAAACTTTTAAATTTAAGTGATGGACAAAAGCAAAAATTAAAGTTACTATTTTTCATGGCAAATAGCCCTAAAATAATTATTTTAGATGAATTTACAACAGCTTTAGATAAAAAAACATCTATTGAAGTTTATAAATTTTTAAATGCTTATATTAAAGAATTTGATGCAGCTATTGTTAATATAACTCATAATCTTTCTGATTTAAAGTATATGCCAGGAATGTATTACATAGTTAAAGATAAAAAAATAATAGGGGATATTGAAATGGAAGATGCTATTAATTATTACATTGGTGGAGTTGATTATGAAGAGTGAAATTAAAAGAGCCTTTAGAAATAAATTTTTCTTATTTTATTTAGGAATTGGAATATTATTTATTTTTCTTGGTTATGTATTATTAATTACAATAGATGAAGTTAAACATGTAACTTATTCAGATATTTCTTTAAGTGTATATACTGTTTTTAGTCAATTTGGACCGATGATATATACGGCTTTAAATATTACTATGATTACATCTGACTATAAAGACAAGAATATAGCATTTTATAAAGAAATGGGAAATGATTCTGTTAAATATTTTTTAAAAAAAGTTTGTATTATTTTTATAATATCATTAATTACAAGTTTATTAGTTTCAGCTGTAGTTTGCTTTTTTTATAATGAGCCTACAATGTTCTTATTTTATTTTTTAAAACTTGAAGCACTTCTGCTATCTTTTGGTGTATTAAACTTAATAATAGCATTTATTTTTAAAGATTTTACAAAGTCTTTTTTCATTAATTTATTTTTATGGATAGGTGGTATTGTAATAGCTGGAATTGATGATAAATTATCATTTTTGGCGTATTTTGATGCCTCTATGAAAAACTACAACACTTTTGTACAAATTATAGATAAAAAAATTTTGAATCCATATGCATTAGTACTTAATGACTACTTATTTGTAATTATTATATTGGTATTAGCCATAGTTATTTCATTTATATTTAAGAAAAGATGGCGGAAAAATGGAATTTTATAATATTGTAATATTTGATAAGTTTAAAAATTTAAATTTATATACTAGAATAATCTATTAAATTAGATTATTTTGGTATATATTTTATATTTATACAATTACTTTCTATTTAGTTTTTTTCTCAAATTTCTTCTTACACGATTTATATGCCTTTCAAAATCTCCATTATTTAACAGTTCTGTTAAAACATATTGTTCAAAAGTTGGAACGCTACAAGATAAAAAACCTAATTTTTCTTGAAATACATTTACAAGCTTTTTAGGAAGAACCATGTAACTCACACGCATTGAATAAGAAATTGTTTTTGAAAATGTATTTAAATAAATTACATTATCGTAATTTGAAAGGTTAAATAATGTTTCCATTGGTTGAGATGATATGGAAAATTCAGATCCATAATCCGATTCAATAATAAAATGGTTTTTATTTTTTGCCCGATTTATGTATTCATGTCTTTTTGTTGCTGAAGCCGTTATTCCACTTGGAAAACTTTGATAAGGTGTTGTATGCAGAACATCAGCTTTTGAATTCATAAGTGCTTTACTTTCAATTCCATCATCTGATAAAGGTAGTAGTTCATATTTTACATTTGCTGTAGAATAAATTTTTTCAATTTTTTCATAAGATGGAGATTCTATTGCAAAAGTTTTATCTTTACCAAGCAAAACTGCAATAACTGTATATAAATATTCTGCACCCGATCCAATTATTATTTGTTCAACATCTACATTCATTGCTCTATTTCTAAAAAGATATTGTTTTATAGCATTTCTAAATTCAAAAGTTCCTTTATTTGGAGATTTATCTAAAATTACATCATAATATTCAGATATAACTTTCCTCATTGTTTTGCTTAAAATAGAAATGGAAAAATTTGGATATGATGAAGTTGAAATTTTTCTATTTTTTGAAACTTTTTCTGTAATATTTGAAAATGCAAAACCATCTGTTTTTTTAAATGTTACAAAAAATCCACTTCTTTCAACAGATTTTACATAACCTTCTTCACATAGAAGAGAATATGCGTGTTCTACAGTTACAGTACTTACACCAATTTCATCTGCAAGTAGTCTTTTTGAAGGAAGTTTTTTATTAAAAGGATATACTCCATTTATAATATCATCTCTTATTTTTTTATAAACTTGTAAATATATAGGTTTTTCTTTTTTATTTATTTTATAATTCATCTGGTTATATTATTTTCTCCGTTTTTGGATATTTTATATTATCAGTTGTTATTATATAATAATGGTATTTAAATGACAAGGAGGGAAAAATGCAAAAATCAACAAAAATAACAACACTTCGGTTATGTATTACAGCTATGTTTATGGCTTTTAATGTTATTATGAGTTCATTTGGTCTTCCAGTTCCAGGTGGACATCTTTATTTAAATGATATTGTAATATGTACTGCATCAATTTTACTTGATCCTTTTGCAGCTTTTATTGTAGGAGGTGTAGGATCTTTTTTAGGAGATTTTTTCTTTTATCCTGCACCGATGTTTGTTTCACTTGCAACTCATGGAATACAAGCAATTATAATTTCAATTTTCTCACATTATGTATTGAAAAATCACCCTGTGTTATCTTCTGGAATTGGAGTTGTAGTTGGTGGAATTGTTATGGTAATAGGATATTCTCTTGGCAGAGCTTTTGTTTATAGTACACCTGAATATGCGATTATAAAACTTCCTTTTGAAATTTTACAAGCTGCGATAGGAGCTTTCTTTGGAATGATTATTTGTCATAAATTTGGAATACGAAAACTTTACATAAGAAAAATTTTAAAAAATTGATTTTGAAAAAAATCCCATGTTTAATTTTAAAATGTAAAAAACATGGGATTTTTGAATTTAATACTTTGTTAATTGAAATTAAAATTATTCTATTCTAAATTTTTTGCACTTTCAATTATTTTTTCAGAAAGATTATCAATAATATCTTCATTTTCAATAGGGCCTAATACTAGAAGAGTTGTAAATTTATCATTTTCTTCGATTGTATATTTCATTCCTGTTAAAGTGTAATCTTTCATAAAAAATCTTATTTTGCATTTTATTGCATTTTTTCCTGCTATTTTTAATTCTTCACTTTTTGAAATAGGCACAACATATGCAGGAGGAAGATTTTCGCCAGATATAATTTGGAAATTGTCTTTTAATGAAGATTTTTTTTCTTTATCCATTTCTATTAAAGTAACTTGAGAAATTGGAATATTTTCATTCTCATCTCCATTAATAAAAAGTTTTATTTCATCTGTATCTTGAGCAGATTGCATATCTTGTGGTATTAAAAATGAAATTGATGATGAGCTTATTTCATTATTTAAATCATCAGATATATTTTCAGAATAGTCTTCAAAAGATTTTTTTGTCTCCAAAGGGCTTTCTCCATCTAAATACATTGCACTTAGAAAGTCTGCAACTATATATTCTGATTTATTAGATTTTTGTTTATTTTCTTCAAATCTAAAGCATATAATATTATCTTTTGAAGCCACAAATAGAAATACATTTTTAAAATTATCATCTTCAATTACAGAAATTGCTGCAGGTTTTGTTTTTGAATAAACATATGTTGGAGTTTGAGTTATTTTTAAATTTCCATCCTTTTTTCCGTTTTGACTTATAAAAAAGTCATCAACTTCATTTGCTATAGATATAACAGAAGATTTTATTTCTTTTGATGAGTAGTTGTTTTTTACATCAAGTGTTTCATAGAAACTTATTTTTATGTCATATTCATCAGTTTTTGGGAAAATTGCATGATATTTTAAAGTTCTATTTTTTTCATCTGTATTTCCTTCTTCTCTTTCAATTTCTATTCTTTTAGGAAATCTTATATTTAAGCCGTGAAAAGAAGCAACTTTTTCATAATCTAAATTTTCTAGTTCATCTAAAGAATAAGCACCATTTGATGAGTTTACATTATTTGGAAATTCAACATTTTCACCTGTAAAAAGTTCATCTGTTTTTACAGTTTTTTCATCTTCGGTTACAAGTTTCCTTAGTGGTAAATTACTTTCTTTTTCTTCAGTATTTTCTTCATTTGATGAAGAAATCGGGGGGATTGTATTTTCTGGTTTTACTCTATTTGCACATCCGCAAAAAATAATAGCACATGCAAGTAAAAATAATTTCTTTTTCATATTCACCTCTTCATATATTGTAATGTAATTATAACAAAAAGTAAAAAAATATTTAAAATTATAGAAATAAACAAAAAATAAAATATAATCTCAACTATAACAAAAAGTTAAGAGGTATTTAATGATTAAAATAGAAGACTTAAATCTTGATGAAAGTTTAGAGTTTGAAATTAATGAAGAATATAAAAAAATAATTAAAGATATATTGGAAGATGAAGCCGTTCAGTCAATGGATAATTTTATTCAGCATGCAGATATATCCACATTAAAACATTCGATTGATGTTTCATACAAAAGTTTTTTATGGGCAAAAAAGTTTTCTTTAGATTATAAATCTGCTGCAAGAGGTGGTCTTTTGCATGATTTTTATTTATATGATTGGCACAATCAAAAACCCGAAAAGGGACTTCATGGTTTTGTACATCCTAAAATTGCACTTGAAAATGCAAATAAACATTTTAAGTTAAATGAAGTAGAAAAAGATGCAATAAAAAAACATATGTGGCCACTTACGGTTGTTCCACCATTATATGCTGAATCATTAATAGTAAATATTGCAGATGATATATGTTCAGTTAAAGAAGTAAAAAATTATGATAAAGGGAAAAATTACTATAAATCGTTATTATTTAGATTTTTAAGATTTAAAAGGCAGGTATAAAAATGACATATCTTGCAGATAAACTTTTCTTATTATTTTTTTCATATTCATTTTTAGGATGGATTTGGGAAAGTTCATATACATCTATAAAAGCTATGAAATTTATAAACAGAGGTTTTCTTTATGGTCCATTGATTCCGATTTATGGGTTTTCTGCTTTGGTAATTCTCATTTTGACTTTTAATTTTAAAGATAATATTTTTTTAGTATATATAGTTGGTCTTTTGAGTGCAAGTGTAATGGAATATTTTACAGGATACATGATGGAAAAAATATTTCATATGAGATACTGGGACTATAGCAAACACAAATTCAATTTAAATGGACATATAAGCCTTTTTGTGTCGATATTTTGGGGGTTTTTTTCTCTTTTACTCGTTTATGTTGTAAATCCATTTGTGAGTGATTTTATAAAAAGTATCCCAAATGTTTTTTCAGAATATATTGCAATTATAATTTCAATTGCATTTGCAGTTGATACAACAATTTCGGTTCAATCAGCATTTGACATGAAAAAGCTTTTAAGGGAAATAAGTGAAAAGAATAAAATTTATATTACAATAGATCAAAAAGTTCATCAGGTTCTTGATAATATTAATTACACATCTGAAGATATTCAGAGTGAAATTTTACAAATTAAAAATTATTTTTCTAAAAATATTACAGAAGAGTTGTCAAAGATAGGAGATATATTATCAAATGAGAAATCTTTGGATAAGAAAAGAGGAATATTATTTAGAATTAGTTTTAAAGTAGAGCAGTCTATATCTTATATAAATGATAGAATTAAAAATTCAAAATCAAATGAATAATTATAACAATTATATAAAATTCTTGATTCTCTTGAAAGTATTAATATTACACTTTTTAATTTTAGCAAGAAAAGAAATGAAATAACTCAAAAGGAATTTAAAATAGCAAAGAGCATTTTAAAAAGAAACCCTGGATTTCTATCTTTTAAATTTAAAAAATCTTTAGAAGAAATACGAGAAAAATTGAAAAATTTGTAAAAAACCTCCAAAAATTATATTTTGGAGGTTTTTTATCTTCTTATAGAACAACAATTTTTTATTTAAATCCTATAAATTTATTTTTATAAAGAGTTTTTATAAAAATTCCTATCCTTTCATATACAGGATTTGCGTCATCGCCATATTTTTCAAGTAAAATTTCTGCAATATCATCTATAGTTTTTTTGCCATCAATATTTTCCCAAACGTCATTGCCCTGACCTTCAATATAAAGTTTAGTAATTTTTGGTTTATGAAAAAATTTCTGTGCAATTTTATGATTTAAACCATTGTGTTCCATTTCAACAACGTATTTATTTTTTTTTTCATCAAAATATGAATTTGCCTTCTTATAAGGTATATCTTTATTATTTAATTTCATTTATTGGCTATTCTGATTTTTTCTTTGAAAAATTTTTATAAACAACGCTGAAAATAAGTAAAGCTAAAAGTACATATATAATAACTGAAACTTCTTGTGGGAATTGGAATTTAGAAGATATATCTAAAACGTCTGCAAGAGTTCCAGCTCCAATAGGAATTATTGCAAATACAGCAAGTAAAATTCCAGTTATACCTTCACCTGCAATAAGACCTGCAGAAAACAGTGTTCCTGAAGTTGTCGCAGCTTCTTTTTCTTTTGGATCTTTCTTTAAATGGTCAACAACATATCTTACAGCACCACCAAACATTATTCCTGCAGATGTGTTTATTGGAAGATATAGACCAATTGCAAAAGGAAGAACTGAAACTCCAAGAAGTTCTGCCATAACGGCGATGAATACGCCTATTATTACAAGGTTCCAAGGAAGATTTCCACTCATTACTCCTTCAATTATAAGTTTCATTAAAGTTGCTTGAGGAGCTGGAAGTTCTTGAGTACCAAATCCTATTGATGTATTTAAAAGCCACATAACTCCACCTATTGCAAGAGCAGATGAAATTACTCCAATAATTTCTCCAACTTGCTGAAGGCTTGGTGTTGCACCAACTATAAAACCTGTTTTTAAGTCTTGAGATACATCACCTGAAATTGCTGCTACTACACATACAACAGTTCCTACTGCAATAGCTGCAATCATTCCTTTATGTCCAATTATTCCCATATTTTTAAGAACTAAAGTTGATACAAGTAAAGTTGCAATTGTCATTCCACTTACTGGGTTATTTGAAGAACCAATAATACCAACCATTCTTGCAGAAACTGTTGCAAAAAAGAATGAGAATACAATTATAAGTATTGTTCCAATTATTCCAAAAGGAATTGATCTCATAAGTAAAATTAAAACAATACAAACTATAATTATTGGAAGAGAAACTTTAAAAGATAAATCTCTATCAGTTCTTTCAGAATTTGATGAAGCCTCTTTATTCATAAGTGATTTCATAGATTCTTTGAAACTTGAAACAATCATTGGAATTGATTTTACAAGGGATATAATTCCTCCTGTAGCAACTGCTCCAGCTCCCATATATCTAATATAGCTTCCCCAAATCTCACTTGGTGATAATCCTTGAATATCAGCTCCACCTATCATATTTAAAAGTGGCATAAGTACAAGCCATGCAAGTGCTGCACCTGCAAGCATATAAGCTGAAATTTTAGGGCCTACAATGTATCCAACTCCCATAAGTGATGGAAGTGCATCAAATCCAACTGCAGTTCCTGCAAAATATTTTGTGTTAATTCCATATGAAACACCTTCTGGGAAAATTTTTAAACCGTTTGATAAAAATTTATAAACAACGGATAGACCTAAAGCTTTAAATACAGTTTTAGCTGAAGCTCCGCCTTCTTCTCCGGCTTTTAAAACTTCAGCACAAGCAGTTCCTTCAGGATAAGGAAGTGTACCATCTTCTTTTACAATAAGTGCTCTTCTTAATGGAATCATGAAAATAACTCCCAAAACTCCTCCTATTGCAGTTAAAAAGAAAATATTCCAGAAAGAAATATAACTTTCTCCCCATTCACTTTCCCATAAAAATGCTGCTGGAAGTGTAAAGATTGCACCTGCTGCAAGAGATTCTCCAGCGGAACCAATTGTTTGAACCATATTGTTTTCAAGAATAGAATCTCTTCTTAAAACTTGTCTTACAATACCCATAGATATAACAGCTGCTGGAATTGATGCAGAAACTGTAAGACCTACACGAAGTCCAAGGTAAGCATTAGCAGCTCCAAATATAATTGCCAGAAGTATACCTAAAAAAACAGAAAGCCCGGTAAATTCTCTTAAACTACCCTTTTGGCTTTCAGAGTTTGCATTTTTTCTTGACATAATTTTTCCTTTCTTTTTAATTTATGATATACCACAAGTATATTATAATTGAACAAAATGACTAAATCAACAAAAAGTAAGTAAAATTTGGTGAAAATATATATATTTTTTTAAATTTATATTACAATTTTTAAAAAAGATTTATTTTAAAAATTGTAAATCAGAAAGGATTATTATGGATGAAGAAATAGAAAATGAATTTGTAAATGACAAAAAAAATACAGAAGAAATACTTCATGCTCCTAAAATCATTTTAAGTTCTTTTTCAACTGATAAAGAATTTCTTAAAGAAAATGATGAATTTACACTTTTTCTATCAATGTATAATTCAGATTATGAAAATACAATTTATAATTTAAAAGTAAGCGTTGAAGCTTTAGGAAATCCTGGAGTTTTTATATCTGATGGAAATACAAATGTTTATTATATTTCTGAAATTTATCCTCAAAATTATGCTGAAATAAATTCATATTTTAAAGTAATGCCAAATGTAAATGAAGGTTCATATCCTGTGAAAATTCGTATGGAATATGATGATTATCTTGGAAATAGTTATAGAGAAATTCAAAATATAAGCCTTGGAGTTTTTAATAAGTCAAATCTAAAAATATCTAAAGTGGATATAAAAGATAAAGCATATGTTGGAGAAAACTTAGAAGTTAAGTTTTCAGTAATAAATGATAAAAAATCACCGCTTGAAGATATAAATATAAAAATTTCAGGAGATAATTTTAAAATAAAGTCGAATAAATTTCATATAGAAAATTTAAAGGAAAATGAAAAAAAGGATATTGTATTTTTAATTACACCCGAGAAAAAGGGAAGTTTAAATGGAAATATTAAAATAAATTTTTCAGATTATACAGGTGAAAATCACGAGAAAAAATTAAGCTTTAAAACAGATGTAAATAAAAAATATGTCGAAGTTGACAGCAATGGAAATGCAACAAATTTAAAAACTGGAAAGCTAATAGAAAATGAATATAAAAATAAAGAAGATATTGGGCTTAATTTTTTATTTGCTTTTATATTTTTACTCTTGTTAAGTTTATTTATTATAAAATTTATTTTTAAAAAAACTAAAAAGAAAAATTAATTTTTACAAAACAATTAAATTTAGTTTTTAACTTTTACATATAAATGTTTTGTTGATATACTATTTAATAAGGAATATAAAATGTCATATATAGAAGTAAAAAATTTAAAAAAATACTATAAAATCGGTGGCTCTATAATAAAAGCACTTGATGGAATTAATCTTGAAATTGAAAAGGGTGAATTTATTTCTTTGCTTGGAACAAGCGGATCTGGGAAATCAACTCTTTTAAATCAACTTGCAGGGCTTGAAAGACCTACTTCAGGATATGTTAAATACAAAAATATCAATTTAAATTCACTGAAAGAGGAAGAAATAACAAAATTTAGAAATCTTAATATAGGTTTTGTTTTTCAGCAATACAATCTTTTACCTAATTTTACTGCAATTGAAAATGTTAGTTTGCCCCTTGTGTTTAAAGGAGTTAAAAAATCTGAAAGATTTAAGCAAGCAAAAGAAATTTTAGAGAAGGTTGGTTTAAAAGATAGAATGAATAATAGACCAAATGAATTATCAGGAGGTCAGCAGCAAAGAGTTTCTATAGCAAGAGCCTTTGTTGGAAAACCATCAATAATTTTTGCAGATGAGCCAACAGGAAATTTGGATACAAAAACAAGTTTTGAAGTTATGGAGCTTATAAAAGAAATAATAACTGAAAATAATCAAACGATGATAATGGTAACCCATGATGAAGAAATGACAGAATTTTCAGATAGGGTTTTGTTTATGAGAGATGGTAATATTGAAAAAATACACGAAAAATTAAAAATAGAACAAGTACTTAAGGAGAAAAAAGATGGAATCGTTGAATAATGTATATGATGACCAGAACGAAGCTCAGCAAAATACAGCAGCACAAGAAAATATAAGAAACAGGCCAAAATTAATTATAAGTTCATATTCGGTTGACCCACAAATGGTTGAAGCAGGATCTAGCTTTAATATGAATATGACATTTTATAATACAAATAATACAAATACAATTTATAATTTAAGAATCACAGTTGATGCTCAAGGATCTTTTCAAAGTCAGGCAAATGACAAAGAGGCTCAATCAGATACAATTTCTCAATCAAGTGGTGTATTTGTTCCACTAAATAGTGTAAATACATTCTACAATGCAGAACTTTATCCTTGGAATACAGTTTCAAAAACTGCAAGTTTAAAAGTAATACCTGGTGCAAAATCGGGTTCTTATCCTATTAATATAAATATGGAATATGAAGATTATTGGGGAAATCAGTATAAAGATACTCAATCAGTTTCAGTTGCGGTTGTTCAGGAAAGCCAAATTAAATTTTCGGATATAAATCTTCCAAAAACAATTCCTGAGGGAGAAGCTCAAAATATAAGTTTGGATGTATATAATACAGGAAAAAGTGATTTAAGTAATGTAATGCTTAAAGTTGAAGGAAAAGATTTTGATGTTGACACCGATTCGTATTTTATTGGAGATTTTAAAAGTGCATCTCAGGATACATTTAGCTTTAATATAACTCCACAAAAAACTGGCAAAATAAATGGAAAAGTTGTAGTTACATACACAGATTCTGAAGGTGAAGAATCAAAAGAAGAGTTAAAATTTAACACAAAAGTTGAGAAATCTGAAGCTGTTTTTGATGAAAATGGAAATGAAATAGATCCAAAAACAGGTCAACTTGTAGAAAAACCTCAAGAAGGTGGCTTTTCTACAACTGGAATTATTTTTTCAGGAATTCTTGTAGTATTAGTTATTGCATTAGTTATTGTATTTATAAAGAAAAGAAAAGCTAAAAAAGATGAGGATCTTACATTAGATGAATAAACTTGATTTGCTTAACATGGCATTTAGAAATCTTCGGAGGAGAAAATCAAGAACAATTCTTACTTTTTTATCGGTTTCAATTGGTACAGTTTCGATTATAGTGATGATATCTCTTGGAATTGGTATAGAAAAAAGTCAGATGGATTTTATAAATAGTTCTGGTGGAATGTATGCAATAACTGTAAGAGAAAATTATGGAGAAGAAGGAAAAGCCGAGAAAAAAATAAACAAATCTACAAAAAGCGAGCTGATGAAAATTAATCATGTTAGTAATGCATTCGCCCAAAAATTTTTGCCTGTTCAACTTACAGTTGATGGAAAAAACAATTATAATGTATGGTCGAATTTAACAGTAATTGATGATGATGCACTACGTTTTTTAAGCGATAAAGTTGGAGAAGGTAAAGCTTTAGAAAAAAATCAAAAAAATGTGCTTCTTTTTGGAAAGTCAACTACAATTTATAAACAAGACGATGAGATTGGACAAAGTAATAGAATGGTTCCTGTTGATAAAGAAGAAATCCCAAAATTAAATTATGTTTTAGAATTGGGTTATGATTATGATGATCCATCAATTGAAAAAAGTTCAAAACCAAGTCAAGTAAAAATTAAAATGAGGTATGTTGGAACACATTCTAAAGATTCAAAATTTCCACAAGATGGAATTTATACAAATGAAACAACGTATAAATATATTCTTGAAAAAGATAAAACCATTGCAAACCCAATGTTTTCAAATGGACAAACAAATAATAACGATTATAAATTTGACTCGATAATGGTACTTGTTGATGATGTAGACAATATAGAAGATGTAGAAACTGCAATAAGAGATTTAGGATATTCTACAGAATCTGCAAAATCATGGGCCAATGAAATGAAAAATCAGTTTTTAATTGTTCAGTTAGTGTTTGGTGCTATAGGATCTGTTGCGTTTATAGTATCTGCTATAGGAATAATAAATACCATGACAATGGCAATTTATGAAAGAATAAAAGAAATAGGTGTTATGAAGGTAATAGGTGCTTCTGTAAAAGATATAAGGAATATGTTTTTATTAGAATCAGGACTTATTGGAATGATTGGTGGAATTATTGGTCTTTTGTTATCAATTGTAATTTCAAATACAATTAATTTTTTAATAAATCAGCAACCTGAAATTCAGGCATCTGGTGAATTTGTTTCAGTAAGTTTAATACCTTTTTGGTTATTGCTTTTAGGAGTGAGCTTTTCATTTTTGGTAGGAGTTTTAGCAGGATATATTCCAGCAAGAAGAGCTACAAGACTTTCAGCTATAGACTCATTAAGAAGTGATTAAATTTAAAAAGTTAGTATAAATTATTCTTTAAAAAGGTATATTCATATAGAGAGGTGTGATATGGAAATTAATCAACTTGAACCTAAAAAAGTTTTTTATTGGTTTGAACAGATAAACAATATTCCAAGAGGATCTGGAAATGAAAAAGGAGTTTCCGACTTTTTGGTTAAATTTGCAGAAGAAAGAAATTTAGAAGTATCTCAAGATGAAGCATTAAATGTTCTTATAAAAAAGCCTGCTTCGAAAGGATATGAAAATTCTCCAATTGTAGCATTGCAAGGCCATATGGATATGGTTGCTGTTGCAGATGAGGGAGTTAATCACGATTTCTTAAAAGACCCTATTGAAATGGAAGTAAGAGATGGAATGCTTTATGCTAAAGGCACAAGTCTTGGTGCAGACGATGGAATGGGCGTTGCATATGCACTTGCAATTTTAGATGATGAAAATGCACTTCACGGTCCTCTTGAAGTTTTAATTACAACTGAAGAGGAAACTTCAATGGGCGGAGCTATGAATTTTGATACATCAAAATTATCTGCAAAGTATTTAATTAACATTGACAGTGAAGAAGAAGGAGAATTTACTGTTGGTTGTGCTGGAGGAATTGAGGTTTTATCTAAATTTAAAAAAGAATACGAGAAATCTTCAGCAGAAGATTTTATACAGATAAAATTAAAAGGTGCAACAGGCGGACATTCTGGAATGATGATAGATAGATTTAGAGCCAATGCAGTAAAACTTCTTGGAAGACTTTTATTAGAACTTGATGATTTTAGAATTGCTGAAATATCAGGTGGAGAAAAGAAAAATGTAATTAGTCAGAAAGCTTATGCATTACTTCAGGTAAAAGATAAGGAAAACGCTAAAAAAATATTGAAAGAAAAAGCAAAAGAAATTTTAAAAGAATTTGAATCTACAGATCCTAATCTAGAAATTTTAATTGAAGATGGCGATAAGAAAGATAAAGTTTTTACAAAAGAACTTTCATATAATTTGGCTAAATTTATATATCTTGTATTTGATGGTCTATTTAAAAAAGATCTTGAATTAAATACAATAACAACAAGTGCAAATCTTGGAGTGTTAGTTGAGACTGAAGATGAAATTCACGTTACCGATTTTGTAAGAAGTGGTCTTGAATCTGAAAAACAAGATTGGGCAAAGAAAATATCAATTCTTTCAAAAACTTTTGGTGCAGAGATTGAACTTGTAAATGATTTTCCAGTTTGGGAAAAACAAATAAACGAACTTGTTGAAACTGCTCAAAAAGTTTGGAAAGATTTATATAACAAAGATTCAATAGTTACAACAACTCATGGCGGCCTTGAAACAGGATTTTTCGCAAAAACTTTAAAAAATACGACGATGGTTTCTATAGGACCAACACTTTTTGATGTTCATTCACCAAAAGAACATGCAGATATTAAATCATGCGAAAGAGTTTTTGAGTTTACTAAAAAATTATTGGAAAGTTTGAAATAAAAATTCCACTTGAAAAATTTACTAAATTAAATTTAATACCAGAGCTGGTTTGTTCCTTCTCTGGTATTTTTATATTTTGAAATGTTACTTAAATCATAAGTTTTGTTTAAATTTATTAGTATATAAATTAAAAAGCTTACCCTTTTAATATTTAGTTAAAAATGTAAGCTAATATTTATTATAATGTAATTTTTAATTTAATTTTCAGGTAAAGCAATTTTTTCTAGTATATCATTAAGATATGCAATTGTTATACCATAATTAGTCATTGCAATATTTTTTCTTTTGCTTTCATCAACTCTACTCATCACCTGACTTCTATTATGCATACATGAACCACATTGTATTATAAGATCGTATTTTTCAATATCAAAGAAGTCATCGCCTCTTTGAAAATCTATTTCTAGATCACATCTTTTATTTTTTAACATTTTAGGTATTTTCACAGTTCCTATGTCTTCAGAAACTGGAGGATGTGAACATGCTTCGAAAATCAAAATTTTTTTTGTATTTGGATTATCAAGTTTTTTTACAGAATCAACAAAATATTTTAAATCTCCCTTAAATGCAGAAAATAGAACAGAAAATGACGTTAGTTTTACTTTTTCAGGTTTTATTTTATAAACTTGTGAAAATAGTTTTGAATCTGTAATTATAAGATCAGGATCTTTTTTTAAACTATTTAAAACTGAATTTAAATTTTCTATTCCAGTGCATATAGCATTTGCTTTTTTATCTAGTATTTCTCTTATAGTTGAAACTTGTGGCAAGATAAGTCTTCCTTTAGGGGCTTCAATATCCTGTGGCATTACAAGAATTACTGTATCATTTTCTTTTACAAGATTTTGGGTTATTGTTCTTTCTTCTTTTGTTTTAAAAGTTTTTTTAATTTTTTCTAAAACTATTTTTTTTGATAAATTATCTTTCGAGTTAAATTCTAAAAAATTATAATTTTTATATTTTTCTTTTCTATATTCAAAATCATCTTTATCAGATTTAGACAAAATATATATAATTGGTTTTTTCTTTTCTTTTATTAATTTTAAAAATTCATTTTCAAAATCATCAGAAAGTAAATATATAAATCCATCACATTTATCTATTACTTTTTTTGTCTTTTCAACTCTTAATTTTCCAAGCTCTCCTTCTTCATCAAAACCTGCAGTATCTATAAAAACCACAGGACCTACTTCTGGAATTTCAACACTTTTATAAATTGGGTCTGTTGTTGTTCCTTTAACATCTGAAACTATTGAAGTGTACTGTTCTGTAATAGAATTTAAAAAGCTGGATTTTCCTGTATTTCTTTTTCCAAAAATTCCAATGTGAATTCTAAGCGATTTTGGAGTTTTAATCATAATCTTAAATCTCTTGTTCCATTTTCTATTTCATTAAGCCACTTTTTTGTAAGCTCTTTTACATCTTCTCTTTCAATTCTATTTAATTCTTCAGAAATAAGTTTTTCTCCATCAAATCTAGTTTTTTCAGATGCATAATCTAAAAGGTATTCTTTTAGTGTAAGAAGTGCATTTGGTTGGCAAATATTACCTATTTGACCGTTTTTTACAAGTTTCATGAATCTATCACCTGTTCTTCCTTGTCTATAACAACCAGTGCAGAATGAAGGAATATTTCCAAGTGAAATTAGCCAATCTACAACTTCATCAACTGTTCTATTATCTGAAAGATCAAATTGAGAACTTCCCTGTGCAAGTTTTTCTTCTTCAACATCATATCCGCCTACGGTAGTTCTTGATCCTCCTGAAACTTGACTTATTCCAAGATCAAGTACTTTTTCTCTTACTTTTTTACCTTCTCTTGTTGAAATTATCATTCCAGTATATGGCATTGCAATTCTTATACATGCAACAATTTTTTCAAATATTTCATCTGAAATTCCATTGTCAAATTCATCTGGGTCAATATCATCTGCAGGTTGAATTCTTGGCACCGAAACTGTATGAGGTCCTACATTAAACCTTGCTTCAAGATGTTCTGCATGCATAAGAAGACCTGTAAAATCATATTCGTAGTTATTTAAACCAAATAGAACACCGCATCCAACATCATCAATTCCTGCAACTTGTGCACGATCCATTGCAGTTGTGTGATAATCATAATCACTTTTTGGTCCCTTTGGATGAAGTTGTTCATAACTTTTTTTGTTATAAGTTTCCTGAAAAAGTATATATGTTCCTATTCCTGCATCTTTAAGTTTTTTATAATTTTCAATTGTAGTTGCTGCAATATTTACATTTACTCTTCTTATATCTCCATTTTTATGGTGAATTGAATAAATTGTATTTATTGATTCTAAGATATATTCAATTGGATTATGGAACGGATCTTCTCCTGCTTCAAGAGCTAGTCTTTTATGACCTAAATCTTCAAGAGCTATAACTTCTCTTCTAATTTCATCTTGAGTTAGTTTTCTTCTTGGTATTGTTTTATTTTTTGCATGATATGGACAGTATACACAACCATTAATACAGTAATTTGAAAGATATAACGGTGCAAATAATACTATTCTTCTTCCATAAAATCTAAGCTTTAATTCTTTTGCAAGCTCATACATTTTTTGATTTAAGTCTTCTTCTTTACATGATAGTAAAACAAAAGCATCTCTATGATTTAACCCTTTAGCTTTTTTTGCCTCTTCTAAAATTGATTTTATAAGTTCTCTGTTGTGTGCATTTTTTCTTCCATATTCAATTGTTTCGTTGATTTCATCATCGTTTATAAATTCTTCTGGTATTTCACTTTTTGGAATGTATTTTGTCATTTCTATTCTCCTAAGTAATCTCCTCTTGATATTTCTATTTCGTATCCGTATTTTTTAAAATAATCATTTAGTTCTTTTAATGCATTTGCTGATTCAAGACCAGATGATTTTTTGTTATCATAAAGGTTGTAGTTTTCTTTTGCCATTTTAGGGCTTAAATTTGGC
Organism: Peptoniphilaceae bacterium; assembly: GCA_022769085.1. Lineage (GTDB taxonomy): Bacteria > Bacillota > Clostridia > Tissierellales > Peptoniphilaceae > JALEKO01. Next base: position 94,207 of record JALEKO010000012.1, read on the forward strand.
ATTACTACATTGGCGCCTGACAAAATACCTTTTATTCTTCCTTCATCATCAATAGAATTAAGTGCTGTTGTTGAAGGTATAAGTGAAAAAGGATTTTCAATTCTAAGTATTGCAAGTAGCCTTGTTGTGATTTCACTTTCACCATGGTTTTCATTTTTGAATTTTGTATTTTTATTTGGTATAAAAGGTCCTATTCCTATCATTTGAGGTTTTAGATTTCTTATTAATTTAATATCTTTAATATGACTTTCAATACTTGAAAAAGGTGCTTGTACCATAAAACCTGTTCCTGTTTGAAAGCCTATTTCTTTTAAATATTTTATAGATTCAATTCTTGATTTTAGGCTTTGGTCATTTGGATGAAGTTTATTAAATACACTTTCTTGTGCAGATTCATGTCTTAAAAGGTATCTATCAGCTCCTGCATTTTTTAATTTTTGATAAGATTTTTTGCTTCTTATTCCAAGAGAAAGTGTTATGGCACAGTCGCTATGTCTTTTTTTTACTTCTGATATTAAATCAGTAAAAAAATCATCATCTTGTATAGGGTCTTCTCCGCCTTGAAAAACAAAAGTTCTAAATCCTATTGAATAACCAAAGTCGCATGATTTTATGATATCTTCTTTGCTTAGTCGATATCTTTTGATATTTTTATTTTCTCTGTTTAAACCACAATAGTAACAACCTTGTTTGCAATAATTTGAAATTTCAACAAGACCTCTTATGTATATTTTATTTGAAAATACACTTTTAGTTATGTCTCTTGCTTTCTTTTTTAAATCTTCAATAAAAATAGAATCATCAGTTTTAAGAATGTATCTTAACTGATCATCTGTAAAATATTCAGTTTTCTTTTGCATATGTTGCTTTTGCACTAACTCCGTTTAAGTTTCCAAGTTTTCCTGTCATTGAAGAAATATCATCTCCACTTGCTTTTACGACAAGACAGATTACATTTAAATTTTCTTTTATTTTTGGAAGACCGAGCCTGCCATAAACAAAGTTACTATATTCGTGTAAAATTGCATTTACTTTTTCTATTTCATTTTTATTTTCCACAAAAATGGATATAATTGCTATTCTCATATATTTCCTCCGTAAAAGTTCTAAGTCAGACGCCTCTTATTTGTCACCTTTACGAGATTATTATATCAAAAAAGTATAATAAATAAAATTAATTAAATGAAAATTTTAAAAGTATATAATTTTGTACTTTTTTAAAATAAAATTGTATAATTACTGAAAGGTGGAGGCTATATGGAAATATTTGGCGATACATACTTAAAAGTCGATTTGGATAAAATAAGAAAAAATATAGTAAATCTAAAAAAATTTTCAAAAAATTCAAAATTCTGTCTTGTTGCAAAAGCTGATGCATACGGTCTTGGAGACGGAGTAGTAGCAAAAGAGGTTGAGGATTTAGTAGATTATTTTGCAGTAAGTAGAGTTGATGAAGGAATATTACTTAGAAAAAATAACATAAAAAAACCTATTTTTGTACTAGGTTATGTTGATATTCAAGAATTAACTGGTTGTGAAAAATTTGATATTGGAATAACAATTTATGATTATGATTATGCAAAGAAAATAAATGAGAATTTAAATAAAAAATTAAATTGTCACATTGCAATCGATTCAGGGCATGGAAGAATAGGATTTAGAAATTTTGAAATAGATAAAATTTTAAAACTAAAAAATTTAGAAAAATTAGATTGTGTCGGTATTTTTTCTCATTTTGCAACAGCAGATGAAGATGATATCACGTATACGAAATATCAATATGATTATTTTCTTGATGTTGTTGATAAAGTTAAAGATAATTTTCCAAAAATTATTACTCATATTTCAAACGATGCAGGTTTAATAAAGCATAAAATATTGTGTGATATGGTAAGATGTGGAATTTCAGTTTATGGAATTTATCCTTCGGATGTTTTAAGAAAAGAAAATGAAATTGAACTTTTTGAGGCATTTGAACTAAAAAGCACGATTTCTTTTGTAAAAGAAATATATAAAGGCGATTATATAAGCTATGGAAGAACTTTTAGAGCAGAAAAGAAAATGAAAGTTGCAACTGTTTCAATAGGATATGCAGATGGATATTCAAGATCCTTTTCAAATTTAGGGGAAATGTCTCTTAATGGACATAAATGTAGAGTTTTAGGAAGAGTGTGTATGGATCAACTTATGATTGATGTGACAGGACTTGATGCTAAAATTGGAGATAAAGTATCGGTTTATCCAGATATTTATGAAGAAGCTGAAAAAATTGGAACAATAGTTTATGAACTTATGACAAATATTTCAAAAAGAGTTCCTAGAATTTATTACAAAGATGAAAAAGTTTGTAAAAGAGTAAATTATAATCTTCAGATAGAAAATGAATAATTTTTTATAAAAAATCGGCAAAAAGTTTTATACTTAATGCCGATTATATTTTTAATATCCTGGTTTCCCCAACAACTTATACATCTGGGTTTTATATTTCTCAACTCCAGGTTGGTCAAAAGGATTTATTCCTAGCATGTATCCATCAACAGAAACTGCAACTTCAAAGAAATAAAAAAGTTTTGCTATTTCTTTTTCATTTATTCTATCTAATGTCACTTTAAAATTTAAAACCCCTCCGTCAACATGAGCTATAGTTGTTCCTTCCATTGCTTTTTTATTTATATAGCTCATTTTTTTACCTGATAAGAAATTTAATCCGTCTAAGTTTTCACTGTCTTCTTTAACTTCAATATCTTTAATTGGGTTTTCAACATCAATTACAGTTTCAAATATATTTCTTTCACCTTCTTGAATCATTTGCCCTACTGAATGTAAATCTGTTGTGTTATTTACTGAAAGAGGGAATATTCCAATTCCATCTTTTCCTTGACTTTCAGCAAAAAGTTGTTTTAGCCATTCGGATATATATTTTAATTTTGGTTCATAACTTACAAATATTTCCATCTTTTTTCCCTGATTATATAGTAAGTTTCTTGTGGCAGCATATCTAATTGCTGGGTTTTCTTTAAAATCTCTTTTTAAAAACTCATCATGAGCTTCTTTAAACCCATTCATGAATTCATCGATATCAAACCCTGCAACTGCAAGAGGTAAAAGTCCTACTGCAGAAATTACTGAAAATCTTCCACCTATGTCATCAGGAACTACAAATGTTTCATATCCTTCTTTATCGGCTAAAGTTTTTAATGCACCTTTTTCTTTGTCTGTTGTTGCATAAATCCTTTTTGATGCTTCTTCTTTTCCATACTTTTCTTCAATAGCTTCTCTTAAAAATCTAAATGCAATTGAAGGTTCAGTTGTTGTTCCAGATTTGCTTATTACATTTATTGAATAATCTTTATCTTTTAAAAATTCTAGAAGTTCATTCATGTATTCACCAGATATCTGATTTCCTGCATAAATCAACTTTGTTTTTGGATTGAAATTAAAATATGGTTGCATTGCAGAATCTACAGCTTTTATTCCTAGGTAAGAACCACCTATTCCAATTGAAACCAAATATTTCGAATCAGATTGTATTTTTTTTGCACATCTTTTTATTTTTTCAAACTCTTCTTTATCATAATTATAAGGTGCATCAATCCATCCTAAAAAGTCATTTCCTTTTCCAACTTTTTTAGTAAGAGTATCAAAAGCATCGAGAGCTTTTTGTTCATAATCATTTAATGAATCAGGATTAAAGTTTTTAAAATCAAATTTCATAATTCCTCCTATGAAAAAATTTCGTTTAATTTAGTTTCTTTTAAGTCTTTTCCTTCAAATACAACCTTTTTTAAATCATTCATGTATTTTGTATTATTCCACAAAATTCCACCTACAATTTTTCCGTCTCTTTTAAAGATTTTATAAATTCCATTTTCATCTTCTCTTTTTTCTTCAATTACATCTTTATTTTCTCCAGCGGAAAATACTTTTATGTTTCCAATATTAAGGAATGTAAAAAGTTTAGGAGTTTCGTATTTTAAATTTTCTCCAAGCATATTTGAAGATGCAATTTTGCCCATATCCATTGATGCTGTCCACAGCCCCATTGTAATATTATTAATTTGTGCACAATCTCCAGCTGTAAAAATATCTTCTTCATCTAAAACTTTAAGTTCTTCGTTTGCTAAGATTCCTCTATCTGTTTTTATTGAAGAATTTTTTGCAAGATCAAGGTTACTTCTTACGCCTGTTTGAACTAAAACAACATCTGCTTCAATTTGTGTTGTATCATCAAATTCAATTCCAATAACTTTTCCATTTTCAGAAAGAATTTTTGATGTGTTTGTTCCTTTTTTTGTTTCAATTCCTATTTTGTTGAGTTCTTTTTCAAGTTTTCTTGAAAGTTCTGTATCTAATTGTCGTGATAATATTTCAGGTGCACCTTCAATTACTAAAACTTCTTTATTTGCTTTTTTGATTGAAAAAGCCGCTTCAAGCCCTAAAATTCCACCGCCTATTACAGCAACTTTTTTTGAAGTTTTTAAATATTCTTTAAAATTATTTAAATCATCAATTGTTCTTATTGCAAAAACCCCTTTTGCATTTATTCCTTCTATTGGAGGTATAAATGCACTTGCTCCTGTTGCAAGAAGAAGTTTGTCGTATTCAAATTCTCTTTTATCAGAAAGTATTATTTTTTTATTTTCTTTATCAATTTTTATAGCATTAGCACCAAGAAGTACATCTACGTTATTTTCTTCATACCGCAAGCTTTTGGTTACAAATAGCTCTTTTTCAGTAAAGTCTTCACTTATAAATTCGCTTAATTTTGTTCTGTAATATGTGTTTTCATTTTCTCTAGAAATTATAAGTATTTTTTTGTTACTTTTTGATAAATTTTTTGCAGCAGTAAAACCTGCAATTCCATTTCCTATAATTATAAAATCATATTTCATATAAACTCCTATAAAATTTTTTCTAAATCTTTATATTTTTCGGGATGATCTTCAAATTTTTTTCTAAAATAAGAACAAGAAGGCAATATTTTTTTATTTTTTTCATTTGCAAATTCAATGGTTTTATTAAATAGTTCATTTGCAATTCCTTTTCCTCTAAGTTTAATATCAACAAATGTGTGATATACATCTATGTAATCTTCATATTCTTCAAAAACTACATATCCTATTGTTTTTTCATTTTCTTTAGCTTCAATTCTTTTTTCTATACTATCAATTTTTATTTCCAAAAAAAACCTCCTAAGTAAATTACGTTATCTTGTTTTACTTATACCCAGATAAAGCCTTTAATAATTATGGGTATAAACAAATAATGAAATAGCTTATAGTAAAATTAATATAAAAATGGAGGAAAAAATGAAGGTTGTAATTGTAGGGGGAGTTGCAGCTGGTGCAACGCTTGCCACTGCTTTAAGAAGAAAAGGGCCAGATATTGATATTGTTATGTTTGAAAAAGATAGAGATTTTTCTTTTTCAAATTGTTCAATACCATACTCGCTTTCTGGAATTATTGAAAATACAAAAGATTTAATAAATAGAACAAAAGATGATTTTAAATATAAAAATAATATTGATGCGAGAAATCATCAATTGGTTGAAAAAATAAATAGAAAAGAAAAAAGTGTAGAAGTTAAAGATTTGATTACACAAAAAACATATAAAGAAAGTTATGATTATTTGGTTTTAGCTACAGGAGCAAGTTCAATTGAACTTGATTTTGAAGGAAGTAAACAAAATAATGTATTTACTCTTAGAAATGTAGAAGATTTAGAAAAAATAAAAAATTATGTAAATATAAATAATTCAAAAAAAGTTCTTGCAATTGGTGGAGGCTTTATAAGCATTGAGGCAATTGAAAACATGGTCGAAAGTGGAATGGATGCTACAATTGTTTCACATGGAGATGAAGTTCTTTCACAAATTGATACTGAACTAAAAGGTGTAATTCATAATAATTTAAAAAAGCATAATGTTAAATTAATATTTGATAATAGTGTTGAAAAAATTGAAGGAAAGAAGGTTACTTTTACAAATTCTACTATAGAAGAATTTGATGTTATTCTTATGACAGTTGGAATGCTACCAAATTCTAAACTTGCAAAAGATTGCGGGTTAAAACTTACAGAAAGAGGATTTATAGATGTTGATAGAAATTTTAAAACATCAGACGATTCTATTTTCGCTGCAGGAGATGCAGTATCAGTTTATAATACAGTAAGCAGAAAAAAACAAAATTTAATGTTGGCATGGCCTGCTCATAGACAAGCAAAACAAATTGCAGATACAATAGTTGGAAATTCACATTTATATGAGGGAGTAATTGGTACTTTTCAATTAAGATCTTTTGACATTAATATAGCATCTACAGGTTTATCAGAAAATGAATTAATAAAAAATTCATTTGAATATGATACAGCTATAATAAGAGCAAATGATAGAGTATCCCACATGCCAAATTCAAAAGAAATATATATTAAACTTCTTTTTGATAAATTTACAGGAGAGCTTTACGGAGCACAGGCAGTTGGAGAAGGAGATGTTGATAAAAGAATAGACGTTTGTGCAAGTGTAATAAGATATAAAGGGAATGTATATGATATAGAAAGACTTGAGCTTGGATATTCGCCAGTTTATTCAACAACAGAAGATGCACTAAATACTGCAGGAGCTATGGCTTCAGAAATTTTGGATAGAAACATTAAACAGCTTAAAATGAGAGAAGTTGATGAAAAAATTAAAAATTTTGATCTTATAGATATAAGAAATAAAGAAGAATTTGAAAAATTAAGTTTTAAAAATTCTAAAAATTTAAAATTGTCTGATATAAGGAATTATATAAATAAAGAAAAAAATACATTAATCGTAGATGAAAGAGGTTACAGTGCTTCTAATTTATTAAAATCTCTTTCAAAAGAAGGATTTGATAATGTTTACATGCTGCAAGGTGGATTTGATTTATTTAAAAATTTTGCAGAAATAAAAAAATTAGATCTATTCAATTAATTGAAAAGCAAATTAAAAAAACAAAAAAAATTAAAAAATAAAATAAATTAACTTGAATTATAATTTAATAAAGTATAATATAGTTATAAAACAAAAGTGGGGGTTTATATGATAGGATCAATAATTATTGGTGCTCTTTGTGGTCGGATTGCATCAAAAATAATGGATGTAGATGAACAAATGGGCATACTTGCAAATATTATTATAGGAATAATAGGTGGTTCAATAGGAGGATTTGTTTTAAGGCTTGTAGGACTTGCTGCAACAGGATTTATCGGAAATATAATTTCAGGAATTATAGGTGCTGTAATATTAATTGCAATTCTTAGAGCGTTAAAAATTAAGTTTTAATTAATGAATGCGGAAATATATTTCCGCATTTTTTATAATAAAGGAAGTTTTTATTAGTATTTTAAAATGAATATTTGTAATTTTGAAATAGCTTTTATTGTTGGTATAGTAATGGCTTGTGGAGGATTTATGAAAAAAATTTCAATAATTGGATCAGGTGGATCAGGTAAATCTACACTTGCAATAGAACTTGGAAGAAAACTTGATATAAAAGTTTTTCATTTAAATAAAATATGGTGGAAAGATGATAAAGAGCATATAAAAGAAGAAGAATTTATAGAAATTCAAAAAGATATTATTAAAAATAATGATTCTTTTATTTTTGACGGAAATTATAGAAATACTCTTGATTTAAGAATAAGTGCAAGTGATACAATAATATTTTTAGATATGCCAACAACATTTAATATGTCAAGGTCATTGAAAAAAATAATCACCACTCAAAACTTAAAAGAAGAAGAAAAAAAAGATCCAGATCATACTGATAAACTCAATGTAAAGTATATAAGACGGCTTGCAAATTATAACAGAGAAGAAAGACCTGAAATTATTAAAAAGCTAAAAAAAATAAAACTTGAAAAAAGAGTTGTTATATTAGATAATGAGAAAAAAATTGAACTTTTTTTAGAATCAATTGATAAATATAGTAATCACTAAAAAATTAAAAAATTTTTAAATAAGCTTTATTTGATAAGCAATATTTTTAAAGTAAGATATATTGAAATTTAGAAAATATAAAAATAAAATTATTAAAGAATACTATAACGATTTTTAAAAATATTAATTTGTTTGAAAATAAGAAAGGAAAATAAATGAACAAATCTAATCGCAATAACTCACTTTTATATTATTGGGTTGGTGCTTTAGTTATATTTGTTGTTCTACAGTTTTTTTTAGCTCCTGTAATAAAAGAAGACCAGACAGGTAAAGTCAGCTATGACAAATTTGTTGAAATGGTCGATAAAAATCAGGTAAAAAGTGTTGAAAAACAAAATTATAAAACGATATTTAAAGCTGAAGTTAATGGTAAGGAAAGCGTATATGAAACAGGAAACTGGGATGACCCAGATATAACCGAAAGACTTTTAAAATCAGGTGTTGAATTTGGTAAAAAAATAGAAGAGCCTTTAAGCCCGTTTATAAGTCTTCTTTTAACAGCTGTTTTGCCAATGGTTTTACTATTTGTATTCTTCTACTTTATTTCAAGGTCAATGACAAAAACAATGGGCAAAGGCTCAGATTTTATGAGCTTTGGAAAAAGTAAGGCAAAAGTTTATGTAAAAAGTAAAACTGGAAAAACATTTGATAATGTTGCAGGGCAGGAAGAGGCTAAAGAATCGTTAACAGAAGTTGTTGATTATCTTCATAATTCACAAAAATATCAAAGAATAGGTGCAAAAATACCAAGAGGAGTTTTACTTGTAGGACCTCCAGGAACAGGGAAAACATTACTGGCTCAGGCTGTTGCTGGCGAGGCAAATGTTCCGTTTTTCTTGATTTCAGGTTCTGAATTTGTTGAAATGTTTGTAGGACTTGGAGCAAGCAAAGTTAGAGACCTTTTTAAGCAGGCGAAAGAGAAAGCACCTTGTATTGTATTTATCGATGAAATTGATGCAATAGGTAAAAAAAGAGATGTTTCAGGTTTTAGTGGAAATGATGAAAGAGAACAGACTCTAAATCAGCTTTTAAATGAAATGGACGGTTTTGATGCATCTGAAGGCGTGGTACTTTTAGCTGCAACAAACAGACCTGAAATTTTAGATCCAGCTTTAACAAGACCAGGAAGATTTGATAGACAAATAAGAGTAGAACTTCCAGATAAAAAAGGAAGACATGATATTTTAAAAGTTCATGCTAAAGATGTAAAAATGGCAGATGATATAGATTTTGATGAGATAGCTACAATGACAGCTGGAACAAGTGGTGCAGATCTTGCAAATATAATAAATGAAGGAGCATTAAGGGCTGTAAGAATGGGAAGAGATAAAGTAACCCAAGAAGATCTTGTTGAATCTATAGAAACAGTAATTGCAGGGCAACAGAAGAAAAATGCTGTAATAAGTGAAGACCAGAAAAAAATAATTGCATATCATGAGGTTGGGCATGCACTTGTAACTGCAGTTCAAACAGACAAAACCCCTGTTACAAAAATCACAATAATTCCTAGAACTTCTGGAGCTTTAGGTTATACAATGACAGTTGATCGTGATGAAAAATATATTATGACAAAACAGGAACTTTTTGATGAAATTGTAACACTAACTGGTGGAAGAAGTGCTGAAGAAATAATATTTAACACAAAGACAACGGGTGCAAGTAACGATATAGAAAGAGCAACAAAAATTGCAAGAGCTATAGTTACGCAGTATGGAATGGAAGATGATTTTGATTTTATTCAGTTAGAACAAACGCAAGGAAGATATCTTGGTGGTCAACAGACTTTCATAGGCTCAAATAGTACTGCAGATAAAGTTGATGAAAAAGTAATGGAAATAATTAAACAAGCACATTTTAGAGCTGTTGAAATATTAAAAGATAATTTAGATAAACTTCATGAAATTGCAAATTATCTTTTGAAAAAAGAGACAATCACTGGCGATGAATTTATGGAAATATTAAAAAGAAAGCCATTGGTTTTGGAAGAAGAAAGTAAAAAAGATTTAAAAGAAGACCTTGAAGAAGAATCAAGTGATGATGAAACTTCTGAAAATACTGATGAATCTTCATCAGATATATAAATTATAAAAAATAAGCTTCTTATGATTTTTAATTAAATTATTGAGAAGCTTTTTTATTGCATAAATATAGAAATAAAAAATAAATTTAATAATGCAAATCAATTTTAAAAACTAGTTTTTAAGGAGATTATAAAATTGTGAAAAAATTTTTTTCTAAAAAAATGCAATATTTATAATTAAATATTGCATAAAAACGTTTTATATGTTAAACTAAAAAATATTGGAGGTATTATATTATGTCTGAAAAGAAAAAAATCCATTTAGGACTTATTTCTAGAATTATAATAGCTATAATTTTGGGTATTATTGTAGGTAAATATTTGCCTGCTGGTTTAATTAGAGTAGCAGTAACTTTTTCAAGTATTTTTGGTAACTTTTTAAGTTTTGTAATTCCACTTATGATTATTGCATTTGTAACAAAAGGAATTGCAGATCTTGGTGAAGGTGCAGGAAAACTTTTGCTTATAACTGTTGCAATTGCATACATATCAACATTTATAGCAGGAAGTTTGTCATATCTTATGGCACATAGCGTTTATCCACATTTTTTAACTGACGATATGGCTAAAAATATTCAATCTGCACAGGGTAATGAACTTGCGACATACTTTGAAGTTCCAATAACACCTTTTTTTGATGTAACAGGAGCAATTGTATTTGCATTTATGTTAGGCCTTGCAATATCTTGGATGAGAAAAAAAGGAAAGGGAGAATATATTTATGGAGTAATAAGCGAATTCAACGAAATAATAACAAAAGTATTGTCGGTTGCAATAGTTCCGCTTCTTCCATTATTTATATTTGGAAATTTTGCAAATATGAGTTATTCAGGATCTGTTTTTGCAGTTCTTTCAGTATTTTGGAGAATATTTATTTGTATAATAGCGCTTCATCTTATTTATGTAACAATAATGTTTTTAATTTCTGCAAGTTATACTAAGAAAAATCCTGTTGAACTTATTAAAAATCAGGTTAGAGGATATATGACTGCTGTAGGAACACAATCATCAGCCGCAACAATTCCTGTAAATATTGAATGTGCACAAAAAGATGGAGTTTCAAAAGGTATAAGAGAATTTGTAGTTCCACTTTGTGCAACTGTTCATATGCCAGGTTCAATGATAACAATTACATCATGTGCATATACAGTTTTGCTTATGTATGGTCTTCCTCATGGATATGGAATAATTGCACCTTTTATTTTAACATTGGGAGTTGCAATGGTTGCTGCACCAGGAGCTCCAGGAGGAGCAATAATGAGTGCATTGCCGTTTTTGCCAATGATAGGAATTGGAACAGAGTCTTCAATGGCAACACTTATGATTTCTCTTTATTTAACACAGGACAGTTTTGGTACAGCTGCAAATGTATCTGGAGATAATGCAATATCTGTTGCAATGGATAAAATATATTCAAAATATATATTAAAAAAATAAAAATTTTAAAAATATTATTTTAATTACATTTGTTTCATATTGAAAAGATTTTTTAAAACTTTATTATAACAAAAAAGCGTTGATTTAATAATTTATTATCAACGCTTTTTAATTATGAAGTATATTTCTTATAAAATTTTTACTTATTGTCTTCAAAATTTGTATATTCTTTATAAGCAAAAGAACAACGTGAAAGTACAACAGGGGTTATTGCAATAATGTAAATAAACATAAGTGCAAGACCAATAAAAAAAGTATATTTGTTTACAAAAGGTATAAATAAAAGTCCGATTAAGTATTTAAGTAATTGTAATAAAGTTTTTCCAAAAAGAGAAGCCCCTATTTCTGTAGCATTAACAAATAATTTAAAAATGCTTAAATTTTTGTTTCTATTATCTATAACATAAAAAAGCTGATAAAAAAACAAAATATATACTAAAATATTTAATACTAATAAAATTATAAAAGGTATAATTAAAATTTCCAAAGAATATGATTTATAAAAAATAGATAAAATATATACTGATAAAACAAGTACTAAAAATTGTATAACAAAAGTTAATACCCCAATAATAACTGATTTTACATCAATTAAATTAAATTTATTAAAATATTCGCCTAAAGAAGCATTTGGACTGTATAGAAGTGAAGCAGTAATAGCAAATTGAAAACCAAAGGATACTACAATACTTAATAAGTATGATAATATAGAATTTTTAAATATTGAAGATAATGCAAAAGTTAATATAAAACTTATTACAGTAAGAATCAACACAGCTGAATAATTATATTTTTTCTTTTTCATAAGAACCCCCTTATTATTTATTGATTATACTACAGAAAAATATAAAAATATATGAATGAAATTCTTTTAAAATCAATATTTATGTTTAAATTGATTTAAAAAATTAGCATTATGTAAATAGAAATTAAAAAAAGTATTAAATAGTTATGAATTATCTTTGAATTTTTTAAAAAAAATATATAATAAACTAAAATGAGGTGATAACATGTTTATGTATTTTGACAGAACCTATGTACTTGTTTTAATAGGAATATTAATAACAGCTATTGCTAGTTTAAACGTTAAAAATTCATTTGACAAGTATTCAAAAATTAAATCAAAGAATGGATATGATGGTTACAATACGGCTTTAAAAATTTTAGATTACTATAATGTAAACTATGTTAAAATAAAAAAAACAAAAAATGCACTAAGTGATTATTATAATCCATCAAAAGAAATAATTGCATTGAGTGAAGAAACATATAACGATAGCTCAATAGCATCGATTGCGGTTGCTGCACACGAATGTGGTCATGTAATCCAATATAAACAAGGATATTTTCCAATAAAAATAAAAGCAGGTATTGTTCCTGTAGTAAATTTTGCATCTACAATGTCCATTCCACTTATTATACTTGGCGCTTTTATGAGTTATAATCAGACTTTGATAAATTTAGGGCTTATTTTGTTTTTCTCTGTTGTGGTTTTTCAACTTGTAACTCTTCCAATAGAGTTTAATGCATCTAAAAGAGCTTTAAGTATTTTAAATGAAACAGAAATTTTGGATGAAGAAGAATTAGTTTATGCAAGAAAAATGCTTGTTGCAGCTGCATTAACTTATGTTGCATCAACTCTTGCAACTGCTCTTCAATTTTTAAGATTACTAATTTTATTTAGAGATAGAGACTGACTTGATAAATATCGCTAATAAAGTATGTTAAAAATAACGGATAGTTTTTCCGTTATTTTTAACAACTAAAGGTCAAAGTAGGTCAAAGGAGTATTTATGGCAGGTCTTACATCAGATATTGAATATTTTTTAAAACAATTACTCGATAATAGTAGTGATGGAGTTCTTGAAATTGGTAGAAATGAGCTTGCAAATAGATTTGATTGTGCTCCAAGCCAAATAAATTATGTCCTTACGACCAGATTTACAACATATAAAGGCTATTATGTAGAAAGCAAAAGAGGAGGAAACGGATTTGTAAAAATAATAACTATTTCTAGATCGAAAGACGAGTATATAGAAAATGTTATTAAAGAGATAGGAAAAACATTGACTGAATCTCAAGCTGTGGAAATTATAAAAGATCTTTATAATAAAAATTATCTTGATAAAAATCAGGCTAAAATAATGAAATATGCCGTTTCAGAAAATTCACTTACAAATGTAGATATTAAAAAGAGAAATATTGTGAGAAAAGATATATTAAAAAATATGTTAATATCAGTCTTAATTGGAGGTTGATTATGAAATGCGATAATTGTGGCAAAGAGGCCAAACTAAAGATAGAAACAATAATTAATGGGAAAGTTAAAGAAGTCTATTTGTGTGAGGACTGCTTTAAAGAATATATAGAAAATAATGAACTGTTTTCGCTTTTAATAGATTTTGATAATGGAAATAATTTTATGGATAATTTTATTCCATCAATTGAAACTGTAATTGATGGAATATATAATTTTAATTTTGAAAAAAATAAATTTGAATTTAAATATGAAAGCCCAAAAGACAAAGAATATTGTGAAGTCTGTGGAAATAGCTTTTCAAATATTTCAAATGGAATTTTCGGATGTGAGAATTGTTATAATATCGATAGAAAAGCAACCTCTAAAATTCTTAAATATTTTAATAATTTTACAGAATATAAAGGTCAGATGCCTAGAAGATTTGACGATTTTAAAAATATAGCCATAAAGATAAAAAATCTTCAAGAGAAATTAAATGAAACAATAGAATCTGAAAATTATGAAAAAGCTGCAGATATAAGAGATGAAATAAAAAAATTAAATGAGAAGGTGCAGAATTGAGAGAGGGTTCAAGAGATATAATTTTAAATTCTTCTTTAAAATTAAGAAGAAATATTAAGGGTTTTAAATTTCCATCAAAAATGAGCTATGAAGACTCTTTAGATGTAATAGAAATGGTAAAACCACTTTTTGCATCGAAAGATTATTTCGAACTTGATGAATTAGATGAAAAGTATATTGAAACATTTATATCAGAAAGAATTTTATCACCAGATTATGAAAAAAATGATGTAAAAATAGCTTTTATAATTCTTGATGATTTTATAATTACTTTAAACGATGAAGATCATATAACAATAAATGTTTCAGATTTTGGGGAAAATCTTTTAGATGCATATAGTTTGGCAAAAAAAATTGAAAAACATATTGATAATGAACTTGATTTTTCATTTGACCCAGAATTTGGATATTTAACTTCGAATGCCGGTTTTTCTGGAAATGGTATAGATTTAAAATATAAATTGTTTTTATATGGTATTCTTGCTAATATAGAAAATTATATCGCAGTAAAAGCAACTCTTGCAAAAGATGATTTACAACTTGATAAGTTTTTACAGAAAGATAATGAAAATACATTAAACAATGTATTTATACTTAGTCTTGTAGGGAATTATTCATATAATTTTTTTGAAAAGCTTGAAAAAATTCAAAAAGATATTGATGTAATAGTTTCAAGAGAGAAAAAATTTAGAAACAATTACTCAATCCTTTACGGATTAAATGATGATGATGCATTAGAAAAAATTGAAATACTAAAATCTAATTTAAAAAGTGGCAAAGTAAAAAGTTTAGCACAAATGAATGACAATTTGTATAGTTTAAAAATGTATCAGAGTTTAGGATATGATATTGGAATAGATAGTTTTAAACTAAATGATGCTATTTTTGAGATAAATAAAATTAAGTATGAAGGAAATAGAAACCAGGATAGATATGAGTTTCTATTAAAATATATGGAGGAGATTTAATGGAATCAAATAATAGATTGGAAGATTTTATAGATCTTGCAAGAAAAGAAAGCTATGAGCTTCATTCCGATCACATCGGGGTGTCACATGCTTTACTTGCTCTTATGAAAACAGGTTCCGTTGCAACGAAGGCTTTGCAAAATTCTGGAGCCAATTATGAATTATTTAAATCAATTTTGATAAAAAATGTAGGATATGGTTCTTCACAAACCATGCCCGATTTTTCGCTACAATTTAAAAATCTTTTGGAAGTAGCAAGAACAATTGCGGCAAAATATGGAAGCTCTTATGTTGGAGAAGAGCATGTTTTACTTGCAATTTTAAAAGATAGACAATCTTTTTCAAATATAATGTTTTCTTTAAGTGGAGTAGATAAAGATGTTGTAAAAAGACAACTCTTAATTTTGCTTAAAGAAGAAAAAAGTTCAAATAACAAAAACAAGGGAAAAAATTTAGGAGAAACATTAAAAAAATACACAAAAAATTTAAATGAAGAAAGTAAAAGCGGAAAAATTGACCCTGTAGTTGGAAGAAATAATGAAATAGAAAGAATGATGCAGGTTCTAATGAGAAGGACAAAAAACAATCCGGTATTAATAGGAGAACCTGGAGTTGGTAAAACGGCAATTGCCGAAGGGCTTTCACAAAGAATAGTCGATGGAGAAGTTCCAGACATAATAAAAAATAAAATAATTCTTTCACTTGACCTTCCACAAATGCTTGCAGGAACAAAGTATCGTGGAGATTTTGAGGAAAGAATAAAAAGAATGGTTAAAGAACTCTCTGAAAGAGATGATATTATTCTTTTTATAGATGAATTTCATATGATCTTAGGTGCGGGAGCAGCAGAGGGTGCAATGGATGCTGCAAATATTTTAAAGCCTGTTCTTGCAAGAGGAGAAATTCAAATAATAGGTGCTACAACAACAGATGAATATAGAAAACATGTTGAAAAAGACACTGCTTTAGAAAGAAGACTTCAACCTATTTATATAGAAGAGCCAACAGTTGAAGATGCAAAAAAAATATTATATGGATTAAAAAATAAATATGAAGATTTTCATAATTTAATAATAAAAGATGAAGCTATAGATGCTGCAGTTGAACTTTCTGATAGATATATTAATGATAGATTTTTACCAGATAAAGCAATAGATTTAATTGATGAAGCAAGTTCTAAGAAAAGAATAGAAAATTATTCTTTAAAAGATAATTACAAAAATCCTAGTGAAATTTTAGATAATCTTTATAAAGAAAAAGAAATTGCCGTAAATAATCAAGATTTTGAAAAAGCAGCTGAACTTAGGGATGAAATAGAAAAAATGAAAAATAAAATTTCTGAAAAGCCAGAAGAAAAAGAAGAAAAAAAAGTTTCTATAGGTTTTGATGAAATTGCAAAAATAGTGTCTGATTGGTCGAAAGTTCCAGTAACAAAATTAAGCGAAGATGAAATGCAAAAATATAGAGATCTTCCAAAAGCTTTAAAGGGGACAGTAATTGGGCAAGATGAAGCAATAGATAGTTTGTCACATGCAATTCAAAGGGCAAGAATTGGATTAAAAGAAGAAAATAAACCTATTGGTTCATTTATATTTGTAGGACCTACTGGAGTTGGAAAAACATATCTTGCAAAAACTTTAGCAAAAACTCTTTTTGGAAGTGAGAACAGCTTGATAAGGGTTGATATGAGTGAGTATATGGAAAAATTTTCGGTATCAAGACTTGTCGGTTCTCCTCCAGGATATGTGGGTTATGAAGAAGGTGGTCAACTTACAGAAGAAGTAAGAAAGCATCCATACAGCGTTATTCTTTTAGATGAAATAGAAAAAGCACATCCAGATGTATTTAATATGCTTTTACAAATTTTAGATGATGGAAGACTTACAGATGGACAGGGAAGAACTGTTGATTTTAAAAATACAGTAGTGATAATGACTTCAAATGTTGGAGTAAGTTCTTTAGGATCAAAAAAAATAATAGGCTTTGAAACCGAAGACCATTCTAAAGTTGAAGAAGAAAACAACAAAGAAATAATAGAAAATGCATTAAAGAAAACTTTTAGACCTGAATTTTTAAATAGGCTTGATGAAGTTATTATGTTTAATCCAATAGGTAAAGAAGAGACAAAACAAATAACAAAGCTTATGTTAGATAAAGCTGTTGACAGATTAAAAAATTTAGGAATAAAAATAAAGTATAACGTTAGAGTTGTAGAATTTTTAGCAAAAGAAGGTTTTAGTAAAGAATATGGTGCAAGACCACTTGAAAGAACAATTACAAAATTAGTAGATGACGAACTTGCTGAGAAAATATTAAATGGAGATATAAAGAAAGATATGGAAATTAATTTGACAGTAAAACAGGATAAAATTAATTTTTCAAATATAAAAAATATTTCCGAAGAAAAAGAAATACTAAAAATACAATAATTTTAAAAAGAGTTAATCTCTTATGAGCTTAACTCTTTTTTCATAAAAAATAAAAAACGGTGTAAAATGGCAAAAATAAAAAAAGTATTTGAATGTAAAAAATGTGGGCATACTCAAAATGTTTGGGCTGGACAATGCCCAGAGTGTAAATCATGGGGAAGCTTAATTGAAAAGGTTGTTACTAAAGAAAGAATTTCTCATGAAGATTTTTCTGACGATATAAAATCTGTCAAATTAAATGAAATAGTTTTAAATAAAAACGACAGAATAAAATCAACTTATGAAGAATTTGATAGAGTTGTTGGTGGCGGATTGGTATGTGATTCGGTTTCGATTTTAACAGCAAGGCCAGGAGCTGGAAAATCAACTTTATTACTTCAACTTTCAAAAAGTTATGCACAAGAAGGAAAAAAAGTTCTGTATATTTCAGGAGAAGAAAGCGAAAGCCAAATAAAATCAAGAGCAAAAAGAATTATAGAAGATATACCTGAAAATATTTGGATTCTTTCAACCAATTCTATGAATAAAGCAATATCAGAGGTAAAAAGAACTAATGCTGATATTATTTTTATAGATTCAATACAGACAATGCAACTTAAAGAATTTGATAGTAAAGCAGCATCTCCAACTCAAACAATTGAATGTACTCAAGCATGCGTTGAACTTGCAAAAGATATAAATAAAAAAAGATCATTTATTATTGTTGGTCATATGACAAAAAGTGGTGAAATGGCAGGCCTTAGAACATTAGAACATCTTGTTGATACGGTTTTATTTTTAGAAGGTGAACCAGAAGAAGATTTAAGAATGTTAACTTCAAGTAAGAATAGATTTGGAAGAACTGGAGAAATAGGACTTTTTTCTATGCAAGAAGAAGGGCTAATAGAAATTAAAAATCCTGGTGAATATTTTATTACACAAAGAGAAAAGCCAGTTGAAGGGTCATCACTTTGTGTGATAAAGGAAGGTTCAAGAATACTTGAAGTTGAAATAGAAAGCTTAGTTTCAAAATCATTTCAAAATTATCCTCAGAGAATAGGTGATAGTTTAAGAAAAGATGAATTAAATACACTAATTTCAATTTTGCAAGAAAGATGTGGTTTGAATTTATATGACAAAGATGTAATTATTAAAACAACAGGAGGAATAAAAATTTCAAATTCCGATGCTGATTTATCAATTATGATGTCAATAGCATCTAGCCTTTTAAAGAAAACTTTATCATCTAAAATTTGTTTTATAGCAGAAGTTGGTCTTACAGGAGAATTAAAAAAAGTAAGGCAGATAAATAACAGGCTTTCTGAAATTGAAAGATTGGGATATAAAAGATGCTATGTGGCAAAAAAATCAACTGATGAAAAATATAAAACATTAGAAGTTTTACAGATGGAAAGTATAAAAGATGTTTTAAAAAATGAAAATTTTATTTGATAAAAATAAAAACATACTATTAAAAAGTTTTGCATATTAAACTTAATAAATTATTTAAAGCTCGGATTTATCCGAGCTTTAAATGCATAAATTTTTTTTATCTTTAAAAATTTAAAAGTATAAAAGAAATAAATATATTTTATTTAATAAAATTAGATATAAAAATCACTAAAATAGCAACTGGTGAAATATATTTTAAAGAAAATTTCATCCAATATTTTATAAATTTGTTTTTTATATTTGCGCTTTTAATAACTTCTTCAATTTTCCAAATTCTTGAAGAAAAAATCACAATAAGAAAACATGAAATTACAAGTATATAATTTGATTCAAGAATATCAAAAAAGTTAAATGCATCATCTGAAAAAATAGATATAATAGCAATTATACTTATAAGAACTGTTGAAATGATAAGTGCTTTTTTTCTTTCTATATTAAATTTTTCACTAAAAAAACCAACTATTGATTCCATAACACCTACCGAAGATGTAAAGGCGGCAATGTAAAAGCCAAAATAAAAAAGTGTTGACAAAATTTTTCCTCCAGAGACTTTATTAAATGCAACTGGAAGTGTAATAAATGTTAAAGAAACTCCTTCATCTACAGATAAGCCTGATGAAAAAACAACAGGAAGTATCATAAGACCTGCTAAAATCCCAGCTAAAATCAAAGCGAAACATATAATACTGCATGATTTAAAAATATTTTCTTTCGGATTTTTTATGTATGAACCAAAAACCATTGATGCAAGCATTCCAAGCCCTAAAGCAAAAAAAGCTTGTCCAAGGCATGTAAGAAGTGAAGAAATTGAAAACTTTGAAAAATCTGGCTTAAACATAAAAGAAATTCCCAAAAAAGAATTTTTAAGCTTTAATGTAGAAATTATAATAATAACCATAATTATAAAAAGAATTGGAATTAAAACCTTTGAAAGTCTTTCTATTCCATCTTGAATTCCAAGATTAATTACTAAAATATTTAAAGCAATATTTAAAATAAAAAAAATAAAAATCTCAAATTTATTTTGATTTAAATTATAAAAAAAATTAACCGTGTCATTTACAGACATCGATTCAAATGTTCCAGTGATGCTTGAAAATATGTATTTTAAAATCCAAGAATAGATAGGTGCAGTATATGCTACAATTATTATTGCTGCAACAAGATGCAAATATCCTGTAAGATGCCATTTTGAATTTTTAGGTTCTAGTTTTTTATATGCATCTACAGCAGCTTTTTGAGTATGAAAACCAATAGTAACCTCTGCTGTCATAAGAGGAATGCCAATAACAAGAATAATTAATATATAAAAAAATATAAATACAGCTCCACCATTTTCTCCTACAACATAAGGAAATCTCCAAAGAGTTCCTATTCCAAGAGCAAGTCCTATAGCTACTGTTATAAATCCAATAATTGAAGAAAATCCTTCATTTTTACTTTCCATATAACCTCCATTCAATATACATTATAGCATAATATAAAAAAATTTACTTTTATTAAAAATAAATTCTATGAAAATAGTTTAGATTAATTAAATAAGTTTTTAAAACTAAAATCAAAAATATAGATTAAAAAATCACTTTGGAATAATAATACTAGTATCTTTATTTTATAAATTTAAGTGATATATTTTTTATAAAATAAGTATAATCTATATTGAAACGAAACAATTAATACGGAGGATTTATGAAAAGAGAAGAAATAGATAATTCACTTAAATGGAAAACTGAAAAAATTTTTGAAAATGATGAAAAATTTTACGAAGACCTTAAAAATATAGATAAACTTACAGAAAAAGTAACAGAACATAAAGGAAAAATTTTAAACTCGGCAGATTCTTTATATGAAACACTTAAAGATGTTGAAAAATGTTCAAGAGAAATTGAAAAAATAGTTGTTTTTTCAAACTTAAAAAAAGATGAAGATACTACAAATTCAGATTATCAAAAGATGAATCAATATGCAATGAACGCATATTCAAAATTTTATGAAAATTTATCTTTCTTAAAACCTGAAATTTTAAAAGAAGACAGAGAAAAAATAGAAAAATTTATTGAAGAGAAAGATGAATTAAAAATTTATGAACATTTTTTTGACGATTTATTTAGAGAAAAAGCTCATACTTTAAGTGAGAGTGAAGAAAAAATAATTGCAAGTTTTTCACCTCTTACAGAAAACCCAGAAAATACTTATAGCTTATTTTCAAACGCAGATTTATCATTTCATCCTGCACATAAAAATGGTGAAAAAGTAAAAATTACTGATGCTAATTTTACACTTCTTCAAGAAGATGAAGATAGAAATTTTAGAAAAGAAGTATATGAAAATTATTATGGAAGCTATAAACATTTTGAAAATACAGCTAGTTCTTTGCTAGACGGGGAATTAAAAGCTAACAATATTATTTCAAAATTGAAAAAATATAAGTCTGCAAGAGCAATGTCACTTCACGCAGGGAATATACCAGAAGAAGTTTATGACAATTTAATAGAAACAATCCATGAAAACATGGATATTATGGAAAGATATACTTCTCTTAGAAAGAAAATATTATCTGTAGATACTCTTCATTTTTATGATGTTTACATGCCGCTTGTAAAATCATTTGATAAAAAATATTCATTTGATGAAGCAAAAGAAATTGTGTTAAATGCACTAAAACCTTTGGGAGAAGAATATGTACAACAGGCTAAAAAAGGCTTTGAAGATAGATGGTTTGATGTAATTCCAAATGATGGTAAAAGATCTGGGGCATATTCATCAGGAGGATATGATACCGATCCTTATATTCTTTTAAACTATAATGGAACATTAGATGATATATTTACAGTAATTCATGAACTTGGTCATTCGATGCACTCATTTTATACAAGGAAAACTCAACCATTTATTTATGGACATTATTCCATATTTTTGGCAGAGATAGCATCTACAACAAATGAACTTTTACTTTTAAATTACCTTTTAGATAATGTAAAAGATGAAGATGAAAAAACATATCTTTTAAATTATTATATGAATTCATTTAAGTCAACGGTTTTTAGGCAAACAATGTTTGCAGAATTTGAGCACAAAGCAAATAAACTCGTTGAAAATGGACAACCAGTTGTAGCAAAAACATTAAACAAAATTTATGGAGATCTTAATAAACTCTATTTTGGAAAAGATATGGAAGTAGATGATAAAATATCAGTTGAACGGGCAAGAATTCCTCATTTTTACATGTTCTATTATGTTTATCAGTATGCTACAGGTTTTTCTGCGGCGGTTTTATTTTCACAAAAAATATTAAAAGGCAATAAAGATGATGTAGAAAAATATTTAAGATTTTTAAAGGCTGGTGAAAGTAAATATCCTACAGATGTATTAAAAGAAGCAGGAGTTGATTTGACAAAAAAAGAAGTTGTTCAAAAAGCGATGGATGTTGCAAGAGAAACTTTAAAAGAACTAGAAAAAAGATTTTAGTAAAAAATATATTTACTATTTAATTGATTTTTAAAATTGAAATTTAATCGGCATAAAGGCATAACCTTTGTGCCGATTTTTTTATATTCAATATCAAATATATTATAAATTAATTTTTTGGTATTTTTAATTTGGTGAGATTTATTTTGAAAAACTCGTTCTTTTGAAATTAATATAATTAATTGAAATCACATATAAAATAAAAATTAGGAAAATAAACTTTAAAATAATAAAAATATACTTTACAAATATTAAAAATAATGTATATTAAAATCAGGAGGAGCTATATGATAGATAAATGTCCAAATTGTGGTGGAGAATTAATAGTAACATCTTATAAATGTAAAAAATGTGCAACTGAACTAAAAGGAAATTTTGAACAGGATTTTTTTCAAAATTTATCTGCCGATGAAAAGGAATTCGTTATTTTATTTTTAAAAAAACGCGGAAGTATAAAAGAAGTTGGTTCTGTTATAGGCATGAGTTATCCTACAGTTAGAAATAGAATTGATAAAATAGTAAAAAAATTAGGTCAAAAACCAGAAAATACAAATGAATCTAGAGTTGAGATATTAAATATGTTAGATAATGGAGAAATTACAGCAACTCAAGCAGAAGAATTATTAAAGGAGATTTAAAAATGAACGAAGAAAAAAAACTTATTTTAAAAATGCTTCAAGAAGGCAAAATAAGTGTTGATGAAGCAGAAAATCTTTTAAATGCCTTAGGAAATGAAAAAGGAGATAATTTCATAAATCAGTTTGCAAACAAACTTAGTGCATCTATAGAAAAAGTAATTTCTAAAGCTGGTGAATTTGTAGGTAATATTGATTTTGATGAAATAATAGATAATTCCAAAAAATTTGCGGCAAATTTTTCGCTTTCATTTGAAGATGAGAAAGAATTTGAACAAGATGTAGAAGATATTGAAATAGACATACCTAATGCTGATGTGAAAGTTGAAAAAACTCAAAAAAATAAAATTATTTTAAATGAAAAAATTTATATAAAAGATAAATTTGCAGGTTCAAATTTATTGGAATCAAAAGTTGAAGATGGAAAACTTATAATAAAATTAAAAGAT
Source organism: Peptoniphilaceae bacterium (assembly GCA_022769085.1). Taxonomy (GTDB): domain Bacteria; phylum Bacillota; class Clostridia; order Tissierellales; family Peptoniphilaceae; genus JALEKO01. The sequence goes on from JALEKO010000012.1 coordinate 117,889, forward strand.
GAAGAGACATCAAAAGATGATTTTAATGTAAAATTAAAAATATCTTTACCTAAAAATTCATATAATGATTTTTCGTTTGAAACCGTAAATGGATATTTTATGTTAAAAGATGTTGATTTCAATAATATTAATGTAAATACTGTAAATGGAGAAGTTGTTGTTGAAAATACGACATCAAATATAAAAACAGAATCAGTAAACGGTGGTATGGTTGCAAAAAATGTCAATGGAAACATAGAATCAAAAACAGTTAATGGTTCTATAAAACTCTTTTCAGTTGTTGGAGGATATCTTAAAGGAGAATGCACAAATGGAAGATTAAAAGCTGATTCAATTAATTTAGATCAGGTAATTTTTAATACACAAAATGGTATCGTAAATATTGAAAATATAAAAGATGCTTCAGAATTTGATATACAAACAGGAACAGGTTCAATAAAAATTGATACTACAGGATTTGATAAAGTAATAAATGCAAGTGTAGATTCAAACAGTTGCACTATTTCAGAAAAGTTTAAGAACAGATCTGAAAATAATGGAATATATGAAGTTTCAAATAATTCAGGAGAAGCAGATCTTGTAATAAAAGCAAAATCATCTCAAGGAAGTGTTTCTATAAAATAAATTTTAACCGAAAGTAAAAAACTTTCGGTTTTTTTGTAGAAAAATTTTTAATATATTTTTAATTTAGGAAAGATATAATGAAATTAAAATCAGTTTTAACAATAGCAGGCTTTGACCCAATTGGAGGTGCAGGAGAAGCTGCAGATGTAAAGACAATTACAATGCATAATTTATATGCTATGAGTGTTCTTACTCTTGTATCTGTTCAAAATACAAAAAAATTTAGTGAAGTAGTAAATATGGATTCAAAATTAATAGAAAAACAGTTAGAAGCCATTTTCTCAGATATAATTCCAGATTCGACAAAAATAGGAATGATATTACAAAAAGAACAGATAATAACAGTTGCAAATTATCTTAAAAGTTTAAATGCAAAAAATATAGTTTTAGATCCTGTTATGGTTACATCTGAAGGTGAAAAATTATTAGATAACAACGCATTTTATGCACTTACTAAATATCTTTTTCCAATATCAGACATAATAACCCCAAATAGTTTAGAAGGAGAAATTTTGTCAGAAATTAAAATTACAAACAAAGAAAACATGAAAAGAGCAATTGAAAAAATATATAAAAAATATAAAGTTAAGGTTCTTTTAAAAAGTCCTAAAAATTCAACGGAAAGTGATGATTTATTTTTTGATGGTCATGAATTTGTATGGATTAATTCAAAGAAAATAAAAAATAAAAATACCAGAGGAACAGGAGACTCATTTTCATCTGCTATTGCATGTAATTTAGCAAAAGGAAACGATATGCTTACATCTATAAGAAAAGCAAAAAAATTTGTTACAAATGCATTAGATAAAAACTTAGATATGGGTCATGGTAAAGGAGCAATAGATCATATGTATTTATTAAATAAAAAAGGTGAAACTTAATTTTTAAAAAATCATGTAACCACAATAAAATATTGACTTTTTTTATTGAAAAGAATAATATAAGTGTAAGTAAGTTGCATGGAGGCGATATGGAATTTAAGGATAAACTTAGAAGTTTAAGAAAAAGTAAAAATCGGACACAAAAAATGGTTTCCGATAAAATAGATGTAAGCTTAAGAACATATAAAAATTATGAATTGGGGCATTCCAGACCAAGATATAGAGAAATATATTTAAAACTTTCAAAAATTTATGATATAAATATAAATTACCTTTTAACTGAAGATGAATTTTTGGATAAAGCATCAGAAAAATATGGGAAAAATGGTTTTTTACAAGCAAAACATTTAGTAAATCAATTAGGTGCACTTTTTGCTGGGGGAGAACTATCTGAGAAAGATAGAGATGTAGTTATGCGTCAAATGCAGGAAATTTATTGGGATGCAAAAAAAGAAAATAAAAAATTCACTCCAAAAAAATATCTGAAGGATGAAAATGAATAACTATATAAAAGATATTGCAGATTCACTGGTTAAAAAAGTAAAAACAAGAAATGTGAAAGAAATAGCTGATTTTTTAAATATTCATATATACTATAATAGTAATTTAGAAGACCTTTATGGTTTTTATACAGTAATAGAAAAAAGAAAAGCAATTGTAGTAAATTCAAATTTAGATAGGCTTACTCAAAGACAAGTTATTGCACATGAAATAGGACATGATAGACTACATTCTGATATTGTAAAATCAAATGGAATTATACAAGAATTTGAACTTATGGATATGAGAACAAAACCAGAATATGAAGCAAATGCATTTGCAAGTCATATTTTAATTGATGATGAAGAACTTGATTTACTTTCAAAAGAATACAATGATTTTGAAGTGGTTTCAAAAATTTTGGGTGTAAATATTAATATGCTTATGATAAAAGTTGTTGAACTTAATAAGACGGGTAAAAAGTATAGTGAAATGTTTATACCAAAAGGTGATTTTTTAAAAAAACATAATTTTTAATTAATATGTTTTTGATTTTGACAACAATTTTTCAAAGTAAATAAAATAATTGAAAGAATATATGTAATTCTTGACTAAAAATTTAATTGCAATATAATGAACAAAATAGAACAAAATATTATAAAAATCAAACATTAAGGAGGGAAAAATGAAAGTATATGTTTTTGGAGACAAAGACGGGAAAGAATTGAAAGATAAATTACTTCCTGTTATTGAAGAAGAAGGTTTTGAATATCAAGATCTTACAGAAGATGGAATGGATGCAATTGACGGAATGGATGCAATTTGTGATGCACTTGAAAAAGATGAAGATAAAAATTCTGTCGGAATAACTGTTGAATCATTTGGACAGTTAAGTTATATTGCAGCTGCAAAGCACAAAGGAATGGTTGCATGTGTAGCATCGGATGAAAGATCATCTTTAATGACAAAGAGACATAATAACGCAAGAATACTTTGTTTAGGAAGAGAAGTTGTAGGTGATGCACTAGCTAAATCATGTGTAAGATTCTATTTATCACATAATTATGATGGTGGACGTCATCAGATAAGAATTGATATGCTAAACAAGATGCTTTAAGGAGGAAATTATGAAAATTGCAATAGGATGTGACCACACAGTATTAGAACTTAAAGAAGCTGTTTCAGAACATTTAAAACAACTTGGACATGAAGTAATAGATTGCGGACCATATGATCATACAAGAACTCATTATCCAATTTTTGGAAAAAAAGTAGGTGATCTTGTAGGAGAAGGAAAAGTAGATTTGGGTGTTGTTTGCTGTGGAACAGGCGTTGGAATATCAACTTCTGTAAATAAATGCTTTGGAGCAAGAGCAGCTTTAGTAAGAGATGTTGCAAGTGCAGTTTATGCAAAAGAAAAATTAAATGCAAATGTAATAGCTTTTGGTGGACTTGTTTGTGGAAGAGATTTAGCACTAGAAATTACAGATAAATTTTTAGAAGCAAAATATGAAAAGAATGATGAAAATGATAAAGTAGTTGAAAAACTTATGTCTCTTGAAAAAAGATATCAGGATCATCAGACAAATGATGAACATTTCTTTGATGAAGAAATCAAAAAGTGGGAAGAGGGTTACTACCACGATTAATTTTTAAGGGAGAAAAAATGATTTTAACTATAACCGCAAATCCTTCTGTAGATATATCTTATAATTTAGATAAACTTAACATTAATACTGTAAATAGAACAGACGATGTTCATAAAGATGCAGGTGGAAAGGGAATACATGTTTCATATGTTCTTCATGAGCTTGGAGAAGACCCTTTAAATACTGGATTTATTGGTGGAAAACTTGGGGAATTTATTGAAGAAAGACTTAATGAAAAAGAAGTAAAAAGTGATTTTGTAAAAATAGATTCTGAAACCAGAAATTGCATTAACATAATTCACGAGGGAAACAACACAGAAATTTTAGAAAAAGGTCCCACAATTATTCAAAAAGACAAAGATGAATTTTTTAATAAATTAGAAAAAATTAAAAATAAGCTGTCTGCAATTACAATATCTGGTTCTCTTCCAAATGGGTTGGATTTTGATTTTTACGAAAAAATAATTGAATTTTCAAAAAAAAATAAAATTATAATAGGTGTTGATACATCTGGAAGTACGCTTGAAAAAGTTATAAACGCAGATATAAAACCTGATTTAATAAAACCCAATGTTGAAGAATTAAAACAGGTTATAAAAGATGACAATATAAAAAGTGATCTTGAAGTTAAAGAGATTTTCAAAAAAAATCCTTTTAAAGAAATAAAATATATAATTGCAAGTATGGGAAAAGATGGAGCCTTATTTAAAGCAAAAGATAAATTTTATAGAGCTAGGGTTCCAAAAATTGATGCAGTAAATGCTGTAGGTAGTGGAGATTCTTCTTTGGCTGGTGCAATTTTTGCATTAGTAGCTAAAAAAAGTGATGAAGAAATAATTAAAACTTCTATGAATTGTGGGCTTTTAAATGCAATGGAAATTGAAATAGCACACATTGATATAAATAAATTCGACGAATATTACAATAAAATACAGGTGGAGGAAATATAATGAAAGTTTCTAAAGAAAAATTTGAACATCTAAAAAATTTATCAAATGAGGATGGCGTAATTGCAGCTCTTGCCATAGACCAAAGAGGTTCTATGGAAAAAATGATGGCTAAAGAAAGAGAAGATTACAATAATGTAAATGATATTTCAAGATTTAAAGGTTTTGTATCAAAAGAGCTTACACAATATGCATCATCAATTTTGACAGATACAATTTATGGTCAAAAAGCAATAAGTGATAGAGATAAAAATGCAGGTCTTCTTCTTTCTTATGAAATTACAGGATATGATAATACAGAAGTAGGTAGACTTCCAAGACTTATAAAAGATCTTTCGGGACTTAAAATAAAAGAATTAGGATCAGATGCAATAAAAATTCTCCTTTATTATGATGTAGATGAACCAGATGAAATTAATGATTTAAAAAAGACATTTGTAGAAAGAATAGGTTATGAAGCAGAAGGTTTAGGACTTCCATTTTTCCTTGAAATAGTAAGCTATGATGCAAATGTAGAAGACAAAAAAGAATATGCAAAATTAAGACCTAGAAAAGTTATTGAAGCTGTAAAAGTTTTTTCAGATGAAAGATATAAAGTTGACGTTTTAAAACTTGAAACACCTGTTGATATGCATTTTGTTGAAGGTTTTTCAGATGGAGAATTTGTTTATACAAAAGAAGAGGCAAAAGCATTTTTCAAAGAGCAAAGTGAGAGCACTAATTTACCTTTTATTTTCCTTTCAGGTGGTGTTACAAATGATTTATTTAAAAAGACTTTAGTATTTGCAAAAGAATCAGGAAGTAGATTTAATGGGGTTTTATGTGGACGTGCAACTTGGAAAGATTGTGTAAAACCATTTACAAAATCTGATGAAGATGCATTAAATTGGTTAAGAGAAACTGGAAAAGAAAATATAACAAGCTTAAATGAAGTTTTAAAACAGACAGCTGTTTCAGTATTTGAAAGAATCGAAGAGGAATAAGCTTTAAAACAATTATTTATTCTTGTTTTTATGCATTTTAAAAGGGGGAAAAATGAATACTGAATTTTTCACATTGGATGAAATCAGAAGGCAGCCACAATTATGGGAAGATACTTTTGAAAGGTATAAAAATCAAAAAAATGAAATTGAAAAATTTATCGATGATATATTAGAAAAATATAAAAAAGCAAATGTTATTTTTACAGGAGCTGGAACAAGTCAATATGTTGGAGATACTATTTTTTCATATCTTAAAACGCAACATAAAAATTTAGTATTTGAGTCTATAGGGACAACCTCAATTGTTTCATCTCCTGAAGAATTTTTAAGAAATGAACCAACTATTTTGGTTTCATTTGCAAGAAGTGGAAATTCTCCTGAATCAGTTGCGGCAATTGAAAAAGCAAAAGAAACCATAGATGATTTATTTCAAATAGTAATAACATGTGCAGAAAATGGCGCTCTTGCAAAAAATTCCAAAAATGATGACAGAGCTTATTTGTTTCTTTTAGATGAAAGAACAAATGACAGAGGTTTTGCAATGACTTCGTCCTTTAGTGATATGGCACTAGCAGCCTTACTGATTTTTGATAAAAAAAGTTTTGAAGAAAAAGAAAAAACAGTTAAATCTTTAATTGAACTTGGAAATGAAGTTGTTTCAAAAGAAGATGAAATTGAAGAAATAACAAAAAAATATGATTATAACAGGGTTGTTTATGTAGGAAGTAGAGCATATACTGGTCTTACAAGAGAAGCTCAGTTAAAAATACTTGAACTTACGGCAGGAGAAATATCCACAGTATTTGATTCTTCTATGGGATTAAGACATGGTCCAAAATCATTTATAAATGATAAGACGGCATTTTTCTGTTTTGTATCAAATAATGATTATACAAGACTTTATGATGTTGACATAATTAACGAAGTTAAATCTGATAATATTGCAACTCTTATAAAACCTATTTCTTCAAAAAATTTGAATTTAAATGAATTTAAAATAAAAGAAAATAGCCTTGAAGATGCTTATCAGTCAATTGTATATGTTGTTTTTGCACAATTTTTTGCAGCTTATTCTGCAATAAAGGTTGGAAATGACGTTGATAATCCTTCAAAAAGTGGAACTGTAAATAGAGTTGTAAAAGGGGTAACTATTCACTAAAATATTTAAAAAAATTTATCTGAAAAATCGACCAAATCATAAAAATTGGTCGATTTTTTTAAAATGGAGGTAAGAATGATTGTTGGAGTAACAGCTGGAACTTTTATTGATACAAAGCTTGGTGAAGACTTACTAAAAAAATTTGGATTTGAATCTATAAGCTACCCAGTTTCAAAAAATCCTAAAGAACAAGATAGACTTCAATTTTTAGATAAGAAAACTTTACAGAAAAAAATAGAAATTATAGCAAGGGATTCAAAATTAAAAAAAGCAAAAGCACTTTTAATTTATTGCAATTCTTTAAGTAGTGCAATTGATTATAAAAAAATAGAAAAAGATGTAAATATAAAAATAATTACTCCAATGGAAGAATATAAAACTTATGCAAATCTTTACAAGAATCTTATTATAATTGGTGCAAATTCACAATCCATGTATGGAATTGAAAAAATTTTGAAGCAAGAAAATGAAAATTTAAATTTAATTACGCTAGGTGCACTACCGATTGTAATGGAAATCGAATTACAAAAAAATCCTGAAGAAATTATAAATAAGCTTGCCCTTTCAAATCTAATGAATTTTTTTGAAAAAATTCAGTTTCAAAATGGTTTTGCAGATAAAATAATTCTTGGATGTACACATTTTCCATATATAAAAAGAGAACTTCAAAAATTTACAGATATAGAAATTCTAGATCCTGCAGATGGAATGATTAAAAAATTAAAAGAGCTTTGAATATTATAAACAAAGCTCTTTTAATTTTTAAACATTCAAACTAACTTCATAGTTAGTGTCATAATTTTTAATTTTATCTTTTGCTATTTTTATAAATTCTTCAACTTGTGATTTACATCTTCCAATATATTTATTTGGATTTAAAATCTCATCTAGTTCATCTTCGGTTATATTGAAATCTTTATCATTTTTAAGAAGATCTATTAAATTATTTGAAAGGCCTTCTTTCTTAACTCTTTTTGATGCTTCCATCGAATATCTTCTTATTTTTTCATGAAGAATTTGTCTATCTCCACCTGCTTTTACAGATTCCATAAGAATATTTTCAGTTGCCATAAATGGAAGTTCTTCTCTTACATGTTTTTCTATAACTTTTTCGTTTACTACAAGAGATTTTGTAATGTTAATTGCAATTTCTAAAATTGCATCAATTGCAAGAAAACTTTCAGCTGTAGTTATTCTCTTATTTGCAGAATCATCAAGAGTTCTTTCAAACCATTGGGTTGCATGAACCATTGCAGGGTTTTGTGCATTATTTATTACAAATTTTGAAAGTGATGAAATTCTTTCACAACGCATTGGATTTCTTTTGTAAGCCATTGCACTTGAACCTACTTGTGTGCTTTCAAAAGGCTCTTCAATTTCTTTTAGACTTTGAAGAATTCTTAAATCATTTGTCATTTTATGAGCAGATTGAGCTATTTGAGAAAGGACAGAAAGTATTTGAGAATCTATTTTCCTTGTATATGTTTGTCCTGAAACAAGTACAGACTCTTTAAAATCAAAGGCATCGAGTAATTTTTTTTCGAGCTTTTTAACTTTTTCTTCATCGTCTTCAAAAAGATCCATAAAAGAAGCTTGAGTTCCTGTAGTCCCTTTAATTGACCTGAATTTTAATTTTTGTATTCTGTTTTCTATTTCTTCAATATCAAGAAGAAAATCATATGCCCAAAGGGTTGCTCTTTTACCAACTGTAACAAGCTGAGCTGGTTGAAAATGAGTATAGCCAAGTGTTGGAAGGGTTTTATATTCATTTGAAAAATTTAACAAATTATTTATTAAAACTGCAAGTTTTTTTGCTACAAGTTTCATAGCTTCTCTCATAACTATTAAATCTGTATTATCTGTTACAAAACAGCTAGTTGCTCCAAGATGAATTATTCCCTTTGCTTTTTTTGCTACAAGTCCGTAAGTTTTTATATGAGCCATTACATCATGTCTTAATTCTTTTTCAAATTCTTCAGCTTTTGAAAAATCAATATCTTCTATATGATCAAAAAGTTCATCCACCTGATCTTGTGTTATATTTAATCCAAGTTCACTTTCAGCTTTTGCAAGATTTGCCCATAATTTTCTGTAAGTTTCAAATTTAACTTGATCTGAAAAAATATGTTGCATTTCATAGCTTGCATATCTTGTATTTAGAGGAGATTCATATATATCTCTTCTCATTCTTCCTCCTTAAAATAATTTGCTGCATTTTTAAAAATATTTTGATATTTTATACCATCTATATTTTTATACAAATCATCATTAACTCTTTCACTATGCCCCATTTTTCCGAAAATTTTTCCATCTCTTGATATGATTGATTCAATTGAATAATCACTTCCGTTAGGATTTTCTTCGTAAATTCCAACAATTTGTTCATTCTCAATTAAATCATTAAGTTTTTCTTCATTTATTACAAATCTTCCTTCTCCGTGAGAAATTGGCAATTTAAAAATTTCCCCTTCATCAAAAGATGATAACCATGGTGAATTATTTGTTAGAAGTTTAACATCGCATAGTCTTGCTATGTGTCTTTTAGAATTGTTGAATGTCAGAGTAGGGTCATTTTCTTGTTGAATTTTAATTTTTCCATATGGTAAAAGTCCTGATTTTACAAGAGCCTGGAAACCATTACAAATTCCTAAAATCAACCCGTCATTTTCATTTAGCATATAATTAATTGCATTTGAAATTTTTTCAGTTCTTAATATATTTGCGATGTATTTACCACTTCCATCAGGCTCGTCTGCAAAAGAAAATCCTCCAGGAATTGCAAGTATTTGAGATTTTTTTATAATTTCTGAAAGCTCATCTATTGAATTTTCTATAGCTTTTTTATCTTTATTTTTAAATACAAATACTTTTACATCACATCCCTCATCTAAAAAGGCTCTTTGTGTATCATATTCACTATTTGTTCCAAAAAATGCTGGAATTACAACAAGTGGTTTTTTAACAGGGTTCTTTGATTTTAATACTCTTTTTTCTATTTTTTTATTTCTTATTTCAACTTTATTTTCATTTATTACTGGTTTAAATACACTATCAAGTTTATGAATGTAAGATTTTTCAAGTGCTTTTTCATCAAGTTTAATTCCATTTACAATTATTTCATCAGAAAAAGTTCCTATTTCTTTAATAAAATCTCTATCATTAATGTATTCAACTACAAAAGAACCATATTTTGGTGAATATAGGTCATCTAATTTAATTTCAAACCCAAATTCTTGAGCACAACTTTCATAAATTATTGGTAAAGTTCCCTTATGATTTATACTTCTTGCAGAAATTATATTTTTATTAATTATTTCATCATGAATTAATTTAAAATTATTCTTTAATTTTAAAAGATCTAACTTTCCATTTTCATCATATTCTATTTCAATAAGTCCAATCTTGCCTTTTCCTTTAAATTCGCCAGAAATTATATTTTCTATATCTTGGTATGTTACAGCAAAGGAGATAAGAGTAGGAGGAACGTGCAAATTTTCAAATGTTCCGCTCATTGAATCTTTTCCTCCAATTGGTGCGACTTTAAAATATGATGAACTTTCTAAAGCTCCAAGTAAAGATTTAATTGGTTTAGACCAAGATTTTTGATCTGTCATTTTTTCATAATATTCTTGAAAAGACAAATAAGTATCTTTTAAATCAGCACCTTCTGCAACAAGTTTTGATAAAGATTCAATTACTGCATAATATCCACCTAAATAATTGCTTTGTTCTGATAAATATGGGTTAAAACCATAACTCATAAGTGAAACTGTTTTTGAATCCTTTTTTAATGTTGGTATTTTTGCACACATAGCTTCAATTGGAACTGTTTGATTTTTTCCACCTAATGGATTTAAAACGGTACTTCTCCCAACTGAAGAGTCAAATAATTCTATAAGATTCTTTTTAGAAGTTATATTTAAATCTTCAAGATAAGAATAGAGTTTAGTAGGATCCATTTCTTCATTTTTTAATATATTCGCAACATCTTCAGATTCTACTGTAACATCAACTTCTCTTTTTGCGCCATTTGTATTTAGAAAATCATAATCAAGATTACAAACTAGAGATTCATTCATAAACATTCTCATTTTTTTTGTATCTGTAATTTCTGCGACTACAGTTGCTTCTAAATTTTCTTCATTTGCATAATTTAAAAACTCATTTGTATTTTCTTTATCTATAACAACTGCCATTCTTTCCTGAGATTCGCTTATTGCAATTTCTCTTGGAGTTAGCCCTTGATATTTAAGCTTTACTTTATCAAGATGAATATCAATTCCGTCATTCAATTCTCCGATTGCAACGCTAACTCCACCTGCACCAAAATCGTTACATTTTTTTATCATTTTTGCGACTTTTTCTTTTCTAAAAAGCCTTTGAATTTTTCTTTCTTCAGGAGCATTTCCTTTTTGAACTTGAGCACTTTCAGTTTTTATAGAAGAAATTTTATGAGATTTAGAAGATCCTGTTGCACCACCTATTCCATCTCTACCAGTTCTTCCTCCAAGAAGAATTACAATATCTCCTTTTTTAGGAGAAATTCTTTTTACATTTTCCATAGGAGCTGCTGCAATTACAGCACCTGTTTCAAGTCTTTTTGCAACATATCCTGGATGATATATTTCATCTACAAGTCCTGTTGCAAGTCCGATTTGATTTCCATATGATGAATAACCAAGTGCTGCAAGATTTGTAATTTTCTTTTGAGGAAGTTTTCCTTCAATAGTATCTTCAAATTTTTCAAGTGGATTTGCACAACCTGTTACTCTCATAGCTTGATATACAAAACTTCTTCCACTTAAAGGATCTCTTATTGCACCACCAAGGCATGTACTTGCACCTCCTACAGGTTCAATTTCAGTAGGATGATTGTGAGTTTCGTTTTTAAACATTAAAAGATAATCTTCTAAATTTTCTTTTCCATTTTCATCTACAATTCTTGCTTTGATTTTAACTGAACATGCATTTATTTCATCTGAAACTTCTACATTTACAATATCTTTTGTTTTTGTAAGATATTTTTGTAAAATAGTACCTAAATTCATTAGCGTAATAGGTTTTGTAATATTTAATTTTTCTCTTAAACTTAAATAATAATCAAAAGCTTTTTTTATTTCATTATCTAGTTTTGTAATTGGATTAAATTTAATATTTAAATTTGTATTGAAAGTTGTATGTCTACAATGATCAGACCAATAAGTATCAATTACTGCAATTTCTGTTTCATTTGGATTTCTGTTTTCTCTTTTAAAATATTCCTGAACTAATTTAATATCATCAAGATTTACTGCAAGATTTTGTTTTTTATTGAAATCGTCAAGACCATTTTCATCTAAATTTATAAAATTATCGAATACCTTATTTTCATAGTTTTTTTCAAATTTATTTGAAAAATCGACAACTTCATCAATTGGTATTTCATGCGAATCAACAGGATTTATTAAATATTTTTTTATTTTTAATAAATCTTCATCTGAAATATTTCCAAAATCATACACAGTACTAAAACGTGCATCAACTTCTTCATTTGTAAAAAGTGATATATTTGCTAAAAGGCTATCTCTTGTGTTGTCAAATTGTCCTGGAAGAAGAGAAACTCTTATAGTAGATTTTAAAGTTTTTTCAAGTTCCAAAGCTTTATCGTCTACAAAAATTTCATCTACAGGTTTTTCAGAAAGCACTGTGAATAAAATTTTTTCTAGAGTTATTTGATCAATTTTTAAATCATATCTTTTGAATACATCCGCTTTTTTTAAGTTTAAATTTAAAGATTCATTCAACTGAGTAAGTAATTCGTTAGAATAAGAATTTAAATCTTTCTTTTTTACATAAACTTTATGAATATTAGTTTCCACTATTTTTGCATCCTTTTAAGAACTTCTTCATATCCTTCGGTTAATGAACCTAAGTCTCTTCTAAAAATATCTTTGTCAAGTTTTGCATTTGTATCTTTATCCCAAAGTCTACATGTATCAGGACTTATTTCATCTGCAAGTAGAATATTTCCGTTTGAATCTTTTCCGAATTCTATTTTAAAATCAACAAGTTTTAAATTGATTTTTATAAAGAATTCTTTTAGAAGCTCATTTATTTTTAAAGTTTCTTTTCTTATGTAGTCATACTCATCTTTTGTAATAAGCTTAAGAGCAATAGCATGATCTTCACACATTAAAGGGTCACCTAATTCGTCGTTTTTATATGAAAGTTCAAATGTTGGATTTTCAAAAACTATTCCTTCTTCAACTCCATATCTTTTTGCAAATGAACCTGCCGATATGTTTCTAACAATTACCTCTAAAGGAAGTATTTCTACTTTTTTAACTTTCATATCATGAGCATTTAATGTTTCAATATAATGTGTTTTTATTCCAGCTTTTTGAAGCATTTCAAAAATTATTGTTGTGATTTTAAGATTCAATTCACCTTTTCCATCTATTTCAGCTTTTTTTTCGCCGTTTCCTGCAGTTGCAGTATCTTTATATCTTATGATATATTCATTTTCTACTTCTGTTTCAAATACTTCTTTTGCTTTTCCTTCATAAAGTTTTTTCATTTTTCCCTCCAAAATAAAAATAAAAAAAGAGAATCTAAAAAAAAGATTCTCGCACAAAATATTTATAAACTGTTAATTTCAAAGCAGAAATATGGCAAGCTAAGCCCTTGAATTTGCACAGAATATATCTGTGAAAAAAATTAGAAATATATAAATTGGCTGTAATTAGTTTTTTCATATTTCCCCCTGATAACAAATTCATTATATCACATGAATTTTAAAAGACAAACAACTAAAAAAATTTTTTAATAGTTTATTTACTTATCAAATAAAATTAAATTTGTATTTCTTTTAATTTTAAAAAAAGTAAATTGAAAAAAATTATTTATTAATTTTAAAATATGTACAAAAAAGGTTCGAATTTTCAAAATATAAAAAATATAAACAAAAAATAATTATTTACTTGACAATTTTTAAACTGCTAAGTATAAATCAATTATAAAATACGAAAGGGGTGTAATATGAAAATTTCCAAAGAAGCACTTACATTTGATGATTTGTTACTTGTTCCTAAACAATCAAATGTACTTCCAAATGAAGTTGATTTGTCTACAAGGCTTACAAAAAAAATCAAATTAAATATTCCTCTGCTAAGTGCCGGAATGGATACTGTTACAGAAAGTGCAATGGCTATTACCATGGCAAGAATGGGTGGCATTGGTATCATTCATAAAAACATGAGTATTGAACAGCAAGCACTTGAAGTTGACAGAGTCAAACGATCTGAACATGGAGTTATCTCGGATCCTTTTTATTTAACAGGTGATGATACAATATCAATGGCAAATGATTTGATGGCAAAATACAGAATTTCTGGAGTTCCTATAGTTGATGAAAATATGAAACTTGTAGGAATTCTTACAAACAGAGATGTAAGATTTGAAGATGACTATGACAAGAAAATAGAAAGTGTAATGACAAAAGAAAATCTTGTAACTGGATATGAGGGAATTTCTCTTGACGATGCAATCGAAAAAATGAAAGAGAAAAAAATTGAAAAACTTCCTATTATCACAAAAGACAAAAGATTGTCAGGACTTATAACTATAAAAGATGTACAAAAAATGAAAGATTACCCTAATTCAGCAAGAGATGAAAAGGGAAGACTTTTAGCGGGGGCTGCAATCGGAATAACAAAAGATATGTTTGAAAGGCTTGAAAAATTAGTTGAAGCTGGAGTTGATGTAGTTACCGTTGATACAGCACATGGTCATTCAAAGAATGTTTTAAATGCTGTTAAAGAAATTAAAAAAAGATATCCTAATCTGGATGTAATAGCAGGAAATGTTGCAACCAGTGATGGAACAAAAGCACTTATTGAAGCAGGAGCAGATGCTGTAAAAGTTGGAATAGGGCCAGGCTCAATTTGTACAACAAGAGTTGTTACAGGAGTTGGAGTTCCACAAATTACAGCAATTGATGACGCTTTTAAAGTTGCCAAGGAATATGATATTCCTATAATTGCAGACGGAGGAATTAAATACTCGGGAGATATCCCGAAAGCTCTAGGATTTGGAGCAAGCACAGTAATGATAGGGTCTCTTCTTGCAGGCTGCGATGAAAGTCCGGGAGAAGAAATATTGTACGAAGGAAGAAAATACAAAGAATATAGAGGAATGGGTTCCATTTCAGCTATGAAAGCTGGAAGTAAAGATAGATATTTCCAAAATGATACCAAGAAGTTAATTCCTGAAGGGGTTGAAGGAATGGTACCTTATAAAGGAAAAGCCACAGAAGTAATTTACCAGCTAATGGGTGGACTCAGATCTGCTATGGGCTATATTGGTGCAGAAAATATTTCTCAGATAGAGCCTAGAGCGGAATTTGTAAAAATTTCTTCAGCTTCACTTGTGGAAAATCATCCACATAACATCAAAATCACAAAAGAATCGCCGAATTATTCGGCAAATTAGCTCATTGATGATGGGTGAAAGCGTACATAGGGATCCAGTTAATTCAAGGACCTAGCTGTGCGGATATCAATTTTGATATTACACCATGGGGATAAAAGCCCGGATGGGGAGGTTTCGACTTTCCCATCCGGGCTTTTAATTTATAAAAAAGGAGAAAAAATGATTTCAATTGTAATGGGATCTGCTTCAGATCAAAAAATCGCTGACAAAATCACATCAAAACTTGATGAGTTTCAAGTTGAATATGAACTTAGAATAATTTCAGCTCACAGAGCAATAGATGTTTTAATAGATTATGTAAAAAATAGTGAAAGTGATGTTTTCATTTCAATTGCAGGAATGGCTGCCCATCTTGGTGGAGTAATAGCTGCAATAACAACAAAACCTGTAATAGGAGTACCAGCAAGTAGTGCAAATTTAGATGGTCTTGATTCTCTTTTATCAACCGTCCAAATGCCTAAAGGAGTTCCAGTAGCAACAGTTGCTATTGATGGAGGAGAAAATGCAGCTATACTTGCATGTGAAATTTTAGCTTTGAAAGATGAACAATTAAAAGAAAAACTTGAACAATTTAGAAAAGAACAAAAGGAAAAATCGGTGAAATAAAATGAGTGGAATAATAGGAATTTTTAATCAAGACAACAACGATACAAATATAGAAGATTTAATTTTTGGAATGTATGCCCTTCAACATAGAGGACAGGATACAATGGGAATTGTATTGTATGATGATGACAATATTGAAAAAAAATATGGACCTGGCACTGTTGCAGATAATATTTCTCTTGATGATGTTGATAAACTTAGAGCAAATGTATCTATAGGACATATGAAATATGAATTTTTGGGTGAAAAAGCGACAGAAAACATGCCTTATTTCTATAATGGAGGTTCTGTTGCAATAGATGGTGTTATAACAAATGAAGATTTTTCATTGCAAGAACTTGTTGAGAAAATTCAGGGTTCTGAAGAAGAACTTACAGAATATATTTCAGGCTTAAAAGGTGCATTTGCAATGGTTTATGCAGATAAAGATAAATTAATGGCAATAAGAGATAGCCATTCTGTAAAACCAATTTCAGTTGGAGTAAAAGATAAAGAATTTATAGTTGCATCTGAAACATGTGCTTTTGATTCAGTAGGTGCAGAAAAATATAAAGACTTAATAGGCGGAGAAATATTTATAGTTACAAAAAATAAAATTCAGTCAATTTATTCAAAACAAAGAGAACATAGACTTGCAATATTTGAAATGTTGTATATTCAAAGACCTGATTCATATGTTGAAGGTGTTTCAGTTTATAAATCTAGATTTAATGCTGGAGAAATTTTATATGATGAATGTAAAACAGATGCTGACATTGTAATAGGTTCTCCTGAAAGCGGAAGCATTGCAGCATTAGGATATGCAAAAAAAGCTAATATAGAATGCCTTCCAGGACTTGTTAAAAATAGATATATCAAAAGAACTTTTATTGAAAAAGAAGATAGCACAAGAAGAAATAGCGTAAAAGTAAAACTTAATGCTGTAAAAGAAATAATTCAAGGTAAAGATGTAATTCTTGTAGATGACAGTATCGTAAGAGGAACAACGATAAGAAGAGTTGTTGAAACACTCAAGAATGCAGGTGCAAAAAAAATACATGTAAGAATTGCAAGCCCAGAAATAAGAACAAGTGATAGCATAACAATAGATATACCTGATGAAAGAAAACTTATAGCTTATAGAAGAACTCTTGAAGAAATGAGAGAAGAAATAGGTTGCGATTCACTTTACTTCTTGTCATTAAATGGACTTAGAAACGCATGCGGAAATAAAGGATATTACGAAAGATATTTTTGGGGAGAGTCTCATGAGTAAAATCAACTACAAATCTGCAGGAGTTGATATCGAAAAAGGATACGAGGAAATATCGCTTATAAAGGAAATTTGCAAAGAAACATATGATGAAAATGTAATTTCTGGAGTAGGCGGTTTCGCCTCACTCTATAAACTTGATGGAAATATTGAAAATCCTGTGCTTGTTTCTGGTAGCGATGGCGTTGGTACAAAATTAAAAATTGCAATTGAAATGGATAAACACGATACAGTTGGAATTGATCTTGTGGCAATGTGTGTTAATGATATTGTATGTTTAGGAGCAAAACCGCTTTATTTTTTAGACTATATTGCAACAAATACATTAGAGCCACAAAAAATGGCAAAAATAGTTGAAGGAATAAAAGATGGATGCAAACTTTCGCATTGCGCTCTTATTGGTGGAGAAACCGCTGAAATGAGTGATATGTACCAAAAAAATGAATACGATTTGGCAGGATTTGTAACTGGAATTGTTGATGAGAAAAAAATAATAGATGGTTCTAAAATAAAACCTAAAGATAAAATAGTAGCTTTAAAGTCTAGTGGAATCCATTCAAATGGGTTAACGCTTGCAAGAAAGATTGTAAAAGATGTTAAAAAAATCTCATATGATACATACATTGACTCTCTTGGAAAAACAATTGGTGATGAACTTTTAACTCCTACAAGAATTTATGTAGAGGATATTTTAAGCCTTTTAAAGGATGTAGATGTTAAAGCAATTGCAAATATTACCGGTGGTGGAATTTATGAAAATCTTTCAAGAGTTCTAAGAAGTGATATTTCTGCAAAACTTGACTTATCAAATGTTGAAGTTCCTGAAATTTTTAAACTTCTTTCTTCATGGGCTGAAATATATGAAAAAGAAATGTATAACACATTTAATATGGGAATGGGAATGGTTCTTGTAGTCGATGAAAAAGATGTTGAAAATACTATAAATCATTTCAAAGAATATGAAGCAGTCGAAATAGGAGAAATTATAGAAGGAAATGGAAAAGTCATCATCTAAAAACATAGCTATATTTATATCTGGAAGAGGAAGCAATTTTAAATCTATACTAGATCATATAAACGAAATAAATGGAGAAATTAAAATTGTAATATCAAATAAAAATGCTTTAGGATTAAATTATGCAAAAGAAAAAAATATACAAACATTAATTTCAAATGATTTTGAAAAAATAAGTTCTATAATGGAAGAATTAAATATCGATTTAATAGTTCTTGCAGGATACCTTAAAATACTTCCAAAAAACTTTGTAAAAAAGTTTTTTGGGAAAATTATTAATATACATCCATCACTTATTCCAAGTTTTTGTGGAAAAAATTTTTATGGTGAAAAAGTTCATGAAGCAGCTATAAATAGGGGTGTAAGGTATAGCGGTTGTACAACTCATTTTGTAAGTGATGTTGTTGATGGAGGGCCGATTATTTTACAAAAAACAGTTGAAGTAAGTCAGAACGACACTCCAAAAACACTTGCTGAAAAAATACTTATTGAAGAACACAAAATAATTGTTGAATCTGTAAAATTATTTTGTGATGATCTTTTAACGATAAAAGGAGAAAGAGTAATAATAAAATGAAAATTTTGGTAATTGGTAGCGGTGGAAGAGAATATGCTGTTGTTAAAAAAATTTCACAAAGCCCTCTTTCAGATAAAATTTATGTTGCACCTGGAAATGCAGGTATGAAAAAATATGCAGAAATTGTAAATATAAATGTCGATGAATATGATAAACTCGTTAAATTTGCAAAAGAAGAAAAAATAGATCTTACAGTTGTAGGACCTGAAAATCCACTTGCAGATGGTATTGTAGATATATTTGAAGACAATGGGCTTGTAATTTTTGGTGTGAATAAAAAGAATGCACAGTTTGAAGCAAGTAAAGATTTTACAAAGAAATTTTTAAATAAATATAACATTTCAACTGCTAAATCAGAAACTTTTACAAATTATGATGATGCTAAAAAATATCTTCTAGACGGTGAATTTCCTATAGTACTTAAAGCAGATGGACTTTTTATGGGGAAGGGTGTTTTTATTGCTAAAAATTATAAAGAAAGTTTAAATTATTTGGATAAAATTTTTAATGAACTTAAAGCAGATAAATTAGTGATAGAACAATATTTAAATGGTAAAGAAATTTCATCAATATGCCTTGTTTCTCATAACAAAATATTTCCTTTAGAATTTGCAAGAGACTATAAAAAAATTTATGATAATGATCTAGGTGAAAATACTGGTGGAGTTGGTTCATTAACTCCTGTAGATGATTTAAAAGAAGATGAAATTAAAAAAATAAAAGAAATTCAAAAACAAATAGAAAATGGATTTATTAATGAAAACTGTGACTATACTGGAATACTTTTTATTGGATTAATGTTAACAGATAAACCATATGTTCTTGAGTTTAATGTTAGGTTTGGAGACCCTGAAATTGAAGTTATACTTGAAAAAATGAAAAGCGATTTATTAGAGCTTATTCTTAAAACAATGGATGGTACTTTAAATCAAGATGATATTTTATTTGACAATAATACATATGTTGGCGTAGTTTTGTGTTCAAAAGGTTACCCTGGAAAATATGAAAAAAATAAAGTTATTGAAATAAAAGATGGAAATTATACTTTGATACATTCAGCAACAAAAGAAAAAGACGGAGAAATTGTTACAAACGGCGGAAGAGTTGCAATGGTAATATCTGGTGGGAAAACAAGGCAAGAAGCAAGAGAAGAAGTATATAAAAATATAAAAGATATAAACTTTGATGGAATGTATTTTAGAAAGGATATAGCAAAATGAGAGCATTGATATCGGTTTTTGATAAAAATAATATTGTAGATTTTGCAGAAAAATTAAGTGAACTTGGTTGGGAAATTGTTTCTACTGGTGGAACATATTCCAAATTAAAGAATGAAGGTATAAAGGTTTTGTCTGTAGAAGATATTACAGGTTTTCCAGAAATACTTGATGGAAGAGTAAAAACATTAAATCCAAAAATTCATGCAGGAATTCTTTATAAAAGAGATAATGAAGAACATGTAAACAAAATGAAAGAATTAAACCTTAAATCATTTGATATGATAGTTTGTAATTTATATCCGTTTGAAAAAACATTACAACAAACAGATGATGAAAATAAAATAATAGAAATGATTGACATAGGTGGTCCTTCTATGTTACGTGCTGCAGCAAAGAATTTTAAAGATGTAATAGTTGTTACAGATTCATCAGATTATGATGAAATCATAGAAAGACTTAAAAATGGAAATGTTGATTTTGGTTTCAAAAAAAATCTTGCAAAGAAAGTATTTGAAAAAACATACCAATATGATAATGCAATATATAATTACTTTAATAGCGACAATGAAAGTGACGAATTTAAAAATAATTTGACATTTAATTTCAAAAAAGAAAGTGATTTAAGATACGGTGAAAATCCTCATCAAAAAGCTGCATTCTATTTAAATGAAAATTTAGATGAAAAATATAAAGCACATATAAAGAAATTACATGGAAAAGAAATTTCATATAACAACCTTGTAGATTTAAATGCTGCAGTAAAATATGTTAAATATTTTGATAAATGTGCAACAGTTGCAATTAAGCATAGAAATCCATGTGGTATTGCAGTAGGTGAAAATCCTTATGAATCATATATAAAAGCATATGAATGTGATGATGAATCTATTTTTGGAGGTATTGTAGCATTTAATAGAGAAGTTGATGAAAAAGTTGCAAAAGAAATGAGTAAAATTTTCCTTGAAATTATAGCAGCGCCATCATTTACAAAAGAAGCTTTTGATATACTTTCAAAGAAAAAAAATATCAGATTAATAGAAATAGATAATTTAAATGAAATGGAAAATCCAAAATATCAAGTAAATGAAGTATTAAATGGAATTGTAATACAGGAACATGACAATTCATTTATGAACGATGAACTTGATTTTGTAACTAATAGAAAACCTACTGAAAAAGAAATTGAAGATTTAAAATTTGCATTTCTATGTGTAAAAGCTGCAGCATCAAATGGAATTGTCGTTGCAAAAGATGGAGCTACTTTAGGAATAGGACAGGGTCAGACAAAAAGAAGTCGGGCTGTTGAAGAAGCTTTAGAAAGAGCAGGAGAAAAAGTAGAAGGGTCAGTTGTTGCAAGTGATGCATTTTTCTTTAAAGATACAGTTGAACTTATGAAAAAATATAATGTAAAAGCAGTAATTCAACCAGGTGGCAGTATCCATGACAAAGAAGTAATAGATTATGCAAACGAAAATGATATTTCAGTTGTATTTACTCACATTAGACATTTTAGACATTCATAATACTTTAAATTCTTTTAAATAAATGTAATTAGTAATTAAAATGTGTTTCATAAAAAAGGCTGTAAATTTACAGCCTTTTTTAAAATATTATGATAATTTTTTTCCGTATTTATCGTATTTATAAAATCCTTCTCCAGTAATAACGCCTTTTTTACCTTCTTTTAATTTTTTTTCAAGAACTTCAACATGTTTTTTATAATTATAAGCAGGATTTTCTTCATTTAGTTTTGCGTGAGCATTTGAAATTTCATATGCTGTCTCAAGACCAACTATATCAAATATTTCAAAAGGACCTTTTATAGCACCTGTTCCATATTTCCAAGCTGCATCAATATCTTCAGGAGTTGAAATTCCATTTACATATAAATCAAATCCTGAGAAAAGAAGAGGAATCAACATTGAATTTAGAAGGTATCCTGGTTTTTCCTTTCTAAGTTTTATTGGAATCATTCTAATATTTTTTGCAAATTCAACAACAGTTTCAAAAACTTTTTCATCTGTTTTTGATGTCATCATAACTTCTGCAGTATTAGATTTAAAAATATTATTTGCAAAATGAAGTGCTAAAAATTTATCTTCTCTACCTGTGTATTCCATAAATTTTGATGGAAGAAGAGAAGAGGTATTTGTACAAATTATTGTTTTTTCAGGAAGAAGTGGTGCAGCCTTTTTATAAAAATTGATTTTAGAATCTAAGTCTTCACTAATTGTTTCGATAATTAAGTCAACATCTTCGAAAGCCTTTTTCATATCAAGTTCAATTTTAAGATTATCATATGCATCATTTACTTTTTTTACAGATTCTTCATAATTAAAAGTTTCATAGCTGTCTACTAGTCCACCTGCAAGGTCAGATTGAGCATGAGTTTCATTCATTATATCAAGTGCTTTAAGATATGTATTTTTTGCATGTTCAAGTTTAGGTTTTGTTCTTTCAATAGAGCCTTCACTACGAAGCCAAATAGTTGTGTTAAAACCTGAATATTGGCATTGTAAAGCTATTTGTGTTCCTAAAACTCCTCCACCACATACAGCTACATTTTTAATTTCCATTTTAAGCCTCCTTACTTTTTTCGCTTTAATGATATTGTTATTTTGTTATGATAAATTTATACCCATTTAAAAATAAAAGTCAAATTATTTAACAAAAATATTTAATTAAAAAATATAATTTAAAAATTTAATATCATAAAGTGTGGCTTTGACATTAAATATAATAATATTTATTATCATATTTTTTAAATAAGCTTTTTAGCAATAAAAAATGTGCCTAATAAGGCACATTAGATATATTTTTTATCTTTCTTTTTTAAAAACAATTATAGATATAATAAATACAATTACTGCAGGAATAAGCCAAATAAAACCTAATTTATAAAGAGGGAAGAAGTTAAGAAAATCATTCAAAAAATTTGTGAATTTTGAAATTTGCAAATTTTCAATTCCAAAAACATTTTCTACTGTAACTGCCATATTATTTATAGACTCTATTAATGTAAAAAATACAGTAACTGCTGTCGTTGCAACTATAATTTTTTTACTTTTTATAACATTTTCAAAAAAAGTAAAGAATATAAATACTATAACTATTGGATAAATAAACCCTAAAATAGGTATAGCAAGTTGTACAATTGTTTCAACTCCAAAAATTGAAATCAATGCTGAAATTATACAAATTAAAACAACAAATGGTTTATATCCTATTTTTTTATCTGTCATATTTGAAAAAATCTCTGAAACAGATGAAACAAGTCCAATACTTGTAGTAAGGCATGCAAGAGCCATTGCAAGTGATAAAACAAGTTTTCCAGTATTTCCTAGAAGTTTTGAAGATGCTAAAACGAGAAGGTCAACTCTTGAAAGATCTTTTCCAAGTGATGAAGATGTTGCACCTATATATGATAGAGCAATATAAATTACAGAAAGTCCAATCATTGCAATTATTGCAGAACCAATTAATGTTTTCATATAATCTTTTTCTTCTGTGTGACCTTTTGCAATAACCGATTTTGCAATCGTTGGTGTAAATACTAAAGCTGCAATAGCATCCATTGTATTATAACCTTCTAGTAAAGAATTATTAACAACTCCATCACCTTGAAAATTTGGTATAGGCGAAATAGGAGTTATAACCGATTTTACTATTAAAGTAAAAAGTGTAATTAATAAAAGTGGAGTTAAAAATTTTCCTATAATATCTATAACTCTTCCTTGTACAATTGAAAAATATAATGTAAGAGCAAAAAATAAAAAAGCAAATAAATACTTATTTACAGAAAAATCAGCAGCACTTATTACTTCGTATGTAGTTGCCGATGTTCTTGGAATTGCAAAAACAGGTCCTATGCAAAGGATTACGAGTATTGTTAAAATTTTTCCAAGTAAATTTCCTGATAATTTCGAAAATGAAAATATGTCACCTTTCTTTTTAGCAACAGCTAAAACTGCTAAAAGAGTAAGCCCTACTCCTGTAATACAAAAAGAAATAGCAGCAATTAAAAAATCGCTTTTATATGTAAAGCCTAAAGTTGGAGGAAAAATTAGATTTCCTGCTCCAAAAAACATTGAAAATAATGCGAAGCCTATAACCAATGTATCCATAAAAATCACCCCTTTAATATAAAAATATTGTTGATATTATACGGCTAAGTTTATTATAAAACAAATGATAGAAATTATTTAGTAAAATTAATTTGCACAATTATCAATACGCAGTAATATATTAATTAATCAAAGAAATGGGGAAATCATTATAAGTTTTTAACAGAGAGCTTGTAAGGTGAGAGAAGCAAAATGAAGATGATTTTTTTAGGACCATGGAGATTATTTTGTGACATTTAGCAAAGTACGTATAATTGCGTTATAGATTTTTTGAGTGAGAACATGTTCTAATTAGAGTGGTACCGCGGGCAATCGCCTCTTTTTCATATATGAGAAAGAGGCTTTTTTAATTAAAAAATATTGGAGGAAAATATGAAGTACAAAAAAGAGGATATAAATAAAGTTGTTTTAGCATATAGTGGCGGACTTGATACGTCAATTATTATAAATTGGTTAATAGAAAATTATGAATGTGAAGTAATTGCAGTTGCTGCAGATGTCGGTCAAAATGAAGAGCTTGATGGTTTAAAGGAAAAAGCACTTAAATCTGGTGCTTCTAAATATTATCAGCTTGATTTAACTGAAGAATTTATAGAAGATTATGTATTTGAAGCACTTAAAGCATCTGCAAAGTATGAAAATCAATATTATCTTGGAACAGCATTTGCAAGACCTTTAATTGGTAAAAAACTTGTTGAAATTGCTCATAAAGAAAATGCAGATGCAATAGTTCATGGTTGTACTGGAAAAGGAAATGATCAAGTTCGCTTTGAAACATCTATAAGAGCTTTTGATGCAGATATTCCAATTATAGCACCTTGGAGAATTTGGGAAATAAAATCACGTGAAGAAGAAGTTGAGTATGCAACAAATCATAATATTCCACTTAATGGAAAAAATAAAAGCCCATATTCTGAAGATAGAAATCTTTGGCATATATCTCATGAAGGACTTGATCTTGAAAAACCAGAAAATGAACCAGATTACAAAAATATGCTTACATTATGCAAAACTCCAAAAGAGGCAAATGATTTTGAAACATATGTAACAATTGAATTTGATAAAGGAATTCCTATTGCAATTGATGGAGTAAAAATGAATGGTGTTGAACTTGTAAAAAAATTAAATGAATTAGGTCAAGATAATGGAATTGGAATAAATGATATTGTTGAAAATAGACTTGTTGGTATGAAAGTTAGGGGAGTATATGAAAATCCAGCAGCAGAAATTCTTTATAAAGCACATCATATACTAGAAACACTTACACTTGAAAGAGACACACAACATTATAAACAAAAAGTTTCTTTAGATTTTGCAGAACTAGTTTACAATGGACTTTGGTATACAACTTTAAGAGAAAGTTTATCTGCATTTGTAGATAAAACACAGGAAACAGTAACGGGAGTTGTAAAACTTAAATTATATAAAGGAAATGTTATAAATGCTGGAGTGTTTTCAAAATACACTTTATATGATGAAGAGTATGCAACATTTGGTGAAGATGGAGTATATGATCAGACAGATAGTCAAGGATTTGTAAATTTATATGCACTACCTATAAAAGTTCATACAATGATGAAAAATAATTTATATAAAAAGGAAAATGATGAAACTTCGGGAAAATAAATTTAAAGGAAAATTAAATAAGCTCGCTGAAAAACTAAATAAGTCGATAGATATCGACAAAAGACTTGTTTTTTACGATATAGAAGGAAGTTTAGCCCATTGTAAAATGCTTTTTAAACAAAATATAATTAATGAAGCTGATTATAAAAATATAACTGAAGGACTTATTGAAATAAAAAATGATCTTTTAAATGGAAAATTAAAAGTTGATGAAAGTTTTGAAGATATACATTCATATATCGAAGGGGAATTAACAAAAAGAAAAGGAGAATCTGGCAAAAAAATTCATACAGCAAGATCTAGAAATGATCAGGTAGCAGTTGATATGAAGATGTATTGTAAAGATAAAAATAAAGAGATAATAAAACTACTTAAAAATTTAATCGAAAATATTATAATTATTGGACAAAAAAATTTAAATACAATTATGCCAGGATATACACATTTACAAATTGCACAACCTGTTACATTTTCACATTATATACTTTCTTATGCCCAAATGTTTTTAAGAGATATAAAAAGATTAAAAAATTCATATGATTTAATGGATGAAAATCCATTGGGATCCTGTGCTCTTTCAACAACGACATATAATATCGATAGATTTATGACAAGCGAACTTTTAAATTTTAAGAAACCAACTGAAAATAGTATGGATTCAGTATCAGATAGAGATTATGTAATCGAAATGTCATTTTGCATAGCTATGATTATGATGCATTTATCAAGATTCTGTGAAGAAATAATACTTTATTCTTCGAATGAATTTAAGTTTATTAAACTTTCAGATGAATTCACAACTGGCTCATCAATAATGCCACAGAAAAAAAATCCGGATATGGCTGAATTAATTAGGGGTAAAAGTGCAAGATGTTATGGTAATTTAATAAGCCTTCTTACAATGATGAAGGCTCTCCCAATGACATATGCAAAAGATATGCAAGAAGATAAAGAAATTTTATTTGATAGTATTGACACTGCACAAATTTCTATAGAAGTATTTTCATCAATGATAAGTTCAATGCAGATAAATAAGGAAAGAATGAAAGAAAATGCACTTGAAGGATTTATAAATGCAACAGATCTTGCAGATTATCTTGTAAAAAAGAATATGCCATTTAGAGATGCATACAGAATAGTTGGTGAAATTGTTCATGATGCAATGGAAAAAAATTTAAAATTGAATGATATAAAATTAAGCGATTACAAGAAGTATTCAAAACTTTTTGACGAAGATCTTTATAGCGCAATTGACTTAAATAATATTGTAGAGCAAAGAAAAGTTTATGGTTCTCCACAAAAAGATTTTGTTAAAATTCAAATAGATAACTTGAAAAATGAAGTCAAAAATATTTAAAATTAAGAGAGTAAAAGAGAGTAAAAACTCTCTTTAAACTCTCTTTTGATTTTTGGGATTTGTTATAATTTCAGTTAATTTTGAAAGCCTGTTTTTACTCTTTTCTTCAATATTTTCATCTACTATTAATGCTGTAATTTCATCTAGTGAATAAAATTCCAAAAAATCTTCTTTACCAATTTTTGAATAATCTACTGCTATGTACTTATTTCTTGCATTATCCATTATTATTTTTAAAGCTTCACTTTCTGCAGGGTTTGAATCAAATGCACCATTTTCATAAATTCCATTTGCACCAATAAATGCACAGTCAACCCTTATATTTCTAAGAAGTTCATTTGTAAAATTTCCTACAAAAGCACCTGTTTTGGATCTGAAAGTACCACCTATTAAAATTACATCTGGTTTTTCTTCATATGCTAATTTTTCAAAAAGATAATATGAATTTGTAACAACACGTATATTTCTTCCTTTAATAAATTCTGCAACAAGTTCTATGGTTGTTCCTGTGCCCAAAAAAACTGTAGATTCTTCTTGAATTAAACTATTTATAATTTTGGCAATTTTAATTTTTTCATCTATATTTTTTTTTCTTTTTTCTTGATGTGAAATTTCTTTACTATGAAGTGCATCTAAAGGTTTTGCTCCTCCATGAATTCTTTTTAAAAGTCCTTTTATTTCAAGCTCTTTTAGATCTCTTCTTATAGTCATTTCAGTAACTTGCATTTTATCTGTTAAATCAGAAACACTTACAAAACCTACTGTATTAAGTTCCTCAACTATTATTTGTTGTCTTTCTTCTTTCAACATGGCAATTTTTTCAAAAGAGATCTGTTTTCTTTTACTATTTTTGAAATTTCTTTGAAGTGAGGATCTTCTGATGTATTAGCAATTTCAAAAAGAGCAATTTCAGTGTTTATAATTTGAGCACCAATATCCCTTAATGCACCCTTTCCAGTATTTTTATTTGTTTTGTCAAATGAAGTAACTCCATCTTCTATTATAAAAACATCATAGCCTTCTTCTAAAAGCCTTCTTGCAGTTTGAAAAACACAAATATGAGTTTCGGCACCTGTAATAAGAATTTTTGTTATTTCATTTTCTTTACAATACTTTTCAACTTCTTTTGTGTATCCATCAAAACTTCTTTTTGGAAAAATGTTTTCTACATTTTTAAGAATAAGTTCATTTGACCTTCCAAGCCCCTCTGGATATTGTTCTGTTGCTATGATTTTCATTGAGTAAACTTTAAAAGCTTTTATTAATGCTGAAATATTTTGAATAGTTTTTTCTTTTTCAAAAAGAGTATTCATAAGTTTATCTTGTACATCTATTATTAATAGTAGGGTTTTTTCTTTATCATCAATTTTTGCAATTTGTTTTTTAGACCTAAAAATAAGATCATTAATTCTCTTTTCCATTAAGCCTCCAATTTTTTTATATATTATACTTTTTTGTGTGATAAAAAATCAAAAATATAAATAGTATAACACAAGGTGTATAAGAAAGGAGTATATTACAATTATATTGGGTAAATATAGAATGAAAAATAAATAACAAAAAAGAACAAAAAGGAGAATTTTATGTTAGGAATTATACTTACAGCTCATGGAAAAGCCGCAAGCGGAATTTTATCAGGACTTGAAATGATTACAGGTGGTGGAGATAATGTAAAGGCTCTTGATTTTACAATTGAAAATCAAAGTAGTTATGCAAATGAGATAAAAAATTTAATTGATGAGCAGTTAAAAAAATATGAGAAAGTTATAGTTGCGTGTGATATGGCAGGAGGAACACCGTTTAATCAGTCAGTATTAAATGGAAATGGAAAAAATGTAAAAATATTAGCAGGATTAAATTTTCAAATGGCATATGAACTTGTTTTTTCTGAAACAGATATAGATAGTACAGTAGAAAATGCTTTAAATAGTGCAAAAGAAGGAATAATAGTTTTTGAAGAACCAGATAATAATGAAAATGAAGATTTTTCAGAAGGAATATAGGAAAAAATAATGAAGCTTGCTATATTTGGAACTGGGAAAATTGTAAATGAATTTTTCTCATTTTATAAAGATATTAAAAATCTTGAAATATTAGCAATTCTTTCGACAAAAAGAAGTCAACATGTGGCTGAAGAATATGCAATAAAATATAATATAAAATATGTTTGTACAGATGTTGATAAAATTTTACAAAAAGATGAAATAGATACTGTTTATGTAGCTCTTCCAAATAATTTGCATTACGATTTTGCAAAAAAAGCATTACTTGCAAAGAAAAATGTAATTTGTGAAAAACCATTTACTAAAAGCCTTTGTCAGTTAAAAGAACTTTCAAAAATTGCAAATGATAATGGATTAATTTTACTTGAAGCTATAAATAATCAGTATCTTAAAAATTATCTTGAATTAAAAAATATAATTGATAAAACAGGAAAAATCAGAATAGTAAGTGCGAATTATTCGCAGTATTCTTCAAGATATGATGATTTTAGAAATGGAATTATTAAAAATGTTTTTAACCCTAAAAAAGCAGGAGGAGCTCTGATGGATTTAAACATTTATAATATTCATTTTGTTACAGGACTATTTGGAAAGCCAAAAGATGTAAAATATTTTGCAAATATTCAAAATGGAATAGATACATCAGGAATTCTGATTTTGGATTATGGAAATTTTAAAGCATCTTTAATTGGTGCAAAAGATAGTTTTTGTGACAATAAAGTTTTAATTGAAGCAGAAGACGGGCTTATTATAGTAAATAATGCATCGAATGAAGTTGAAAGCATTGACATAGAGTATAGAAATTCAAAAAAAGAACATATAGACAAAAAAACAACAAAAAATAGACTTCTTGATGAATTTCAGAAATTTTCAGAAGTAATAAAAAATCATGATATTTCATTTGCTAAAGACAGAATGAAGCAATCGATGATTGCAATGGAAGTTTTAGAAAAAGCAAGAAAATCTGCAGAAATTGAATTTGATTAGAATTATTAAAAATATAAAAAATATTTCAAGGAGATAACATGGAAATTTTTATAGGAATAGACGGTGGTGGAACAAAAACAAAATTCACTTTAAAAAAGGGCGATGAAGTATATTCTTCTAAAGAAAAAACTATTCATCCCATGCAAGCAACTAAAGAAGAATTTTATGAAAGAATAAAAAATGGTATAGAAAGTGTGTGTAAAAAGGCACAAGTTTCAATATCTGATATATCATATACATTTGCAGCAATACCAGGATTTGGACAATATGCACAAAAAGAAAAAGATATGCCAGAGATTTTTGAAAAAATTCTTGGAACAAAAAATTTCAAGCTTGCAAATGATGCTGTAGTAGGATGGGCTGGAAGTCTTGAGGCAAAAGAAGGCGTGAATCTTGTACTTGGTACAGGTGCTATAACATATGGAGTTGATAAAAACGGAAAAAAATTAAGAGCAAGCGGATGGGGACCAAAAATTGGAGATGAAGGTTCTGGATATTGGATAGGAATGCAAATAATAAATGCATTTACAAAACAAGCGGATTTTAGACACGAAAGAGGAGCACTTTATAACATTGTAAAAGACTATTTTTCTATAGAAAATGATCTTGACATAATAAATATTGTAGAAGGAATGAAGAGAGAAGAAATAGCTGCAATTTCTCAAATTTTAATGCAATCTGTTGAAAAAGATGATAAAGATGCAAAAGCTATATTAGATAAAGCTGCATTTGAAGCTGCAAGTGCAATAGATGCTACAATAGAAAAATTAGATTTTGATAATCCTGTAAAAGTTTCATATTCAGGAGGAGTATTTAATATTGGTGAAGTTTTTATAAACAAAATAAAAAAATATAGCAAAAATGAAATAGAAATAGTAGAGCCAAAACTTACTCCTGACATGGGTGCTGTTCTCTTAGCAAAAAAATCTTTTGAAGGAAGTTGGAATTAAAAAGTTTTTTGGAGAAATAAATGAAAAAAAGTATACAAAACGGAATAACTTTTGGCAGTGCACTAGCAATGGTGATTTCGTATACAACTTGGCATTCAATAATTTGGGCTGTAATTCATGGCCTTTTAAGTTGGATATATGTAATTTATTTTATTTTAGAAAATGGTCTAAGCTAAAATATTTAAAATTTAAATGTATTTATTAATTAAAAAATTTAAATTAAAGTTTATATTACTTGTAAAATGCTTGTTTTGATTATTTAGTATATATAAAAATGATATCTTAAACAAATTAGACTTACTAAAATATATAAATATTTTCTATAAAAAATTACCTCGAAGTTTATTTTAAAAAAACTATCGAGGTAATTTTAATATACTTTTATTTAGATTTTAAAAAGTTTTATTCTAATTTAGATTCTTCCCAAATGATTAAATACAGTTTTATCGTACCGTGAATATAAAATTTTAGGTAAAACTTTAGAAGCATCTACAAATTCCATCCATTCTCCGCCATTAAGAAGAAGATCATTATTTGAATAACCTCCTCCAAGCATTTCAATTATTGGTACACATCCCCGAGGGTCATCTAGCGAAGAATTTATATCAAGTTTTATTGAACCTTTTTCCCAACTTTTGTAAACCATAGTTGAATTTGATTTAATTAATGAGCTTTGATCTTTTAAATTATCTTTATATTGTCTTGCGATTTTATCTATGTAGAAAAAATAACTTGAACTTCTTCTTTGTTTTCCTTCAAATGGAGATCCTAAAATTTTATCAGCAATTTCATTGTTATATTCACCTAACTTCATTTTTAAATTTAAAATTTGAAAACCTCTTCTTGAAACTGAAACACATATATCATTATTATTTTTTCTAAAATTAAATTGTGCGCCAAGTTTTTTTGGCATACTACCAAAATCACGTCCAGAATATGTAGCCATTTCAGATCCAAATCCTCCAAGTAATAGGCTTATAGGATATGCTCCAGTTTCATTTTTATATTTAACTGCAACAGATAATATTGTTTCATAATATCTATCTGCAAATGTTGGATTTTTAATATTAGATATGCTTAAAAAAGCTAATGGAATATCTGAAACTTCTAAAGGATATGGTATTATTTTTTCCAAAACTTTTTTATCTGTTTTATATACAAGGTAAATACCCTCTTGATCTAACATGTTTGTAACTTTTCTGAAATTTTCAATATCTTCATTTTTTACTAAAAAAGAATTATCCATATTTATTTCTCCTTTTTTTAAATTATCTCACATAAAAAAACGTTTTCTTATGTTCTATTAAATTCTTTTGAATATATCTCTATTTTAACACTCATTCATATACTTGTAAATCAAAATTATAAAAAATCATAGTATTTTGCATTTGGTTTAATTTTTCAAAAAAAAACATAATAATTTTACATTTTTTATTTTAAAGTTTTGTAACTTTTTTCTAAGAATGTTATAATTAAAACATAGGTGGATTATTTTTTAAGGGAGGTGAAATATGGACGGTCAGTTGATATCCCAAGTTAAAGAAGCTGAATTTGAAGCTGAAAAAATTATATCTGATGCAAAAGAAAAGGCAGAAGAAAATTTTGAGCAAGGGAAAAAAATTGCAAAAGAATCATATGAAAAAATTGTATCTGATGCAAAAAATAAAGCCGACTTAATTCTTGAAGATGCAAAAAATAAAGCTTTAAAAGAAAGTGAGCCTATACTTAAAATGGCAAAAGAAAAAGCCATTGAAATAGAAAAAACACAACAAAGTAAACTTGAAAAAGTTGTTTACAATCTCACAGAGAGGATTATAAATAATGGCGATAGTTAAGATGGAAAAATTTAACCTAATCTCTTTTAAAGAGAATAGGCAAAGCCTTCTTAAAAAGTTGCAGAATTTCAATTATGTTCATTTAAATGATCTTAAAGAAGATGAAGAAGAAAAATATATTAAAGAAGTAAAAAACAGTGTCGTTTTATCTGAAATTGACGCAGAACTTTCTAAAAATGAATACATACTGAAACTTCTTGGCAATTATAAAGAAAAGGATTCTTTATCATCTTCATTAAAAAAAGAAATTCCAAAACTTAGTATAGAAGAAATAAACAAGACTGCTTTAAACTTTAATTTTGATTTAGTTTATAATGAGTTAAAGAGAATTGATGAACTTAAAAATCAAGAAATAAACAAAAAAAACAATCTTGAAAATCCTATTAAAGAATTGTATCCTTGGAAAAGTTTAGATATTAAAATTTCACAATTAGATAATTTCAAATATGCTTTTGCACAAAAAGGAAGAATACAAAATAGATATTATGAAGAATTTATGAATAGTTTTAATAATTCTAACTTGCAGGAGTCAGTGATTGAAAAAATATCAACAGTTGATGATTTTACGTACATGATAGCAATTTCTACCATTGATGAAAAAGACTCTTTAATTGAATTTCTAAAAGAAAATGGTTTTTCAAATATAAATTTAAAAATTAAAGAAGTTGTAAAAGATAAACTTGATGAACTTTATAAAGAAAAAGAAACTTGTGAAAAAGAAATAGAAAAATATGAAGAGCAATTAAAAGAAGCCTGTAAATATATTCCAGATTTTGAAATATATCAGGCATATCTTATAAATCTAAGAAGAAAAGAAGAATCTGGGGAGTTTTTCCTTAATTCAAAAAAGTTTGATATAATAGAAGGATTTATTCCACAACAGCTAAAGGAAGATTTTGTAAAAGCTTTAGATGAAATACTTGAAAATGACTATTCAATAGATTTTACAGAAGCAGAAAAAGAAGATCCTGATGTTCCTGTAATGCTTAAAAATGGAAAATTTTCTAAAAGCTTTGAAAATATAACAAAGATGTATTCATTACCGAAATATTCAGAAATAGATCCTACACCTTTGTTTGCACCATTTTACATGCTTTTTGCAGGAATTATGGTTGGAGATTTAGGGTATGGAATTCTTCTTACTTTAGGCTGTATTTTTGCAATAAAATTTTTGCATCTTTCAAAGTCTGTTGAAGAAAGTGTAAAAATGTTTTTTTGGGTTGGACTTTCAACTTCATTTTGGGGAATAATTTTTGGATCAGCATTTGGTTTTGAACTTCCATATAATGCATTAATTACACCAAGTGAAGATTATATGACTCTAATTACCCTTGCACTTATTTTAGGAGGAATACACTTATTTTTCGGGCTTGGAATTAAAGGATACATGTATATAAGAGATGGACATTTTTCCGATTTTATTTATGATGTTGTATTTTGGTATATGGCAGTAGGTGGTGCAATAGCATTTGGTCTTTCAAAAGTTGGTATACTTCCAGAATTTATTTCAAAAATATCTTTGATTCTTATGATTATAGGAATGGTTGGAATTGTGTTATTTTCAGGAAGAGAAAATAAATCAATCGCACCAAGACTTCTTTGGGGTCTTTATGATTTATATGGAATTTCTGGTTGGATAGGAGATTTTGTTTCATATTTAAGATTAATGGCACTAGTACTTTCTGGTGGATTTATAGCACTTGCAGTAAATATAATTACAGGAATGATGTTTAAAGGTGGAATTATAGGAATGATAGGAGCAATTGTTATTTTTTGTATATTCCAAGCATTCAATATGTTTTTATCATATTTGTCAGCATATGTTCACACTGCAAGACTTATATATGTAGAGATGTTTAATAAATTTTATGAAGGTGGTGGAAAAGCCTTTAGAGAAATGTTAAAAGATACGAAATTTATTTATATATTAAAAGGAGAGAAATTATGATTGATTTTTTAGTTAAAAATGGAGGAACATTACTTGGTGCAATAGGAGTTGCACTTGCAGTATTTTTAGCAGGAAGAGGTTCAGCAATAGGAGTAGGAATGGCAGGAGAAGCTGCAGCAGGACTTACAGTTGAAGAGCCAGAAAAATTCGGAAAAAGTTTGGTATTACAACTTCTTCCTGGAACACAGGGTCTTTACGGATTTGTAATTGGACTTTTTATGTTTTTTAAAATTGGTGGAATGGATTTTGGTCAAGGATTATATGCTATAGTTGCAGCACTTCCAGTAGGCCTTGTAGGTTATTGGTCTGCAATTGCTCAGGCAAAAGTTGCGATTGGTGGAATTAATATACTTGCTAAAAATGAAGGTCAATTTGCAAAAGGAATAATATATGCAGTAATGGTAGAGCTTTATGCAATATTGGCATTTGCAATTTCATTTTTGATGGTTTCAAATATATAGGAGAATTCCTATGAGTAATTTACAAGCATTACTTGATAAAATAAAGAAAAAAGCTATAGAAGAAAGCGAATCTTTAAAAAAAGAAAAACAATTAGATAGAGAAAAATATATTGAGTCTAAAACAAAAGAAGCATTAAAAATATCGAAAGAAATTATAGATAATGCTAATGAAGAAGCAAAGCTTTTAGAAAATAAAGAACTTGTTAATGCTCAAAGAAAAGCAAGAGATATAAAACTTGTGGCAAAAAATAATCTTATTGAAAAAGTACTAAATCTTACAAAGGAAAATTTAAAGCAAATCTCACATGAGAAATATTTAAATTTCGTAAATAATTGCTTAAAGGAACTAAATCTTGAACATGGAGAACTTATTATTCAGCAAGGAATGGATGATATTTTAGAAAAAATAGATTTAAAAAATTTAAAGTTATCTAAAGAAACTGTTGATGAAGGATTTGTTGTAAGGGTTGGGAAAATTGAATATGATTATAAATTTTCTTCTTTAATTAATTATAATAAAGACGAATATGAAGCTATTGTAACAAAAGAATTATTTGGGGAGCAGTAGATATGGATAGAAATAAATTTATCCAGGCATCTACAACAACAAGGGTTTACGAAAAAAATCTTTTAAATAATAATCAACTTGAATCTATGGCAGATGCAAAAAATCTTCATGAAGCATTAATATCTCTTTCAGATAGTATATATCATGAAGAAATTTCCAAACTTTCAAGAGATGAGGACTATGAAATAGTTTTAGATAGAGAAATTCACAGAGTTTATAGACAAATACAAGATATAAGCCCAGATAAAAGAATTATTGATTTTTTAAAACTTAAATATATTTATCATAATTTAAAAGTTTTGGTTAAAGAAATTATTTTAGATGAAAATTTAAATGAAATTTATGAGGATTTTTACGACGATATAAATTATATTGAACTCAAAAAAAACCTTAAAGTCCAAAATGGTGAAGGCATTTTTTATCAAGATGCATTAGAAGCTATTAAATCTTATGAAGAATCAAAAGATCCTCAGGCTATTGATTTTACAATCGATAAAAAATATTATAAACGACTTTTGGAAATTTCAAAAGATATGAAGGAAGATTTTTTTATAAATTTTACAAAAAATACAATAGATTTCATTAATATAAAATCTCTTTTGCGTGCAAAGATTCAAAATAAAGATTTTTCTTTTTTAGAAAATATTTTAATAGATGGCGGATTTATAGAAAAAAGTGAGTATCCAATATATTTAACAAAAGATCTTAATGCTGACTGTGCAATATTTAAGAAAAGTCATGTTTATGATTATATAAAAAAAGCTTTTAGAGAAAATTTGAATGATACATTAATGAGCCTTGAAAAAGCTATTGATGATTATCAGACAGATTTATTAATAAAAACAAAAAAAGAAACTTATGGGCCTGAAATACTTTTTGGATATGTAGTTGCAAAAGAAACTGAAATTAAAAATTTAAGGGTTATTTTTGTTTCAAAACTAAATAGACTTGATAGTGAATTTATAAAAGGAAAGTTGAGGAAGTCCTATGTATAAAGTAGCTGTTATAGGTGATAAAGATTCAATACTTTGCTTTAAGGCACTTGGTGTAGATGTATATACAGCAGTTGACGGAAAAGAAGTTAAACAAATTGTTAAAAATTTGGATGATGGAAAAACAGGAGTGATTTTTTTAACAGAAGAATTGGCATCTGAAATTCCAGAAGTAATTGAAAAATATAAAAAGAAAATGGTTCCTGCCATAATACTTATACCATCTAATAAAGGAAGCCTTAATATCGGAATGAATGAGATAGATAAAAATGTTGAAAAGGCAATAGGAGCCAATATTTTTAAATAGAAGGAGCTTAATTTGAAAATAGGTAGAATTGAAAAAATTTCAGGGCCTTTGGTTACAGCATCTGGTCTTGAAGATGCAAATATATACGATGTAGCTGAAGTTTCTGATGATAAGCTCATTGGAGAAATCATAGAAATGAGAGGGGATGTCGCAAGTATTCAGGTTTATGAAGAGACACAGGGGCTTGAACCTGGCATGCCTGTTTATACTACGGGTTATCCTTTAAGTGTTGAGCTTGGACCAGGACTTCTTGAAAAAATGTATGACGGAATACAAAGACCGCTTGAAAAATTACAAGATTTAGCAGGGGATTTTTTAACAAGAGGTGTAACTTCTCCACCTTTGGATAGAGAAAAAATTTGGGATTTTGTCGCAGTAAAAAAAGTTGGAGATGAAGTTGAAGCTGGCGATGTTTTAGGAACTGTTAAAGAAAATGAAGTAGTTACAACAAAAATTTTAGTTCCATATGGAATAAAAGGAAAGTTAAAGAAAATAGAAAGTGGATCTTTCAGAGTTGAAGATATAGTTGCCATTGTAGAAGATTATGATACAAAAGAAGAAAAAGAACTTA
>JALEKO010000022.1 GCA_022769085.1 Peptoniphilaceae bacterium
ATAATTACTACATCTGCATTGTAAATATTTTCACTGTCTTTTTTTACAATTTTTTCTGCAAGTTTATTATTTTCTTCAACACTCATATTCTTTTTATCATTTATATCATCTTCATCTTTTGGATCATAAACGCTAATATTCTTTTTCTTTATTTCATTTAATTCCCACTGTCTTTGCATCTGTGAACCTTTGCTCATTATATCGCCTGCTAAATAAACTTTTTTTGTCATTTTTTCTCCTTTAAATAATCTATTATTATATTTTTTATTTCTTTTTGATACTCTTTTATAACTTTCAAATTCGAATACATTGTAAAATTACCTGCTCCTGTTTTTCGGTAGTTATTCATTGTGATTTTAAATTTTTGATTTTTTTTAATTTTTTCTCCTTTAAATTTTATATTTGAAATTTTATTATAATCATCTGCTTTAAAATCAACATCAAATTCAATTCCGTAAAAGAAATCAAAATTAAAATGTTCAATTGTTGGAGAAAGAAATTTTTCATTTATAAAAAATCCTTTTTCTTCATCGTAATGAATATAAGTGTAATTCTGTTCAAGTGCATCTTTAAGTGTTTTTGAATCTATTTCACATGTTACGGGAACATTTGGAAATTTATATGTTAATAAAACATCTCTTTGTGTAATTTCTTTTCTAAAGCCTTCTATTTCATTTGCAAAAGATGTAATTGAAATATCGGAATTAGTATAATTAATCAATATTTTATTTATAAAATCAGCCAACTTAGAACCATTAATTGCCATATTTATTTTTGTATCAGGAAGTAAATCATGATCTAATTTTGCAATTGGAATATCAAGAATATTTTGAAGAACATCATTATAATCTTGATATTTATTAATTCTATAATCTGGTTTTTTTATACTTTCAATATGTTTTACAGCTATTTCATCTCCAATATCTACAAGTGAGTATTCTACAGCATTTGCTTTGTTTTCAACAAAAACTGTTCCATAAAGATTTTCATTAAATCTTGTATGTGTATGTCCTGCTAAAATTATATCAAAATCGAATTCTTTAGCAATTTTTCCACCAATATTTTCATCTGTATCTTTTAAAATTTTTTTTGTCTTAGGATCAATTTCAAGTCCACCATGATAAATAAGTATTTTTAAATCACAATCTTGTATTTCTTTATAATATTTTTTTAAAGTTTCATATGAATTTTTTATTTCAAAATTTTCAAGGTTTTCTTTTCTTTCCCAAAGATTTATCCAATCTGTGACAAGCCCTATTATTCCAATTTTTTTATCTTCCATTTTGAATTTTACATATGGATAAATTTCAAGATTTCCAGTTTTGTCGATTACATTTGCAGTTAAACACTTTGCATTCATAGAATCAACATAGCTTTTTAAATAATCATAACCAAAATTAAAATCATGGTTTCCTAATGTATAAAAATCATATCCTGCTTCATTCATTATATCTGCAATTATTTTTGCATCATTTTTTTCGTGAATCATATCTACAAATGCACAGCCTTCTAAGGTATCTCCACCATCTATTCTTAATGTATTTTTATCGTAAGAAAAATCTGCCATTTGACAAAATAAGCCTGTATTTTTATATTCTTTATCAAGATAATCTGTTGGGAAAAAAAATCCATGTACATCCGATGTATAATATATTTTCATTTATTCTCCTTTATTATATTATAATTAAACCTCAAAAATATGATACATAAATTTTTTAAATTTTTTTATTAAAAAATCGGATAATAAATCCGACTTTTTACTTACTATTCTATTTTAAAAATAGTTCTGCACAAACTATTGAAACAACTGTCATTAGTTTAATTAAAATATTAATTGAAGGACCAGAGGTATCTTTAAATGGATCACCAACTGTATCTCCTACAATTGCAGCCTTATGAGCAGGTGAGTTTTTACCTCCATTTTCGCCAGATTCTATATATTTTTTTGCATTATCCCATGCTCCTCCTGAATTTGCCATAAAAATTGCCATAATAACACCTGTAATTAAAGATCCTGCTAACATTCCTCCAAGTGCTTCAACTCCAAAGAAAAAACCTACTAAAAACGGTGTGAAAACTGCAATAATACCAGGCAAAATCATTTCATTTATAGATGCTTTTGTTGAAATATCTATACATTTTTTATAATCAGGTTCGCTTTCTCCAAGTAAAATTCCTGGAATTTCATTAAACTGCCTCCTTACTTCTTCTATCATTTTAAAAGCAGCTTTTCCTACTGAATTCATTGTAAGTGCCGAAAATAAAAAAGTAAGCATTGCACCAAAAAACATTCCAGAAACTACAAAACTATTTAATATTGAAATATCTTTCAAATTTACAGAGTGAGCATATGTTACAAATAAAGATAACGATGTAAGAGCAGCTGATCCTATTGCAAAACCTTTTCCAATTGCAGCTGTTGTATTTCCAACTGAATCTAAACTATCTGTTATTTTTCTTACATCTTCATCTAAATCACTCATTTCTGAGATTCCTCCAGCATTATCTGCAATAGGCCCATAAGCATCGACACTTACTGTAATTGATGTTGATGCAAGCATTCCTACAGCCGATAAAGAAATCCCATAAATTCCCATTAATTTATATGATATAAGTATTGATATACTTATAAAAATTATAGGAATGACAGTAGAAAACATTCCTGTAGATATTCCTGCAATTATATTTGTACCAGCTCCTGTTTCAGATTCTTCTGCAATCATTTTTACAAATCTATATTTTTCAGATGTAAAATATTCACTTGTAAGTCCAATAAAAATTCCACACAAAATACCAGTAATAACTACAATTGCACCATTCATATTTTTAAAATAAAAATATGAAAATAAAAATGAAAAGATAAAAATCACAGAAGATGTAATATATATTGTATTCATCAAAGAATTTTGAACATTTTTATGATTTCTTTTCATGAAAAGAAATGCAATTATAATTGAAGAAATAATTCCACAAGCAATAATAGCTAAAGGAAATTTTATTCCTGCATCAGAAAATTCTGCTTTTCCTAGAACTAATGCAGAAATAATTGCACCAACAAATGATTCAAATAAATCAGCACCCATACCTGCAACATCACCTACATTATCACCTACATTATCTGCAATAACTGCTGGATTTCTTGGGTCATCTTCAGGAATATTTTTTTCTACTTTTCCAACCAAATCTGCTCCTACATCTGCAGCTTTTGTATATATTCCACCACCAACTCTTGAAAACAATGCAACAGAACTTGAGCCAAATGAATAACCTATTACTATTTGAGGATCTTTAAAAATCAAATATGTAATTAAAACTCCTAAAAAACCTAAACCAGTAACTGTCATTCCCATAACAGAGCCACCAGCAAAAGCTATTTTAAGCGCATTTATTAAACCGTTTTCCTTTGCTTCATTAGTACATCTTACATTTGTTTGAGTCGATGTTCTCATTCCGATAAACCCTGCTATCATTGAAAAAATAGCTCCCAAAACAAAACATACAGCAGTCTTCCAACCTATAAATAATGAAATTATAATTGAAGATGCTAAAACAAATAAAATAATATATGTATATTCTCTTTTAATAAATGTCATTGCCCCGTCTTTTATTAAATTGGAAATTTTTCTCATTTTAACATTACCTTTAGAAAATGGTAGAATATTTCTTCTTATTTGATATGTGGCAAATATTAATGCCATTATAGAAATTAATATGGATAAAAAATAAATCATAGCATACTCCTTTTTTTAAATTATAACATAATATGATTATTTAATGTATTTTTTATTCTATTAAATTTATATTATGTTAAATAAAAAAGTCATAAATACAAAATATCGACTATATTTCATTATCAATAAATTATACTTTATGACTTATTTAAAATTTATAATAAATTAGTTTTATTTTATTTTTCTTCTAAGAAAATCTCCAGGACTTGCATCAAAGTTAACATTGAAATATACAATTTGTTTTGCTTTATTTGCAACTTCTATTTCATTCATTTTGTCATCATACATTTTTTCAATTTTTAATTTATGAAATTCTGCTCCTTCACCAAATATTTCTATTTCTTCTCCAGTAAAAAACCTATTTCTCTGCTCTACTTTAACTAATTTTGTATTATCATCATAATCTAAGACTACTCCAATAAAATCATAAGTTCTTATATATGATGAATTTTCATAGATTTGTGCATTCTTATCTGGCTTACCGTCAAAAAATCCTTTTGTAAAATATCTATGACTTGCTTTTTCTATTTCTTCTTTAAATTTTTTTATTGTTTTTTCATTAAAATTTCCATCATAATATGAATCTATTACATGTCTATAAGATCTTATCACAGTCGATACATAATATGATGTTTTCATTCTTCCTTCGATTTTAAGACTATTTATACCAGCATTTATTAGCTTATCCACATCTTGCAACATGCAAAGGTCTTTTGAATTAAATATATATGTTCCATTTTCATCTTCATATACTGGATAATATTCTCCTGGTCTTTTTTCTTCTTGTAGAGCATATTTCCACCTACACGCCTGTGCACAGTCTCCTCTATTAGCATCTCTTCCTGTCATATAATTTGAAAGAAGGCATCTACCTGAATAAGATATACACATAGCGCCATGTACAAAAACTTCAATTTCTAAATCCTTAGGTATTTCTTTTCTAATTTCAATAATCTCATCAAGCGAAAGTTCTCTTGCAAGAATAACTCTTTTTACACCTTGATTATACCAAAAATTAATTGTCGCAGAATTTGTGACTGAAGCTTGAGTTGATATATGAAGTTGTGCATTTTTAACTATATTTTTTGCAATCATAAATATTCCAGGATCAGATATTATAAGTGCGTCAACTTTATATTTATCAATTTCTCTAATATAATCTTCTATTCCAATTAAGTCTTTATCGTGAGGGATTATATTCATTGTCACATATATTTTAACATTTCTACTATGTGCATATTTAACTGCTTCATTTATAGAATCTAAATCAAAATTTTTTGCATTTGCTCTTAACCCAAAACTATTTCCTGCCAAATAAACAGCATCAGCTCCATATTTTATTGCAGATTTTAATCTTTCCATATCACCTGCAGGTGCAAGTAACTCTACTTTATTCATTTTACTCCTTAACACTTATTGAAATTCCATCTCCTAATGGAACTATTGAAGTTTTATATTCTTTTAAATCACTAATATAAGCTAAAAATTTTCTCATTCTATTTACTATAGTAATTTCTCTTCTTGAAATTAAATCATCATTTGCAATCATTCCTTTAAATAGAACATTATCACATAAAATTACCCCACCATGATTAAGTAAAATTTTCACTTTATCAAAATAATATTTATAATGAGTTTTTTCAGCATCTATAAAAACAAAATCAA
>JALEKO010000033.1 GCA_022769085.1 Peptoniphilaceae bacterium
TTTTGAGGATCTGTTACAGTCTTCTCATATACATAAGTGATTTCTTGTTTTGTACTTGGTTTGTAGTTTCCTTCAATTTCATCACCATTTTCATTAAATGTTGGATCATTTACAGGATTTTGTGTTTTTACAAATTTGAAAACATCTTTTTCTTTCTTACCAGTTGTTTATTTTTGTTCTTTTTTACATTCAGTTACAGTTCCATTTTCTTCTTTTCTATCTACTTCAACACCATCTTGATCTTTTGTAATGTAGATATGATGTTCTTGGAATGAGCCCTTTTCTTCTATAGTTCTTTGGTAAATGTATTTTACAGTAATTTGTCTTCCAGGAATATAATTTCCATTAGCTACACTTCCATCTTCATTGAATTTAGCTTCTGTATCAGGTGAAACTACACTTACAAGTTCATATCCTTCTTTGTAAGGTTGAGGATCCTTTTCTTTTTGAGTTGTATATTGCTCTTCTCCGTTTCCTTCGGTTACATCTTTGTGATAAAACTGATCTGTTGTAATTTTACCATCTTTGATAGTTTGGTATATATGGTATTCTATAAAACTACCTATATCACCTTTTCCAGTACCTTCTGGATTATATACTACATGATAATTTCCCCAAGTGAAAGTTCCTTTTGGTAATCCATATTTGTCATTAGCTTTTGCAACAGCCATTGTTACTACATTTTTTTGTTGGTCAAATTTTCCAGTATATTTTATTACAAAAGTATCTGTTGAAGAATTATTATCATTCAAATTAATTGTAAGTCCATTTTTTATTGTTCCGTTAATTAAAACATTACCAAGTTCTGTAGTAAATCCTGTATATTCTTCTAAATCTTCATCTACAAATGACATATTTGTTTTATCACTTTTAAGTTTATATACTTTTACTGAATTTAATACATCTGTGTCATAGTATACTCCAGAATTTTCACCATCAGCACGAACTGAAACGGTATGTTCTGCTTCTTCAAATTTAGTTGGGTTGACAATTAAAATGTGTTCAAATGTATTATCTTTCTCATTTACTGAATGGAGATTTCCATAAAGTGATGTAGTTCTTTGGTTATTTATCACTTTGTCATAGTTTACTTCAATTTCTTTATTTGCTGAAGTTTTTCCAATTGTAACTGATATATTTTCTTTGGAATTTTTTTCTACAATGTATTGGTTAATAAATATTGGAATAGCTACCTCACCATATACATTTCCATATTTTTTTACAAAATCAGTAAAAGTAAAAATTAAATCATTTCCTTGAGTTGATCCTTTTGCCAAAACATCAGGTCCTACTACTAAATCAGGAGCTTGTCCCCAATTATCATTTGCACCAATAGTATCTATATTATCAGATAAATCTATTTTAAAAATATCATTTTCTTTTACTGTAGATGGAACATCAAAACTTATTTTGACTTTAAGTTCTGTATCGTAATTGTCGCTATCTGCTTGATCTTTATTTTCATAACCATGAGGTTTAATAATATTTGGATCTTGCTTGTGATTTCCAACTATTTCAATTTTAACATTTTTAAGCTTGTCAGATACATCTGAAGGTTGATTTTCATTTTCTGCTGTTTCGGGTAAATTCTCATCTAAAGCTCTATCTTCATTTAAATTTTCATTTAAAATAGGAGCATTTTCTTTATCTATCTTATCAAGATCTTCTTTTTCATTTGTATCATCTGTAACAATATTTTCTGTTAAAACATCTTCAGGAGGATTTTCTAAAGGTTTTTCATTTTCTTCAAAAGTTATTTCATTTTCAGAAATTTCTTCATCGGCACTAGAATTAATAGGGGTTGCTAAAAATACAACACTTCCTAAAATGCATGATACAAGACCAATTTTTAATTTTCTTGAACCATATTTAAGTTTTCTCTCCTGTAAAGATTTGTTTAAAAGATTTTTATCTTTTGAACCATTTTTCATATTTTTTACTTTCCTCTCTTAAAAATT
This sequence comes from Peptoniphilaceae bacterium, assembly GCA_022769085.1. Taxonomy (GTDB): domain Bacteria; phylum Bacillota; class Clostridia; order Tissierellales; family Peptoniphilaceae; genus JALEKO01. The sequence continues at coordinate 1,959 of JALEKO010000033.1, forward strand.
AAGAGAAATTTTTTTAAACGAAAAATAAAAAAAGCAAAAAGACGTAGAAAATTTTTTCTTTTCTACGCTCTTTGCTCTTATAGGTATATGGAAAATACAGTTACAAAAACTGAATAATTATAGATTGAGTGTGAAGTTAAAGATAGGCTCTTCTCTTCTCTTCTCTTCTCTTCTCTTGTGAACTGTACCATTTTTTTCTCCATTTTCAATGTATTTTCGTTTTCATTTTTATTTTACAATATTTCAAAAAGAAGTTCAAGAATTTTTTAATTATATTTTACTTATAAAGTATAGTCTTTAAAAAATTATTGTAATTTACAGATGTTTTTGAAAAAATTATAAGAAATATTCACTTTTTTTGTATGATTTATACATTTCTTCAATTTCTTTTTTATGATGTAAATAATTTTCATCGTCAAAATATTTTGCCCCTGTCGGGCATTTTTTCACACAACTGTTACATTTCATGCATTTTTTCACTATCGATACATCATCAAAATCAATTGTTCCTAAAGGGCAATTTTTAGCACATATTTTACAATCGATACACAAATTTAAATTTGTTTTTACTTTTACATCTTTAAAATTAAAAGTATTTCCTTTGCTATCTGTTGGTTTCATGTAATTTCTGAAAGGAATATTTCCTTTTACATTTATTTCTTTAAAATTTTTATTTTTAATTTTTTCTGCTATTTTTTTAGCAAAATTTTTCATTTGTAAAAAATCTTTTTCATCTGGTCTATTTTTACCTAAAGTATTTGAAAAAGAATGTTCACAGCAAATAGCACATGATGCAATTGTTGGAATGCTTTTTTCTTCAATTTTTGTAAGTTCAATAAGTGCATCATCATATGCTCTATTTCCAAATGTTACAAGAGTTATTCCTACTGAATTTTCACAGTTGAAATTTTCTAAATATTTTAAAAGCAAATTTGGGACTCTTCCTGCATAAACAGGTGTTGCAAGAATTACTAATGAATTTTTTATTTTTGGAAAATTTTTTCTATCAGCTGGTTTTGTAAAATTAAAATCTTCTACTTTAAAATTCAAAAGTTTTGAAAGCTCATTTGCTAAAAAATTTACACATTTTTCTGTTTGTCCTGTTGCAGAAAAATATATTTTTGAAATATTATCTAGCATAATTTTTCTCGTTTAAATTAAAAAGCCCAAATTCCATCTTTAAAAATGGTTATTTCTTCGTTATTTTCGTTTATTGCTGTAATGTTTAAATCTTTGTTTCCCACCATAAAATCTTCATGTATTACAGACGTATTTAAACCTATTTTTTCAAGTTCTTCACTATTTAAATTTGCACCATTTTCTACACATGTAGGGTATGCTTCTCCAAGTGCAAAATGACATGATGCATTTTCATCGAAAAGTGTGTTGAAAAATAATATATTTGAAAGAGATATAGGACTATTATATGGAACTAGTGCAATTTCACCTAAATATTTTGAATTTTCATCCATATTTAACATTTCATTTAGAGTATCATTATTTTCTTTCGCAAAAGAATTAATTACTTTTCCATCTTTAAATTCAAAATAAAAATCATTTATAACAACTCCGTTATAAACTAAAGGTTTAGTTGCTACAAGTTTTCCATTTACACCAAATTTATCTGGTGCGCTGAAAACCTCTTCTGTTGGAATATTAGGTATGAAATAATTTCCTTTTTCATTTTTACTTCCTGCAGAAAGCCAAATATGGTTTTTTGGTAAGTTTACATGTAAATTCGTTCCATTTTCTGATGTATAAATAAGCCTTTTAAATTTTTTTGAATTTAAAAAATCAGCTCTTTTATTTAAATTTTCAATGTGCTTGTTCCAATTTTCTTTGGTTTTTTCATACGATTCATCAACTCTTGATGTTTTAAATATTTCTTTCCATAAATCATTTACAGACTCTTTAGAATTTGGAAAAACTTTTTTTGCCCATTTTTCTGTTGGAATGCTTATTACAAGCCATGAAATTATATCATTCATGGTATATTTTCTAAATTCTTTAATTTTTTCTGATTTTTTTGCATTTGACTGAGCAATAATTTTTGCATCTATATCTTTAAATATATCTGGATCTTCACCTACAACATTAATTACATTTACTTTTCTTTCTTTATAAAGATATCTTAATTTTTCAATTTCAAAATCATGAACGTTATTTAAAATATTTTGCTTTTCATTTAAATATTTTAATTTTAAAAGATTTTCATCTTTATATTCAACAAAAACTTCATTTGCTCCTCTTTCATAAGAGGCTTTAACAAGCTTTTGCACAAATAAAGGAAATTCTACAGGCGCTTTTATTAAAACATCCTCATCTTTTTGTACATTTACACCAATTTCAATGGCGAGTTTTGCATAATTTTCAAGTAGTTTATCAAAATTTTTTATATTATTTTTACTTTCCATTTTTTACTCCTTTTTATCTTATATTTAATATACACTTAAATTTTGGTATAATTTTAATAAATTCATTAACTAGGAGGGATATTTTGAAAAGAAATGAAGTTGATATAAATGAAACATGGAAAATAGAGGATATATACGAAAATGACGATTTGTTTTTTAAAGATGTTGAAAAACTTGATAATCTTACAAAGAAATTTAAAGAAAATTATGAAAATTTAAATAAAGAAAATGCATTTGATGCAATAAAAGATTATGAAGAAATTTTAGCAATAATAGAAAAAACATATAATTATGCTGAAATTACACTTGAAGCAGATAATACAGATATAAATGTGCAAAAAAGATATGCATTTTTAACACAAAAATTAGCTAATTTTGAATCAAGGTGTTCATTTTTTGATCTTTCTTTGGCATCGTTATCTTTAGATTCATTTAATGAAATTTTAAAGAAAGATTCATCTTATAAGTATTTTATAGAAAAAATTAAAAATAAAAAAAGTCATATGCTTTCAAAACAAACAGAAGAAGTTATGGCAAAACTTTCTCCTGTTTTTGACTCATTCTATAAAAATTATGGTGACATGAAATTTTCAGATATAAGTTTTAAAGATTATGTTGCAAATGGAAAAAATATGCCTTTAAGCTATAACATATTTGAAGAATATACTGAATACGATAAAGACACAGAAGTTAGAAGAAATGGATTTAAAAGTTTTTCTGATGAAATAAGAAAATATCAAAATACAAATGCATCAATTTATAATTCACATATTCAAAGCGAAAAAATTATTTCAAATATAAGAGGATATAATTCAGTTTTTGATTACTTGCTTGCTAAACAAGATGTACCAAGAGATGTGTATGAAAATCAGATAGATGTAATTATGGAAAAACTTCCTGTACACATGAGAAAATACGCAAAAATAATTTAAAAATCTCAAAAATTAGAAAAAATAACTTATGCTGATTTAAAGACAAGCGTTGATCCTGAATATGAAGTTGAAATTTCTTTTAAAGAGGCAGGAGAAAAAATTTGTGATGGACTTTCAGTTTTAGGAGATGAATATGTAAATGAAGTTTTGAAAAGAGCTTTTAATGAAAGATGGATAGATTATGCTCAAAATGACGGAAAATCAAATGGAGCATTTTGCACAACCCCATATCTTACACATGCTTTTATCTTAACATCATTCAATAATAAAATGAGTCAAGTTATGACACTTGCCCACGAACTGGGTCATGCAGGACAGGGATATTTTACAAATAAAACACAAAGCCCATTAAATTGTGGAATGTCTATGTATTTTGTAGAAAGTCCTTCAACTGGAAATGAAATTACAATGGAAAAATATCTTTTAAAAAATGCAAAAGATGATAGAGAAAAGCTTTATATATTAAATACAATGATTTCAAAAACATATTACCATAATTTTGTAACTCATTTTATTGAAAGCTATTTCCAAAGAGAAGTTTATAGAAAAGTAGATAAAGGCGAAAATTTAACAGCTTTTGATTTAAATACAATTTTTAGAGAAACACTTGAAAAGTTTTGGGGAAAAGATGTTCTTCTTACAGAAGGTTGTGAACTTACTTGGATGCGTCAACCTCATTATTATATGGGTTTATATCCATATACTTATGCTGCAGGGCTTACAATTGGTACAAAAGTTTCTGAAAAACTTGTAAATGGAAATAAAAATGACAGAGAAAACTGGCTTAGAGTTTTATCTTTGGGTTCAACAAAAGGACCACTTGACCTTGCAAAAGAAGCAGGAATTGATATGACATCTACAAAACCTATTGAAGAGACAATAGATTATATAGGAAATTTAATTGATGAAATAGATGTTCTTTGTAAAAAATTAAAAATTTATTAAGATATTTTACAAATAGATTTTTAGCCGTATAATTCGCATGGAAACGTATTTATCATAAAAAGTTTATAGTAGTTAAACTTAAAAATATATTTAAAATATATAAAACATCTGTGAGGTGAAAAAATGAAAATTGCTCTAATAGAAACTGAAAATAGCGTATCGGATATGATTGAAAAATTTGTACAATCCGATTCTCTTGAAGTTGTAAAATATTCACAGTATAGAGATTTGATTTTAGAACCAGACCTTGAACAGTACGATTTAATTGCAATTGATATGAGACATCAGAAATGTATTGAAATAATAACATATATTAAGCAAACTTCAAATGTACCTGTAAGATATTTAACAGATAGATACAAAAAAAGCAGATATGAGACGGATATTGACGATAAGGAATTTATAATTCATTCTTACACTAAAGAAGAATTTGTAGAAAGCATAATGAATTTCATTCAAAAAAATATGCAAAAAAAAGTCGATAGACTTGGTGATTTTGAAATTGACCATACAGGTGGAGTTTTAAAATATAAAAATATGATTTTTTCACTTTCTCCACTTGATGTTGAAATATGCTCCGCTTTAATTAGAAATGTAAATAAAGTTTTATCTCCTAAAATGATCGTCGATGAAATTGATAAATATGGACAAATTACAACGGAAACTTCAATGAGGGAGCATATAAGAATAATTAGAAAAGAATTTAAAAAAATAAATATAAATCCTATAACAACTGTAAAGGGAAGTGGTTATAAATGGGAAAATTAAAAAGCGGGTAAATCCCGCTTTTTAATTTCTTTTTTTTAAATTAAATTTTTTCTTTATTTTGTATTTTACAATCAAAAACATTAAAAGTACATAACATAAAGCTAAAAAAAGCAAAAAGAAAATATAGAATGTTCTTTGAAACTTAAAAATAAGACTTAAAGGGAAAATAATAATAAAAAAAATAATTCCTAAAAAAATAGAAAGATTTCCCGCAAAAGCATTTCCATAATTCCAAGTTTCTTTATTATGGCAAACCTCCATTATGTGAAAGCCAATATCCATATTAGGGTATATTGTGCTTTTCTTTTTTAAAAAAATACCAATATAAATTGAAAAAACTGCTAAAATAATATCACAAGCTATAACTGAACCCATATTTCACCTCAAAATTATTATAGTTTAAAAGTTTTATATATCCATAAAAATTATACAATGTTAAAAATTAAAGTAGAATATAGACTAAAAGCAAAATGGATTAAACATATAATAAATTTTAACGAATTTTTAATAATTATTTTAAAATAATTTATAGAATTAATAATATAATTATATAAAAATAGTTAAAAAAGACAGCTAAAAGGGAGGGGAAAAATGAAAGTTTTAATTACAACCGATTGGTATGAGCCTGTTGTAAATGGAGTTGTAAGATCGGTTTTAAACCTCAAAAAATATTTGGAAAAATTAAACTGTGAAGTAAAAGTTTTAACTCTTTCAAACGAAAAGCATTCATATAAAGAAAATAATATATATTACATAGGCTCTTTATCAGCTGGCGTTATTTATCCTGATGCAAGAGTTTCAATAGCACTTAAAAATGATTTAATAAAAGAGATAATATCATGGAAACCAGATGTAATACATAGTCAATGTGAATTTTCTACATTTTTTATGGCAAATAAAATTTCAAATGAAATAAATTGTCCTTTAATTCATACATACCATACAATTTATGAAAAATATACTCACTATTTTTCACCGTCAAAAAAATTAGGAAGAAGACTTGTGAAAATTTTTACAAAATCAATTGCAAAAAGAACAGATTTTATAATAGCACCAAGTGTAAAAACAAAAAATATTTTAAAGAGTTATAAAATAAAACCTGAAAAAATAAAAGTTATTCCAACGGGAATTGAAATTGAAGATGAAAACTATGAAGATTTTGGAAATAATAAAGTAATAAACTTAAGAAAAAAATTTTCTTTAAAAGAAAATGATAAAATAATTTTATATCTTGGAAGAATTGCAAAAGAAAAAAATATTGATGAAATAATTGATTATTACTTAAGACTTGATGATGAGAATATAAAACTTGTAATAGTAGGTGGCGGTCCATACCTTAAAGACTTAAAAGAAAAAGCAAGCACAATTGATAAAAAAATAATTTTTACAGGAATGGTAAAACCAAAAGATGTTTTTTCATATTATAAACTAGCAGACTGTTTTGTATCTGCCAGTAATTCTGAAACACAAGGGCTTACTTATTATGAAGCACTTTCATCTGGGATTGTATGTATTTGTAGAAGGGATGACTGTCTTGAAGGAATTATAATTGATGATTTTAACGGCTTTCAGTATAGTAATTTCTACGAATTTAAAGAATATATAGATACAATTTTTAAAGATGAAAAAAAACTTGATAAAATGAAAAGAAATGCTAAAGAATTTTCAAAAGAAAATTTTACAGCTAAATCTTTTGCAAAAAAAGTTTTTAATTTATACGAAAAGGCGATGGAAAATGATACCGTTAATATATAAAAAAGATTATGAAACAGTAAAAAATTCAGGTGTTGGAAAAGCAATAGAACATCAAATAGAGGCTTTGAAATTAATTGGAGAAGATTTTTCAGTTGATGAAAAAAATGATTTTGACGTTGTTCATATAAATACGGTTTTTCCAAAATCGTTAATTTTTTCAAAAAAAGCTTCAAAAGAAGGAAAGGCTGTTGTATATCATGCTCATTCTACAGAAGAAGATTTTAGAAATTCTTTTCTTTTAAGTAATTTTCTTTCACCTCTTTTTAAAAAATGGATTATGTATTGTTATAACAGTTCTGATATTTTAATAACTCCAACAGAGTATTCAAAAAACATTTTAAAAAGTTATGGAATAAAGAAAGATATTGAAGTTATTTCAAATGGTATTGAACTAGACTTTTGGAGAAAAAAGAAAGAAGATAGAGAAAATTTTTATAAAAAATATAATCTTGATAAAAACAAAAAAACAATAATTTCAGTAGGTCTTTTCATAAAAAGAAAAGGGATACTTGATTTTGTAGAACTTGCAAAAAGACTTCCGCAATTTGAATTTGTTTGGTTTGGAAAATTAAATTTAAATCTTGTTGGAAAAGATGTAAGAGATGCGGTTAATTCAAATTTAAAAAATTTACATTTTCCAGGCTTTGTCTCAAGCAAAGATTTAAGAGAAGCATATAGTGCTTGCGATTTGTATCTTTTCCCAACATATGAAGAAACCGAAGGAATAGTTTTACTTGAAGCAATTGCAACAGGTGCAAAAACAATAATAAGAGATATAGATATATTTAAAAATGATTTTAAAGATGGAATAAATATTTATAAGGCAAAAAATAACGATGAATTTGAAGAAAAAATAATAAATATTTTAAATGGAAATCTTAAAGATTTAACAAAAGAGGCAAGAAAAATAGCAGAAGAAAGGTCTATTGAAAAAACAGGTGAAAAACTTGTCAATTGCTATAAAAAAGCCGTAAAGATAAAAGAAATTAAAAACGAAGAAAACTTAGAAAAACAACATAAAAGTCATTTTTTGCTTAAAAAATTGAAAGAAAGTTTTTAAATATTTAAAGCCTTTTAATAAGGGCTTTTTTATTTTGTATAAAAATTTGTAAAAATTATATTTAAAAAAAGACTTAAACTTGGTATAATAAGCTAAACTTTAGAAATACGGGAGAATAATTTTGACTGTTTCAAATATAATTGAATTAATTGCAATTTTAATTTGCCTTTCTCTTTCGGCTTTTTTTTCATCTGGAGAAACGGCGATAACATCGACAAATTTTTTGAAAATAAAACAGATGGAAAAAAATGGAGAAAAAAATGCACCTGTTTTAAAAAAACTTGTTGATAATATGCAAAGCCTTTTAACTACAATTTTGGTAGGAAACAACATTGTAAATATACTTATGACAACCCTTGCTACAATACTTTTTACAGATATTTTAGGTGCAAAAGGGCCAATTGTTTCTACAATTGTGATAACACTTGTGGTTTTAATTTTTGGTGAAATTACTCCAAAAACACTTGCAAGCTCAAATAGTGAAAAAATAGCGTTAAAAGCATCAAAACCACTTCTTTTTTTCATGACTTCTCTTAAACCTCTTTCTTTCATACTAAGTAAAATTACAAACTTAATAATAAAACTTTTTGTAGTTGAAAATGAAAATAAGAACGAAATTACAACAGATGATATTAAAACACTTGTTGGAGTATCTCAAGAACAGGGAGTTTTAAATGATGAAGAAAAAGAAATAATAAATAATGTTTTCGATTTTGGTGATAATGATGCAGCAGATATTATGACTCCTAGAACGGATATGGAGTCAATTCAAGCCGACATAACTTTTGAAGAGCTTGAAGAATTTTTACTTAACTCAAAGCATTCAAGAATTCCAGTTTACGGCGAGAATATCGATAATATTATAGGAATTTTACACATGAAAGATCTTGTAAATGCAATTTTAAAATCAAAAAAATTGGATTTAAGAAAACTTGTTCGTCCTACATTTTTTGCATATGAGTATATGCCAATACTTGATCTTTTTAAAATAATGAAAAAAGATAATATTTCACTTGCAGTAATTATAGATGAATATGGCGGAACAAGTGGAGTTGTTTCAATTGAAGATATAGTTGAAGAACTTGTCGGTGAAATTGATGATGAATACGACAGCAAAAACGATGAAATAAAACAAATTTCAAAAAATGAATATATAGTTGACCCTTCAATGAATATTGACGATGTAAATGATTATTTTAATATTAATATAGAAGAACTTAAAAGCGATTCAATAGGAGGCTTTGTGATAGATAATCTTGAAAGACTTCCAAAGAAGAACGATAAAATTATTGTAGATGATATAGAATTTACAATTGAAGATATGAAAAGATACAAAATTATAAAATTAAAAATGAAATTTCTAAAAAAAGCCTAATGGGCTTTTTTAAATTTGCATAAAAAGCGTATAATTTTAAAAAGGAGAAAACTAAATGAAGGAAACAGTTTACATTACAGGGCATAAACACCCAGATACTGATGCAATAGTTGCAACACTTTCATATGCACATCTTAAAAATAAATTAGGAGATGTAAATGCTATTCCAATAAGAGTGGGACATTTAAGCGAAGAAACTAAATTTGTTCTTGATTATTTTGGTGTCGATGCACCTATTTATAAAGCATCTATGAAAACAAAAGTAAAAGATCTTGATATTGATAAAGCTTACACCCTTACAGGAAGCGTTTCCATAGGACAGGCGTGGAATATAATTCAAGATAATAAATTAAACTCCCTTCCTATAAGTGATGAAAGCGGAAAACTTGTGGGAATTGTATCTCTTTCAAATTTGACAAGCTCATATATGGATATTTGGGATGATAAAATTATTGGAAGAGCAAATACTCCAACAGAAAATATAATTGATGTTTTAAATGCTGATTATCTTGTAAAACCAAAAAATCCAAGAGAAAAAACTGGAAAAATTTCTGTTTTTGCAAATGACGTTAAAAGTGATAAAAATTTGGAACTTGTTTCTGCAAATGACCTTGTAGTTGTTGGAGATAGGTATGATGCACAAGATTTTTGTATAAATCAAAAAGTTGCAGTCATGGTTTTATCAAATGGTTCAAAATTAACAGATGATTTATTAAAAAAAGCCTATGAAAATGATGTAACAGTTCTTACGACTCAGTATGACTCATTTATGACATCACGTCTTCTACCTACCACAATTCCAGTTGAACATGTAATGAGTAGAGAAAATCTTGTTACATTTTCACCTGAAGATAATATAGAAGATGTTGCAAAAAAAATGGCTGAAAATAGATTTAGATCATATCCAGTTGTTGATGAATCTGGAAGAGTCGTTGGAAATATTTCAAGATATCACTTAATTTCTGCAGAAAAAAAGAAACTTATATTAGTTGACCACAATGAAAAAAATCAAAGTATTGATGATATAGATGATGCACAAATTGTAGAAATTATAGATCATCATAGAGTTGCAAATATTTCAACAACAGGGCCTGTATATTTTAGAAATGAGCCTGTAGGATCATCAAATACAATAATTTCAGAGATGTTTTTTGAAAAGGGAATAAGACCTTCAAGAGAAATTGCAGGAATAATTTGTGCTGCAATTATTTCAGATACACTTTTCTTTAAAAGCCCAACATCTACTGCAACAGATGAAAAAATGGTATCAAGAATGAGTCGCATTGCAGGAATTGACCCTGAAAAATTTGCACTTGAAATGTTTAAAGCTGGTACAAGCCTTAAAAATAAACGACCTGAAGATTTAATCGACGGGGATGTAAAAGTTTTTCCAATTGCAGGTGACAAAATAAGAATAGGTCAAATAATGACAATGGATATGGAACGCCTTGAAAGTATAAAAGATGAATTATCAAAACATATGGAAGAAAAAATAGAACTTAAAGGTGAAAATACATTTGTACTTGTTTTAACCGATATTTTTAATGAAACAAGTAAATTTTTGGTTGTAGGTCAACATAGAGATTCAATAGCAAATGCATTTAATGCCACATATGTTAATGATACATTCGAGGCAAAAGGTGTTTTAAGTAGAAAAAAACAAGTACTTCCAAAAATAACAGAAGCTGTAGCAAGAGATAATTTTTAAAAATTAAATTTATACCCCTCTTTTACTGAAAATTTTAGCTAAAGAGGGGTTTTTAATTAAAAAATCTAATAAAAAAATTTCAACACAATATCAAATAATAGAAGTGTTAAAGCTAAATTTATAAATTTTGATATTAAAATCATATTGATAAATTTTTTCTTTTTAATATTTGTAATGCCACTTAGCATTATAAAAATATTATCAGGTGCAAATGGTATACAATTTATTATGAAAAATAAAGTGTCAAATTTTTTCTGGCTTTTATTTAGAACATAAGAATATTTATAAAAAATTTTTTCTGGAAGAATTTTTTTTATAAATTTATTTCCAAACTTTTTTGTAATTAAAAAAGTTACAATTGCACTGAAAATATAAGAAAAATAATTTATAATAAAGCCTATAAAATGACTCCATAAAATAAAACCTGAAAAAGTCATTAAAGTATTTGGAATGAAAGGAATAAAAGTTATTATAGTTTTTAATATTATAAAAATGGGAATTGTTAAAAAACTAAAATCGCCTAAAATTACACGTAACTTTGATGGATCTTTTAAAATTTTTTTATCATAAGCCCGTTTAAATATTAAAATTACACAAATTATAGAAATTATTGTTATTATTTTTCTTAAAATTTTTAAAATATTTTGTTTTAATTTTTTAAATTTTTTCCTGTTTAATCTCATAATAAAAAAGAGGCATAAGCCCCTTTAAAAATTCAAATTAGCCTTCGTAAACTTCGAACATGTCTTTGTCAACTCCGCAAACAGGGCAAACCCAATCTTCAGGAAGATCTTCAAAAGAAGTTCCAGCATTAATGCCGTTGTCAACATCTCCTTCTTCAGGATCATAGATATATCCACAAGCTGTGCATTGATATTTTTCCATAATAATACTCCTTTCATTTTATAGTCAAATTATACCATATGTGAAAAATTTTTGCCAAATTTTAATTATTGTATATATTTTTGATTTTCGGGGTATTAACTAAACTGTAGGAGAATGATATGACATATGTACATAGAGATTTAATTAAAAGTAAATTAAGCATTATAAAAAAATCTGTAGAAAAGATGGTTAATGATATCAATAATGTAATAGAAGATACAGATTTATTTTTTGATGTGAAATTAATTTTAAATGAGCTTGTCATAAATTCTTTTGAGCATGGTAATAAAAAAGATGAAAATAAAATTATCGATGTAACTCTTATAGTTGATAGGGATAGTGCCATAATTAAAGTAAAAGATGAAGGGGAGGGCATTAGAGAAAATGTTGAAACTGATGACCTTAAAGATTCAGGTAGAGGTTTAAAATTGGTTTATGCACTTTCAGATGAAGTTTTGATAAGAGATAGTAAAATAACTGTAATGATTGGAAATATTAGTTCTAAAAATAAAAAGTTTTTATAAGGAGATTCTATGAAATATACATTAAAAAATGAAAAATTTACAGCAATTGTAAATACATTTGGAGCTTATTTAGAAGAATTTTTCACAGATGACGGGAAAATTTTTTTCCCAAGAATGGATATTAAAATAGGTAATTCTACAAAACCAAGAGGTGGAATGCATGTATGTTATCCAAATTTTAGCGTTGATGATATAACATCTTTACCTGTTCATGGTTTTGGAAGAGACAATGAATGGTCAACAGTTAAATCATCTGATTCATCTATAGAACTTAAACTTTCTGGTGTAAATGGTTATGAAAATTTAGTAGCTTTTATTAAATATGAAATAAAAAATGATGGATTAAATACAACCCTTAGCATTGAAAATAATACAGATAAACCTCAAATGATAGCACCTGCTTTTCATCCGTATTTTTATTCAAAAGAACAAAAGATAAAAATTGATGGATTTTCTTTAGATGGAAAAATTCTTGAAGATTCTGTATTTTTAGAAGCGAATTCTCTTACTTTTGAAACAAGTGATAAAAAATACGAAATTTTTGGAGATAATATTTCTATTTTTACAATATGGACAGATAGAAAAAATGATTATATATGTGTAGAACCAACTTATAATGGTCCTTCTTTTAAAAAAGATTGTGATAAAGAACCTTTAGTTTTAAAAGAAGGAGAAAAATTTTCACAAAAATTTACAATAAGACAGTTATTTTAACCGGAGTATTTAACTCCGGTATTTTATGTGGAGGATAAAATGAAACCTATCAACGTAAAAAATGAAATTTCACCTTTAAAAAAAGTTTTATTACATAGACCGGGAAATGAATTACTTAATTTAACACCTCAAAGGTTAAAAGAACTTCTTTTTGATGATATTCCATTCTTAAAGCTTGCTCAAAAAGAACATGATATTTTTGCAGATATTTTAAGAAATGAAAATGTAGAAGTAGTTTATCTTGAAGATTTAATGGCACAAACTTTAGATGATAATCCAAATTTAAGAGAAGAATTTATACATAAGTTAATTGAAGAATCTGATATTTGTGTAAAAAAATATAAAAAATGTGTTTTTGATTTTTTAAATTCAATAAAAGACAATAAAAGCCTTGTGCTTAAAACTATGGAGGGGATAAATTTAAAAGAACTTGAAATTAAATCTGATGATTCTTTATCGGAAATGATTTTAGATAATAATAAAATGATACTTGATCCAATGCCAAATTTATATTTCACAAGAGATAATTTTGCATCTGCTGGAAATGGAATAATTTTAAATGCGATGTATTCAAAAACCAGAAGCAGAGAAACAATTTATGCTCATTATATTTTTAGCTATCATAAAGATTATAAAGATAAAGTAGAACTTTTTTATAATAGAGATTTTCCATATCATATTGAAGGAGGAGATATTTTAATATTAAATGAAAAAACATTAGGTGTGGGAATTTCACAAAGAACAGAGCCCCCTGCTATTGATGCGCTTGCAAAAAATATATTCTTCAATTCAAAACAAAATGAATTTGACACAATAGTTGCTTTTGAAATTCCTAAAAAAAGAGCTTTTATGCATCTTGATACAGTATTTACTCAAATTGATGTCGATAAATTCACTGTTCATCCTGGAATTTTGGGTACTTTAAGAGTATTTGAAATTAAAAAAATAAACGATAAAGAAATAAAAATAAACCTTATTGAAAATACACTAGAACATATACTTGAAAAATATATGAAAAGAGAAATTAAATTAATTTTATGTGGCGGTGGAGATGAAATAGCAGCAGATAGAGAACAGTGGAATGATGGCTCAAACACACTTTGCATAAAACCTGGAAGGGTTGTTGTATATGAAAGAAATTTAGTTACAAATGATTTACTTGAAAAAAACGGTATTGAAGTTATTAGAATGCCAAGTAGCGAACTTTCAAGGGGCAGAGGTGGCCCAAGATGTATGAGTATGCCTTTAATTAGAGAAGATTAAAAAATGGATTTAAAAAACATCTGAATATTTTCAGATGTTTTTAATCCATTTTCTTTTTTTGAAAAATAAAATCATAACGACAACAAGAACAACTGCTATTATCCAAAATAAAGGATAAGCCCACTTTTGTGCAAGTTCTGGCATGTACTTAAAATTCATTCCATAAACTCCAGTCATAAATGTTAATGGAAGAAAAATTGTTGACCGCACAGTTAAAACTTGAACTACATCATTTGTCCTATTACCTATACTTGTATCTACAGAATCAATTAAAGAACTTGTCATATCTCTATAAACTTCAAGAAATTCAAGCATTTGTAAAATATGATCGTATACATCTCTAAAATATACTGAAGTTTGACTATCTATTTGATAAAATCTCATTTTTGAAATTTCATTTATTACATTTCTTAAAGGCCATAATGTTTTTCTAAGATAAATTAAATTTTTCTTTATAGTATATAAATCCTCAAGTAAATCTTCTGATGGCTCTTCCATTATATACTCTTCTAATTTATCTACATCCGCACCTATTATTTCTATTACTTCATAGTAATTGTCTACAACCTGATCTATTAAAGTAAAAAACATTGCATCTGAACTTTTAAATCTTGATGCTGGGATATACTTTAGTCTTTGAAGCATTTTATTAAACTGATGAGATCTTTTTTCTTCTACAGTAATTATTAAATTCTTTTTTAAGATAAAAGAAATCTGTGAAAAATCAAGTTCTGCAAATTTATCAACTTTTCTATAATTTACAACATCTGTAACCATGAAAAGATAATTTCCATAAGATTCAACTTTAGTTCTTTCATTATCAGCAAGCATATCTTCTATTACAAGAGGATGAATGTCAAATTTCTTTTCTATTTCCATAATCTTTTCTTCATCGTCAAGACCTGATATATAAACCCAATTTATATAACCATCTTTTAAATTTATATCATTTACACTTTTTACAATTTCAGTTTTAAATTCATCTTCATTATAATATGTATATCTTATTAATGTTTTTTCACGAATTTCATCGTCTTCTCGCATTTCAATTTCATCTCTGAGATTGTTTTTTAATACATCAGTCATATACTTCTCCTATTCATTAAAACATAACCAGAAAAATAAAAAATATCAAGAAAAATTTTAAATATGTTATTTTTTTGAATAAAAAATGCTTTTTGGTATAATCTTTAAATATTAAATTAAAGAGGTATTTGATGTCAATTATAGAAATTTTAATTATTGCAGTTTCTGTAAGTATGGATGCATTTGCAGTAAGTATATGTAAGGGGTTTTCAATTAAGAAAACAACAATTAAGCAAATGATAACTGTCGGGCTGTATTTTGGAGTATTTCAGGCCATAATGCCATTAATAGGTTTTTTTCTTGGTTTCAGATTTAAAAATTTTGTAATGTCAATAGATCATTGGATTGCTTTTTTTCTTCTTTCATTTTTGGGAGTAAATATGATAAGAGAAGCAAAAAAAGCGATGTGTTCAATTAATCCATCAATCGATATGAAAACAATGTTTCCACTTGCAATAGCAACAAGTATTGATGCACTAACTATTGGTATTACTTTTTCAATGTTAGATGTAAATATTTATAAAGCTATAACAATAATAGGCTTTACAACATTTTTATTTTCGTCTTTTGGTGTAAAAGCTGGTAGTATCCTTGGTTCAAAAAGTGGAAATTATGCTCAAAGATTTGGTGGTTTTGCATTAATATTTTTGGGTATAAAAATTTTAATCCAACATTTGGGTCTTATTTCTTTTTAGGAGATTATTATGTCTGAAAAAAATTTTTCTTTAATTATCGAAAATAATTTTACACCAGATGATGCTTTAGCATTACAACTTGCACTTAATATGGATAGTTTTACACTTCTTGCAGTCACAGGAGTTTCTTCAAAAAATAGTGCAGAATATGCAGCAGAAAATTCTTTAGGACTAATAAGAGAAAATGGGTTATATATAGATGTTTTAAAGGGAGAAGATAAAAATTTAGACGGTCAAAAAATTATTATAAATGAAAATAAAAAAAATATTTTTGAAGCAGATGATGATTATATAGATAAGAATATACTAAATGAAATTTATTCTATGGCATCTTTAGAAGGCCTATTAGACATTTTATGTTTTGGGCCAACTACAAATTTGGCAAAAGCATTAATGAATGACGAAAATTTAGCAAATAAAATAAATAGAGTCTTCATAAGTGGAGGAACATTTTCAAAAGGAAATGTAACAAAAAATGCTGAGTTTAATTTTTTTACAGATCCAAAATCAATAGATTTTATATTAAAACAAAATTTTGAAACATATATCCTTCCTATAGATGTTTCAGAAACTGTTTTTATGAGTGAAAAATTATTTAATAAACTTAAAAATAAAGATGAAAAAGTAGATAAAATTCTTTCTATGTTTAAAAATGAAAAAGTAAGTTCTCTTTCTTCTACTCTTCTTTTTTATATGTATCTTAAACCAGAAGCTTTTATTTTTGAAGAGTTAGCTTTTTCTGTAAATATAAAAGAAAATAGAGGCTCAATTTCAAAGAAAACATCTAATAAGAAAAAATATGTTGCAAATAGAGTTAATCAAGAAAGCTTTTATAAATTTTTAGAGGAAAATTTAAAATGAAAATAAAAAAACCTGGACTTAGAATTTTAAAAACTGGAATAGCCGTATTTTTGTGTTTTATTATAGGAAAAATAAGAGGAGAAATGGCTCTTCCTTTTTATTCTGCAATAGCATCAATTATTTGTATTAAAAATGATTATGAAGATACAAAAGATACGGGAATTTCCAGAGTGAAGGGCACAGTAATTGGTGGTTTTTTGGGTTTTATTCATCTTACAATAAAAGAGTATATAAATTTTAACCCTTATATTGAATATATAATATATTCATTTTCAATAATGCTTTTGATATGGATTGTTGTAAATATAAATAGCCCTAAGTCAGGAACTATTGCGCCTATTACATATATTTCAGTTGCAGTAAATCATGCAAGTGATGGTAATGCATATCTTTTTGCAATAGAAAGAACAATGGATACATTAATTGGAGTTTTGGTTTCTATGGTAGTAAATAGATTTTGGTTGAAAGGTGAAAAAAATGAAATTAAATGATTTATTAAAAAATAATAGAAGTTATAGATCTTTTTATGAAGCAAAAAAGATAGATGAAAATATTGCATTTGAAATATTAGATGCACAAAAATACGCTGCAAGAGGTGTGAATTCACAAAAATTAAGGTATACCCTTGTTTTGAATGAAGAAAAAGTAAATAAAATAACTTCTTTTTCAAGATGGGCAGGGAAAATTCCAAATGATGAAGGAAGACCAAAAGAAGGTCATAGACCTGTTATGTACATAATAGTTTATTCAGATAAAAAAGCATATTCTGAAATTGACGAAGGAATAGCTATTAATTGTATAAGACTTAAAGCAATAGAAAAAAATATTGGCTCGTGTATAGTAAAATCCTTTAATAAAGAAAAAGTTAATAGCTTAGTTGAAAAACATGAAGGCTTTGAAATAAGTACAGTAATTGCATTCGGCTATCCTGACCATAAATCTGAAATAGTTGAAACAGATAATATAGATACAAAATATTTTAGAGATGAGAATGGAAACTATACAGTTGAAAGAATTTCAACAGAAAAAATTTCATATGTAGAATTATAAAATACATATTTTACACACAAATCTATTTTATAATCTTTTGTGTCGGAAAGATTTTCGACACACAAATAAATCTCCTCCACAAGACAAGCGTAAGCTTGAATCTTATTTTGTTTACATAATGGTAACTTACAAATCGGAAAAATACAGGTGCAAAAAGCACCTTTATTTTTTTGCCATAAAAATAGCGTTTACAAATAAAATAAAAAGTGTTAAAATTTAATTCATCAAATGCGAATTTATATAAGGACTTTAAATGTCCTTTTTTACTTTATTAAAAAAAGATTTTATTATATAATTAAATTATAATTTAAAAAAATATTAAAAACATATTACATCAAGGGGGTAAAATGTCGAAAGAAATCAGAGTAAGGTTTGCACCTTCTCCAACAGGATATCTTCATATAGGAGGTTTGCGTACTGCACTGTTTAATTATCTGTATGCAAGAAAAAACAATGGAAAAATGCTTTTAAGAATTGAAGATACAGATAGAACAAGATATGTTGAAGGTGCTCTTGAAAATCTTCTTGAAACTTTGAAATGGGCTGGAATAGAAATAGATGAAGGCGTTAAACTTAGTGATGACGGAAAAATAATAGAAGTTGGTGATAAAGGTCCATATATTCAGTCACAAAGAGTAAAAGAAGGAATTTATAATAAGTATATAGAAAAACTTATAGAAGAAGATAAAGCTTATCCATGTTTCTGTTCTCAAGAAAGACTTGATAATTTAAGAAAACAACAAAAAGCCGATGGACTAATGCCTAAATATGATGGATTATGTAGATCAATACCAAAAGAAGAAGCTTTAGAAAGAATAAGAAATGGTGAAGCTCACACAATAAGATTAAAACTTCCAGCTAATGAAGATATTGAATTTGAAGATGCAATAAAGGGAAAAATATCAATAAATACAAAAGATATGGACGATCAGGTATTAATAAAATCTGACGGATTTCCAACATATCATTTCGCAGTAATAGTAGATGACCATTTAATGGGAATTACTCATGTTATAAGGGGTGATGAATGGATTTCATCAACTCCAAAACATGTATATCTTTATAAAGCAATGGGTTGGGATGCACCTAAATTTGTACATCTTCCTACAGTATTAAATAAAGATAGAAAAAAATATTCCAAAAGAAATGGCGATGGAATGGTAGAAGACTTTAGAGAAGAAGGATATTTACCTGAAGGATTAATAAATTATCTTGCACTTTTAGGTTGGGCACCTGACAGCGAAGAAGAAATTTTTTCAATTAAAGATTTAATAGAACAATTTGATTTTGATAGAATTTCAAAAACTGGTGCAGTTTTTGACGTTGAAAAATTAAAATGGGTTGATGGACACCATATAAGAAATTTAAGTGATGAAGAACTTTCAAAAAAAATAAAACCATATTGTATAAAAGCAGGTTTCTTTGATGAAAATTATTCAAATGATAAACTACTTCTTTTAACAGATACATGGAAAAGTGCTATAGAAAAACTAAGCGATATAGAAACTTTAGCAAGATCATATTATGTAGATGATAAAGATATGAAATGGACTGATGAAGCAGTTGAAGCAATTTCAACTCAAAAAGCAAAAGAACTTTTTGATATATTTATAAAAGTAGTTGAAAGTACAGATGAAATTGATATGGAATTTGCAAAAACCATTATGAAACAAGTTCAAAAAGAATCGGGCATAAAGGGAAAAGATTTGTGGTTTCCGATAAGAGCTGCCCTTACAGGAAATGTACATGGACCAGAACTTGTTAATGCATTTGTAATTATGGGAAAAGAAAAAATGAAAGAAAGGCTTTTATACGTAAAAAATAATTTTTAATTAAAACCATTTAAAAACCTTACAACTTTTGGAAAGGAAAAATATGAAAATACACAATACATTAACCGGCAAAAAAGAAGAATTTATTCCTCAACAAAAAAACGAAATAAAAATGTATGTTTGTGGACCTACAGTTTATGATTATATTCACATAGGAAATGCAAGACCTCTTGTAGTTTTTGATACTTTTAGAAGATACATGACATATAGAGGATACAATGTAAAATTTGTACAAAATTTTACAGATGTCGACGATAAAATTATAAACAAAGCAATAGATCAAAATATAACATACAAAGAAGTTTCAGAGAAGTTTATAAAAGCTTATGAAGAAGATGCTAAAGATTTAAATATAGATGAAGAGCATACAATTCACCCAAAAGCAACTGAATTAATGGATGAAATGATTGATTTTATTGATGAGCTTATAAAAAAAGAAGATGCATATGTAGTTGATGGTAATGTGTATTTTGATGTTTCAAAAGCTGATAAATATGGAAAACTTTCAAAGAAAAATTTAGATGATTTAATAATAGGAGCAAGCGGAAGAGTTGATGAAGATGGTGAAAAAAAATCTCCTGCTGATTTTGCACTTTGGAAAAAAGTAAAAAAAGAAAAAGAACCATCTTGGCATACTCCACGGGGATATGGAAGACCAGGATGGCATATTGAATGCTCAACCATGAGTAGAAATATTTTAGGAGATACACTTGATATTCACGCTGGTGGAGAAGACTTAAAATTTCCACATCATGAAAATGAAATAGCTCAATCAGAAGCACTTACTGGGAAACCACTTGCAAATTATTGGATGCATAATGGAATGATTCAGGTAAATGGCGAAAAAATGAGTAAGTCACTTGGAAATTTCTTTACGCTTAAAGATATAAAAAAGGAATATGATTTAATCATAATAAGATTTTGGCTTTTAAATGCAAATTACAGACTGCCAATAAATTTTTCAAGAGAAATAATAGAACAATCTAAAAGCTCGCTTGAAAGACTAAATAATTCAGTATTTAGACTTGAAGATATACTTAAAAAATTAAAAGAAAATGAAAATGGTTTAAGTGATGATGAAAAAGAAAAATTAGAAAAACTAAATTCTTTTGAAAAAAAATTTATAGAAGTAATGGATGATGACCTTAATACAGCAGATGCAATAACCGTTTTATTTGAAATTTCAAAATTTGCAAATACAGAGGTAACTTTACAATCTTCTTATGAATTTGCTAAAATAGTATATAACAAATTCATTGAACTTGAAAATGTTCTTGGAATTTTAAATAAGAAAAAAGAATTATCAAAAGAAGAAAATTTAATAATCGAAAAATTAGTAGCAGAAAGAATAGAAGCAAAAAAGAATAAAAATTATGAAAAAGCCGATGAAATAAGAAAAAAGCTTTCCGAAATGGGAGTAGTATTAAAAGATAATCGTGACGGAACAAGTAGTCGGGAGAAAAAATAATGGAAGAAATTTTTGGCAAGAATTCTGCTATTGAAACTATAAATTCAAAAAGAAAAATATATAAAGCATTTATAGTTAAAGAAAATAATAAAAAAATTGAAGAAATAATATCTTTACTAACAAAAGAAAATGTAGAAATTGAATTTGTTGAAAAAAGTTACTTTAAAAATATAAAAGAAAATCATCAAGGAGTAAAACTTTTAGCTGAAGATTTTAAATATACAGATTTTGATGAACTTTTAAATGAAGATTTCCTTGTTATTTTAGATCATATAGAGGATGTCCATAACTTGGGTGCTATTATAAGAACTTGCGAAGTAATGGGAGTTTGTGGAGTAATTATTCCAGATAGAAGAGCTGCAAAAATAAATTCAAGTGTATATAAAACATCATCTGGTGCAGTAAATTATATTAAAGTATCTAAAGTTGTAAATATTAATAATTCAATAAAAGAACTTAAAAAAAATGGTTTTTGGGTTTATGGTCTTGCAGGAGAAGCAGAAAAATATATTTACGATATTGATTTAAAAGGAAAAGTTGCAATAGTTGTTGGAAATGAAGAAAAAGGAATTTCTAAACTTACAAGAAATTTTTGCGATGACCTTTTAAAAATACCAATGCAAGGGAAAACGACAAGCTTAAATGCATCCGTTGCAGCATCTATTGCAATATATGAAGTAAAAAGACAAAATGGCAAGAACTAGAAAAAATATATTACTTGTAGATGGATATAACGTAATAAATAGTTGGAAAGAACTTGTAAAATTAAAAAATCATTCTTTTGAAGATGCAAGAGAAAAATTAATTGAAGAGATGGCAGAATTTTCTTCATTAAGTGCAGAAGAAGTAACCATTGTATTTGATGCATATAAATCTGACTATACAAAAGAAGTAATAGAAAGAAAACTAAATGTAAATATTGTATTTACAAAAAAATTTCAAACAGCAGACTCGTTTATAGAAAGAGAAGTTGATAAACTTGCAAGAAAAGAAAATGTAAGAGTTTGCAGTGATGACTCTCAAATTCAGTCTCTTTCATTAGACAGAGGAGCAACAAGACTTACTGCAAGTGAACTTAAAAATGAACTTTTTAACAGAAGAATGAATATTAAAAGAAAAAAAAGAGAAAATCAAGAACTTTTCTTAAAAAATTTTCCAATGAGTAAGGAAAATATAAAGAAGTTAGATGAAATAGGTAAAAAAATAAAATAAATTTCATAGGTGGTTTTATGGATAAAATAGATTTCAATGATCAACAAATTTTAGAAAAAATGAAAGATTACTTAGGAAATGAAGATCTTACTGTAAAAGATATCATAACAGCATATGAAGTTATGGACGATGAAAAAAAGAAAAAATTTGATGATTATATAAAAGATAATACAAATTTAGAGCTAAAAACACCACAATTTTTAGCAAAAGTTGAAAGAGCTGATGTAATGAAACTTTCAGATATGTCTAATGAAGAAATAGTATATCAGTTTCAACAAAATAATCCTAACGCACTTTCAGCTTTAGTAGATAAAAATCAGGGTCTTGTAAGAAGTAGAGCAAGTTATTTTTATAGATCTCATGGAAATGACTTAGACTTAGAAGATTTGGTTCAGTCTGGAATGCTTGGAATGATAAGAGCTGCTGAAAAATTTGATATAACTTTAGGCTTTAAATTTACAACTTATGCTTATAAATGGATTGATAAAGCAATAAGAAAAGCAATAAATAACGAAGGCCATACAATACGCATACCTGCAGGGAAATATTTAAAACTAAATAAACTTAAACAAATTTTAAAAGCAAATCCTGAAGCAAGTGAAGATGAACTTTATGAAATATTAGAAAAAGAAGGAATAGATAAAAAACAAGCAGATGATTTATTTTTAATAAATAGAAATCAGGTAAATTCAACATCACTTAATATAAATCTTGACAGTGAAGATTCTACAGGCGATGAACTAATGGATATGGTTGGAGATGATGCAGCCGCAGTAGATGATCAAATACTTGAAAGAGATGCAGAAAGATCACTTTTAAATGCACTAAATCAATTGACCGATAGAGAAAAACAAATAATAATTTATAGATACGGTCTTGATGGAGAAAAACCAAAAACATTAGAAGAAATTGGAAATATATATGACCT
Organism: Peptoniphilaceae bacterium; assembly: GCA_022769085.1. Taxonomy (GTDB): domain Bacteria; phylum Bacillota; class Clostridia; order Tissierellales; family Peptoniphilaceae; genus JALEKO01. Next base: position 25,434 of record JALEKO010000033.1, read on the forward strand.
TTCAAGAGAAAGAATTCGCCAAATAGAAAATCAAGCATTAAGTAGATTAAGAGAATTTTCAGAAAATGAATAGATAATTAAAAAGGCAGAAATTTTTCTGCCTTTTACTATTACCGTGAAATATTTTCAACTTCTTCAATTTTTTCATTTTTGTATTCTTTAAAAACTTTTCCGTCAGCAATTTCAATAACTCTGTCAGCCATTGGAGTAATTGCCCTGTTATGAGTTATAACAATAACAGTTGTATTTGTATTTTTACATGTTTCTTTAAGAAGCTTTAAAACTTTTTTTCCCGTAACATAGTCAAGAGCACCAGTTGGTTCATCACATAAAAGAATTTTTGGTTTTTTTGCAACAGCTCTTGCTATTGAAACCCTTTGTTGTTCACCACCAGAAAGTTGTGATGGAAAATTATTTAACCTTTTTGAAAGCCCTACATCATTTAAAACATCAACTGCATTTAAAGAATCTTTTACAAGTTGATTTGCAAGTTCCACATTTTCTTTTGCAGTTAAATTTTCAATTAAATTGTAGTTTTGAAAAACAAAACCAACATCATTTCTTCTATAAATTGTAAGCTCATTGTCGTTAAAGTTTTCAATATTTTTTCCATCGACAATTATTTCACCCTCATTTGGAGAATCCATTCCCCCTAAAAGGTTTAAAACGGTAGATTTACCCGCACCACTTGCACCTACAATTATGCAAAATTCGCCCTTTTCTATATTAAAATTCACTTTGTCATTTGCTTTAATTATGCTTTCTCCATTTTTGTAAAATTTTGAAACATTTTTTAAACTGATATATGCCATAATTACCTCTTTAAATATTGTACTTTAATGATTTATATTTGAAATCATTAAATTTTCTATTGAATTTTAAAAGTATAATAAAAATGAGGTTTATTATGGATGAGTTTATAAAATTGGCAAAAAATTCTATAGAATATTTTTTAGAAAATAAAAATTATTTAGATGTAAAAACAAAAAATTATGACAAAAACCATAACGGAGTTTTTGTAGAAATATATAAAAATGGTTTACTTAGGTCAATTTCAGGTGAAAGTTTACCTGTTAGAAAAAATATTTTATACGACATAATTTATGAATCAGTTAAAGCAGCTTTTTTTACAAAAAAGTCAGACCCTATAACTAAAGAAAATTTAAAAGAAATAAAAATAGTTGTAAAAGAAATTTATGATTTAGAAATAATAAATTTTTTAGATCAAACAGATGACTTTGACGGATTAGAACTTACATATCAAAATAATACATTTACCTTGTTTTTAGAAAATTATAAAAGTAAAGAAGAACTTTTAGAAGATTTACTTAAAAAATCAAATGTTGATTCTTGGGATATTTTCATTCTAAAAAAGTTTAAAGTAATAAAGCACATATAGTATTGATTTTATTTTTATAAAAAGTAAAATATAGCTATATTAAAGGCGTACAGAGAAGAGTAGGCGTTAATGATTCTTTTTAGAGAGGCATGTAAGGTGAAAGATGCTAAGATAGTTTTCGTTGAAGATCATCTTTGAAGTTAAAATTTCGAATCAAGTAGATTTTTTCGTATAAAGGCGTTAACTTTATCATCACTTTTTGGGTGGTTTTAGGTCCCTTTCGGGATCTTTTTTAATGCTTTTCTACTTGATGAAAAATAAAATGGGGGAATATTCAATGAATAGATTTGAAGAATTAAGCACGAAAGATGTAAAAAATTCCGAGAAAAAAATATCAGATTATTGGGATGAAATTGATCTTTTAAAAAGGTCACTTGAAACAAGAGAAAATTGTGAAAATTATATTTTTTATGATGGACCACCAACTGCAAATGGAAAACCGGGAATTCATCATGTAATTTCAAGAACTCTTAAAGACATGACAAATAGATATAAAAATTTAAGAGGATATAGAGTAGAAAGAAAAGCGGGTTGGGATACTCACGGACTTCCAGTTGAAATAGAAGTTGAAAAAGAACTTGGAATTTCAAATAAAAAAGAAATTGAAGAATATGGAATTGAAAAATTCAACGAAAAATGTAAAGCATCCGTATTTAAATATAAAGACCTTTGGGAAGAAATGACAAAAAGAATGGCATTTTTGGCAGATATGGATGACCCATATATAACTCTTGACAATGATTATATTGAAACGGAATGGGCACTTTTAGATAAAATGTTTAAAGAAGGCCACATTTTTGAAGGACATAAAGTAGTTCCATATTGCCCAAGATGCGGAACAGACCTTGCAAGCCATGAAGTAGCACAAGGTTACCAAAGCGATAAAACAATTACATTGACAATGGAATTTAAAAAGAAAAATGCAGAAAATGAATATTTTTTGGCATGGACAACAACACCGTGGACACTTCCATCAAATGTAGCACTTGCTGTAAACCCTGAAGTAGATTATGTAAAAGTTTTAGATAAAACAAGAAATAAAAAATACATCTTAGCAGAAGCACTTTTAAATGCCGTTTTAAAAGATGATGAATATGAAATAATAGAACATATGAAAGGTAAAGAGCTTGAATATCAAGAATATGAACAGCTTATGCCTTATTTAAAACCAGATAAAAAAGCATTTTTTGTAGTTTGTGCAGATTTTGTATCTGTAGAAAGTGGAACGGGAATTGTTCATACAGCACCTGCATTTGGTGATGATGACTACACTGTAGGAAAAAAATATAAACTTCCATTTGTTCAACCAGTTGACCTTCAGGGTAAATTTACAGACACACCTTGGAAAGGTGAATTTGTTTTTGATACAAATGAGTCAATTTACCTTCATTTAAGAGAAGAAGGAAAAGTTTTTGCAAAAGAAACAATAACTCACGATTATCCTCATTGTTGGAGATGCGGGACACCATTAATATATTATGCAAAACCTTCATGGTATATAGATATGAGTAACATGAGAGAAAAAATGGTTGAAGCAAATGAAAGTGTAAAATGGAATCCGCAAACAATTGGCGATAAAAGATTTGGAAATTGGATTGCAAATGCAAAAGACCGGGCAATTTCAAGACAAAGATATTGGGGAACGCCACTTAATTTATGGAAAGGTGAAAAAAGCGGAAAAATAATTTCAATTGGTTCAAGAAAAGAATTGGTTGAAAAAGCAAATGAAGATATCGATGAAAATATAGAACTTCATAGACCATATGTAGATAATGTAACAATTACAGATAAAGAAACTGGAGAAGTATTCCATAGAGTTGAAGATGTAATGGATGTATGGTTTGATTCGGGAGCAATGCCATTTGCACAAAGACATTTTCCTTTTGAACATAAAGAAGATTTTTATGAAGATTATTTCCCGGCAGATTTTATTTGCGAAGGAATAGACCAAACAAGAGGACGGTTTTATTCATTAATGTCAATTTCAACATTAATTACAGGTAAAGCACCATATAAAAATGTTTTGGTAAATGATTTAATTTTAGATAAAAATGGTCAAAAAATGAGTAAATCAAAAGGAAACACATTAGACCCATTTGACCTTTTCGATAGATACGGGGCAGATGCCGTAAGGTTTTATTCACTTTACGTTTCACCACCATGGCTACCGACACGTTTTGATGAAACTGGCTTAAAAGAAGTGCAAAATAATTTCTTTAGAACATTTGAAAATGTATATAATTTCTTTAGCCTTTATGCAAATACCGATAAAATTGACCCGAGCACATATAATTTAGATTATGAAAAATTAGAACTTACAGATAAATGGATTTTATCAAAACTTCAAAGCCTTTATAAATCATATTTAACAGATATGGATAATTTTGAATATAATAGAGTAGTGCATAACATATCAGACTTTGTAGTTGAAGACCTTTCAAATTGGTATATAAGAAGAAATAGAAAAAGATTTTGGAATTCAGATATAAATGAATCAAAAAAGAATGCATATAAAGTGACATATGAAATATTAAAATTAATTTCACAGATGATATCACCAATAGCACCTTTTATTTCAGAATCAGTATATAGAAAACTAACAAATGCTGAAAGTGTTCATTTAACATATTTACCAGAAGTAAACGAAAACTTTATAGATAAAGACTTAGAAGAAAAAATGGACCTTGTAAGAAAAATAGTTTCACTTGCAAGAGCATCAAGAGAAAAAGAAGAAATAAAAGTACGCCAGCCACTTCAAAAAATAGTTGTTGATGGAAGCTATAAAGAAAAAATAGGAAATTTCACAGGCTTAATAAAAGATGAAATAAATGTAAAAGAAGTAGATTTTATGGATGACCTTACACAATTTATGAATTATTCATTAAAGCCAGACTTTAGAAGCGTAGGAAGAATATTTAAATCAAAAATAAAAGATTTCCAAAAATTCCTTGAAAATGTAAATGCAAAAGAATTTATAGAAAATTTAGAAAAAGAAGACCAGAAAATAACACTTTCAGGAGAAGAAATTTTAATAAAAAGAGAATATGTAGATGTTAGAATTTCTGCAAAAGAAGGCTTTGATGTTGAAATGGATAAAAACGTGTTTGTAGTTTTAGATACAGAAATTACACAAGAACTTAAAGATGAAGGCTATGCAAGAGAATTTATTTCAAAAGTTCAAAATATGAGAAAAGATAACGGCTTTGAACTTACAGACAGAATAATAATAAATTATGAAGCAGAAGAAGAACTTGAAAAATCGTTAATTAAATTTAAAGACCAAATAATGAAAGAAACTTTGGCAGATGATTTTAAAAATTTAAGTTTAGAAGAAAGCCCAATTGACTTAAACGATAAAAAAATAAAATTAAAATTAAATAAAGTAAATTAAAATTTAAAAAAGAAACCAATAGTTAACTTAAAATATTTGTTAATTTATGGTTTCTTTTTTAATTACATTGTAACGCATTTTAAAAAAATATATTAAAATTTAAATAAAAAATACTTTACTTTTGATTTTTGGCGTTAAAAATTTTTTATTTTAACATCTTTTTTACAAAAAAATTATTTTTTTAAACATTTAAAATCAAAAAATAATTTTTAATTTTTTAAGCCTATTAAAACTATTTTTAAATATAGAGCTAATTATCGTTTAAAAATAGCAATTTAATACAATTTTTAAAAATAATTTCAATAAAAAATTGTTTTTAAAAGATAAATATTTTGATTATTACCTAATTTTACGGGTAAAAAATAAAGACAGAAAAATATTTTAAGTTTAATTTACAAAAATTACATATGTAACTTTAAAAATTTTAAATTTTTGTAAATAAAAAAAATTACAAATAAAATTACACTATTTTTTAAAGCAAAATTTTATTAAAAATGTTGTTATTTACACAAATAAAGCATATAAAATATTTATACGTAAGTTTTAATATTAAAGTAATTTAAAAAAGCTTGAAGTATTTTTTAATTTGTAGTAGAATTTAGATAAATAGATATCGGGTAAATTCTATTTTTGTAAGATATTTTATTTTTAACATTTTAACAAATGAATTTTTAAAATAAATATCTTAACTGTAAGCTTTGGCTTACAAAATTTTTTAAGTTACGAGTAATCTGTTTTTTATAAATATTTTACAAAAAAAAAAACGAAATCTTTTTTAAAACAGATTATAAATCATTTTAATTAAATTAAATAATTAAAAGAGGAGAAAAAATGAGTACAAAAGAAAAAGGTAAAAAAGAATTAAAATTTACCACAATCGCAACCGCAGTTGCAATTGCAACAGCACTTTCTGTTAATGAAGGTGCATTTGCATCTGAAGAAACAGTAGATTTAACCGTAGAAAAAGAAGTAAGTGAAGATTTACTAGAAACATCAGAAAATGTTGAAGAAACTTCAGAAGAAACAGATGGGGAAGAAACATCATTAAATGTTTTAGGCTCAAGCTTAACTGTTAAAGAAGGTGAAATTTTAACCGAAAGTTTAGTTAGAAGTGCACTTTCAAATTTACCAGAAGATGCAAGCATTTCTTTTGACGGCTTAAATGAAGCTGTAAATGAAAGTAAAGCTATTTTAGTTACAGTAACATCTTTGGGAAATGAACAAGCAGCTATTGTAAACTTAAAAGTTGAAAAAGAAGAAGAAGCTAAAGAAGAAGTAGCAGATGAAGCTTACACAAAAGAAGAAACAACTTTAACAGAAGTTTCAGAAAATCTTCCAGAAGTTGATGCAAAAGAAGTTACTTTTGCAGACTTAAAAAACCCAGAATTTGTAGAAGCTCACCCAGAATACAAAGAAGTTTTAAAACTTGCACAAGCTTTTGAAAGTGGAAATTATGAAACACTTGAAGCAAAACTTTCACTTGTAGATTCAACAATTGCAGATAACCAAACAAATACAGCACTTCTTGGTGTACTTGAAGAGTTAAAAAGAGCACTTAAATTAAGCGATGAAACAATATCACTTCCTTATACAACTCTTTTCACAGGCACAACAAGAGAAGCAAACGGACTAATTTACTTTGCTGCAGCTGAACCAGAAGAAAGTGAATCTATTGCAGATGCAAACAATTCTGTACACGGCTATGCAGGAGTTATTACTCAAGGAGATATAAACTTACCTTTAGAAGGAAAACAAGGTGAAGAGTTTAAACCAATTCAAGGAATAAAAGTTTATTTCCAATGGTTTGAAGATGGTGGAAGAGTTTCACCAGTTTATTATGCAACATCTGGACCAGATGGACAATTCCATATTTTAGCAAAACCATACCTTGCACCAGACGGAGAACTTATAAAATTTGATTCAGACCCAACAGTTTCTGGTGGACACGAAAAATATAGACTATGGGTTGATAAAACAACTATTCCAGAAGGCTATGCACTTCATTATATAACAGGTGAACAAGTTGCAGTTCCATATAATTCATCTTTAACAATAACAGCAGCAGGCTCAGGCCAAAGTACAACAAAAAATACTTGGCATGATGTTAAAGTTTTACTTAGAAAACTTCCAGGCGACTTAATGCATAAAAAAGATGCCACAGAAACAGAAGCAAGAGTTTCAAATGCTGCTGCCGGTGGAACAATAGAAGGTAGAGTAGGCTGGGATTACAGTTCAGGTGCTGGTGGAGTTCAATGGAAAATGATTAGTCAAATAGATTCCCCTGCAGCAGGCGTTACAGTTAGAGGTTCATACCTTTCAGATTATGCCATGAAAAAAATCTATAGCCTAGAAACTGTACAAAGACTAGGGCTTAATGAAATAGATGATATACGTGGTTCTAAATGGACACCAGCACTTGAAGATCAACTTCAAACTTGGATTCAAGGAGAAGTTAAAAAAGACCCTACTAATTGGATTGCAGAAACAGTAACAGCAAAAACTAATGCTGAAGGAAAATATGTAATTCAATTTAAAGGAACTTGGGGTTATTTACCAAATAAAGATAGCACAAAGCCAGAACCAGGAAATAAATGGACACCTGATCAAATAAGTCGTTTAGGCACTGTTGCAAAATCAGCAACTGAAGGAAGCTTTGATGGCTCACCTTTAATACCAAATAGAAAAGCAGATGTAAAACATATCAATTGGGAATGGCTATATGTTTCAGTAGATGATACTGAAGATTTAAGAGTTACAACACCATTTAATTATAACTATTACACAGGTTCTAATGATAAATGGGGCTTCCATAATGGTTGGAATAATAATAATATAGCAGGCTTATATACTACAGTTGGTGATGGTGTAATTAATGCACAAAGAAGTTCATTTAGAGCAGACT
>JALEKO010000038.1 GCA_022769085.1 Peptoniphilaceae bacterium
GTCGATATTTTTTATCTCTGACATCTCCTACGGCAAATACACCTTTAATATTTGTTTTCATATCGTCGTCTGTACATATATACCCATTTTTCATTTTTAATAATCCTTCATAAATTTTTGTTTTTGGAATATTTCCTACAAATATAAAAAGTCCTAATCCATCTTTTTTATCTTCTACATTTGTAATTTCTCCAGTTAACAAATTTTTGATTTTTATTTTATTTAAAAATTTTTCTCCACTAACTTCTATAATACTTGAATTATAAATATATGATATATTATTTAAAATATTACAATTTTGAATACTTGATTTACTTGCTCTAAAACTGTCTCTTCTATGAACAACATATACATGTTTTGCAAATTTTGAAATATAAGCTGCTTCAGTTAAAGCGGTTTCTCCTCCACCTTGAATATATACATCAAGATCTTTAAAAAATGGTGCATCACAAGTTGCACAGTAGCTTACTCCTTTTCCAAAAAATTCATCTTCACCAGTAACTCCAAGTTTTTTTGGTGATGCTCCTGTAGCAATAATTACAACTTTTGATTTATATATATTTTTTTCAGTCTTTATCTCTTTGATTTCATTTTTAAAATCAATAGAAACAACTTCTTCATATATAATTTCTGCTTCAAATTTTTCTGCCTGTTCTTTCATTCTTTCAGACAAACTAAATCCATCGGCATTTTCAATGCTTCCAGGATAATTATCTATTTCATTTGTTAATGAAAGTTGGCCTCCTACATTTGTTTTTTCAACTACTAATGTTTTTAATTTTCCTCTTCCTGCATATAATGCCGCAGAAAGTCCTGCAGGCCCTGCACCAATAATAATTAAATCGTACATCTTTTCTCCTTATTCTATAAAATATTTTTAGAACCTATTTGCCTTATTGCCTCATATATGACTATAGCAACAGAATTTGACAAATTTAAAGATCTATGTATTTTATGATTCATTGGAATTGTAAATATTTTATCTTTATTATTTTTTAAAAATTCAGATGGAAGTCCTTCTTTTTCCCTACCAAACATATAATAGTCTTCATCTGAACATTTAATTTCTGTATATGATTTTTCACTTCCAGTTTCAATTAAATATAATTTTTTCCCATGAATAAAATCAATAAAAGATTCTAAGTCATCATGTATTTTAAGTTCAACTTTATCCCAATAATCAATTCCTGCTTTTTTTAGCATTTTATCAGAAAAATCAAATTTAATTGGTCTTATAATATGAAGCTTTGTATTAGTTAAAACACATGTTCTACCAATATTTCCAACATTTCCTGGATATTCAGGTGCATAAAGAACTATATTAAGCATTTCTATTCATCTCTAATATTTTTTCAATAGCACTTTTAAATCCATTTTTATCATTGCTTTCAACAATATAATTTGCTACTGATTTTATTTCATTACTTGAATTTTCTACTGCAAATCCTATTTCTGAATTTTTTATCATATCAAAATCATTAAGCTGATCTCCTATTGCAGATGTTTCATTTAATTTAAACCCTAACAAATCACAAATGTCTTTTATTGAATTCCATTTATTTGCTTTATTATTCATTATTTCTATTCCATTAAATCCTGATGTTGTAATGTATAAATCTTTAATTTTATTATGTTTTAAAATTTCACTTTTTATTTTTTCAAGATTATTTTCAGTATAATTTATCATAAATTTATACACTTTTTTTCCTCTTTCTTTTACAATCTGCACAGGATTTTCTGATATACATATATCAGCTTGAAATTTATTTGTATTTTCAATTCTTAAATGTTGTATTTTCTCAAAGTTTAAAGAGTTTGAATAAAAAGTATCTTTATCATAAAAATGAAAATTCAAATCATTTTCTTTGCAATAATTAACTAAAATTTCCACTTGTTCCCATTCAAGAAAATATTCATTTATAATTTCATCATCATTAAGCATACTTATAGCACCGTTATTGGCAATTATCGGATTATCCAAACCCAACTTATTCATTTGATACTTAACAGATTTTAAAACTCTACCTGATGCAAAAACTAATTTAATTCCGCTATTATTAAGTTTTTCTATTGCATTTAAATTTTCTTTTGATATATCACCCTTATTATCTAAAGTTGTTCCATCAAGATCTGCCACAAATAATTTTATCATTTTATCACCCTATTTATTTTTGTAAAATTCACATATATTTTTCAGTTCACATACTTCACATTCTGGATTTCTTGCTTTACAAATTTCTCTGCCCAAATGTATTAATTGATGGTGCATTTCAGACCATTTTTCTTTTGGAATATTTTTTCTAAGTTGTATTTCAGTTTTATAAACATCATCACTATCTGCAAGCCCTATTCTATTTGAAACTCTAAAAACATGAGTATCAACAGCTATTGCATCTATACCAAATGCGTTACTCATTACAACATTTGCTGTTTTTCTACCAACTCCTGGAAGTGATGTTAAATCTTTCATATTATTTGGAACAACAGAATTAAAATTTTCTATAAGTTTTTTGCTCGCATTTTTAATATTTTTAGCCTTTGTTTTATATAAACCACATGATTTTATCATTTTTTCTAATTCTTCTAAACTTAGATTACAAAAATCTTCAGGAGTATTGTAATTTTTAAACATTTCAGAAGTCACTTTATTAACACGAACATCTGTACATTGTGCAGATAAAATAGTTGCAATTAAAAGCTCAAAAGGAGTTGAAAAATTTAGCATGCTTTTGGTATCATCAGGATATTTTTTTTCAAGTATATTTATAACATTATATATTTTTTCTTTTTTTAAAACCATAAACATTCCTATAATTAATAAATTTATATTCTACCATTAGAAAATTATACTTTTGTTAATTTTAACTACAAATAAGTGAATTTATTTATTTAAATAAAACTAATACAATTAAAATAATTATTTAAGGTATAATGTTTTATTATAACTATTTTAATTTGGAGAAAAAATGTTTAATATAAATAAAAAAAGCCTTGCAAAATTTGATTGGATTTTACTTTTTATAACAATCTTTTTAGTTGTATTTGGGATAATTGTACTATATTCTTCATTTCAGGGAAAAATTAATGAAATATATAGTCAACTTGTAGCAAGTGGTATCGGATTTATTTTAATTTTAATTTTATTTGCTTTAGATATGAATTTTTTAAAAAAATTCACTAAGACAATGTATATAATTTCAATATTACTTCTAGTAGTAACTCTAATAATTGGTGTTGGAGGAGAAGAACGGGGTGGAAACAGCTGGATAAGACTTGGATTTGTTTCAATTCAGCCATCTGAAATTTCAAAATTTTTGGTTATATTTTCAGTTGCAAATTATATAAGTGAGAATAAAAAAAGTATTAATGAATTTCAAACATTATTAAAGATAATAATTTTTTCATCTTTACCAATTTGTTTAGTTTTACTTCAACCAGACTTTGGTACAGCAATGGTATATGTTTTTATAATTGCAGCAATGTTATTTGCCGCAGGACTATCACGGAAATGGATTATTTTAATTGCATTGTCAATTGCAATAATTCTTCCATTAGCATACTTTTTTATATTTGATGAATATATGAAAAACCGTATTCTAAATTTTTTAGACCCTTCTAGAGATATTTCAGGATCGGGTTGGCAACAATCACAAGGTTTAATTGCAATTGGTAGTGGTGGTTTTTTTGGACGTGGTTTTATGAAAGGAAGCCAAGCTCAATACGGATATATTCCTGAAAAAGAAACGGATTATATCTTTTCAGTTCTCGTTGAAGAATTTGGATTTTTAGGCGGAATTATTACGATTTTATCTTTTGGTTTATTGATTTATAGAATGATAATGGTTGCAAAAAAAGCCTCAGATTCGGTTCTCTATTTAATTACAGTAGGAATAGCTGCAATGTTTTTTATTCATCTTTTCGAAAATATTGGAATGACAATGGGAGTAATGCCAGTTACAGGAATTCCTCTTCCTTTATTTTCATCGGGTGGAACATTTCAAACTATTAATTTAATTTCAATTGGAGTAGTACTATCGATATCAGCACAAAAAGATACTCTTGATTTTTCAGGTAGTGAGTATGAACCTTTTTCAAATTTTAGAAATTAATAATTAAGTATTTTTAAATTATTATATCCTTAAAATATAATTATATTAAAAATTGTGTAATTATATTTTAAGGATATTCTATTAGTTTATAAAATTAAATCTTATTTTTATATTAATCTATGTCTTTATCTTCAAGTATAGATATTGGTTTTCCTTCCATAATTCTGTTCATATTTCTAATTGAGCACATTTTGCCACACATCGTGCAAGAGTCTTCACATAAAGGGCTTGATGCTTTACGATATGATATTGCTTTTTGTGGATTTATCGCAAGCTCAAATTGCCTATTCCAATCCAAAACTTTTCTTGCTTTTCCCATTTCTATGTCCCAATTTATAGCATTATGTACCCCTTTTGCTATATCTGCTGCGTGTGCTGCAATTCTTACTGCTATGATTCCTTCTTTCATATCATCAATACTCGGAAGTCTTAAATGTTCTGCTGGTGTAACATAGCATAAAAAATCTGCTCCTAAACTTGCAGCAATCGCACCACCAATTGCTGAAGTGATATGGTCATAGCCTGGAGCAACATCAGTAACTAATGGTTCTAAAACATATAAAGGTGCATTATTAGTTAATTTTTTTATAGTTTTAATATTAAAAGCTATGTCATTTATTTGTATATGTCCCGGGCCTTCAATCATTACTTGTACATCTTTTTTCCATGCTCTTTTAGTAAGTTCACCTAAAATAATTGTTTCAAAAATTTGACTTTTATCTGACCCATCTTCTAGGAATCCTGGTCTCATTCCGTCTCCTAAAGAAATAGTTATATCATATTCTCTACAAATATCTAAAAGTTCATCAAAATATTGATAATAAGGATTTTCTTCATTTCTCAATTTCATCCATGCATATGTAAGTGATCCACCTCTTGATACTATGTTCATACGTCTTTTATTTCTATCAAAGATTTTTATACTTTCTTTATTAATACCTGCATGAATTGTGACAAAATCAACTCCGTCTTTTCCATGTTTTCTTACCACATCTAAGAATTCTTCAGGTGTAATATCTCCTAATTCTTTATCGTAAAATCCCACAGCATCATAAATAGGAACAGTACCAACCATTACATCAGAAACTTTTATAAGTTTTTTTCTAAATTCCTCTGTTTTTCCAAAAGATGATAAATCCATTATTGCATCAGCTTTCATATTAATGGCTTCTTTTACTTTTTCTATTTCAGGATCCACATCAGGACAGTCTTTTGAAACTCCTAAATTTACATTTACTTTTGTTCTTAAACCGTATCCAACACCTTGATAAGTTTTTCTTTTATGATTTTTTTATTTGCTGGAATTACAAGTTTACCTTCCTTTATTCTTTCTCTAATTATATCTACATTAATATTTTCATTCTTTGCTACATTTTTCATTTCATCTGTTACAATTCCTAATCTTGCAGCTTCCATTTGTGTTTTATATTCCATAAAAAAATCCTTTCTGTGATTCTGAAAGGACTAAAAAACAAGAGACGCTGGCTCTTGTAAAATTAAAATATTTCCCAACGTTGGCATTATCCAAATCTGGTCATAGGTTAAAGTAAAACTTTTCTCAGTCCTTTCGAACACCCTTTTTTGTTTTTATTATAACATAATTTACAAATACTAAAAAATTAATTGTAATTGAAAAATTTCAAATAATCTTTTTCATTTTAAATATAAAAAGATGCTTAAATTAAAAGCATCCTTTTTATAAATTAATTTTTTAAATAATATAATTAGTTTCCAAATAAAATTTGTGAAAATTCTCTAGCAGTTTCTGTTCTATTCCAATCCCTTTGTAGTTCACATGCTAATTGTACCCAAGAAATTAATTTAACTCCTGCTTGTTGCATTCTTCTAAGAGCTGTTTCATGAGCTATCTTACTTGTACCACCAACTGCATCTACCACTACATAAACTTCATAACCTTCCTTAATAGCATCTAAAGCTGGAAAAGTAAGACAAGCTTCAGTCCATAATGCTGTCATTATAAGCTTATTTCTTCCGCTTTCTACTATCGCCTTATGAAAATCATCATCTTCCCAAGAATTAATTGTAGTCCTATCTATTGGCAAAACATCTGGAAAAATTTCTGAAATTTCTTTTATTTGTGGCTTATTTTGCCCATTTGATACATTTACTGTACTTAAAATTGTAGGAAGTTTATATAATTTTGCTAATTTCGCAGTTTTTACAATATTTTTTACAAGCTCATCTTGATCCATTGATTTTATAGACGAAACTTGAACAGGCTGATAGTCAATAACAATAAATGCTGAATTTTTCGGTGTTAATAAATTGTCACTCTTTTGATCTCTAATATAATTTGATTTCATTTCTACCTCCAAATAAATTTGTCGTATATTTAATTTTGTTTAAAAACTCTTTACTATATAATTCTAAATTTTGTTAATTAAAATTTATTTATAATATTTATCATAAAATGCTTAGTAAATGCTTTATAATATATATACTATTTTGAAATTAAATGTCAATTAACTTATTAAGTGTAAAATATTGGAGCTTAATTTATCAATTTTATTATAGTATTATTCTTAAACTAATAAGAACACATAAAAAATTATTTAAATAAATTATATGATAAAAATTTAAAAACGATAAAAAAATTCTTGTTTATTAAAAGATTATAAAAATAACTAAAACTATTATAATTTAGAAAATATTTTTAAAAAAAGTATTGTAGATATTAAAAAATTAATGCCAAAACTTTTTAAAAAGCTTTGGCATTAATTATAATTTTATGAAATTAATTTATTTATACTTATTTTGCTGAATTTATTTGTGATTGTACTTCTTCAGCAAAATTTTCTTGTTTTTTCTCAAGACCTTCACCAACTTCAAATCTGGCAAATCTTCTTATTTTTACATTTTCACCTACAGCTGCAACTGTTTCTCTTAAATATTGATCAACTGTTTTGTCTTGATCTTTTACGTAAGGTTGATCTAACAAAACAAAATCGCTGTACCATTTTTTAAGTCTACCTTTTAATTTATTTTGAATTATCATTTCTTTTTTATCTTCAGGCATATTGGCATTAGATTCATTTAAAGCTTGTTGTCTTAATACATTCTCTTCTCTTTCAAGTTCTTCCTTGTCAACATCACTTTCAGAAACATATTTAGGATTCATTGCAGCAATATGCATAGCTATATTTTTTGCAAAATCTTTAATTTGATCTGTTTTTGCTGAAAAATCAGTTTCTGTATTAATTTCAACTATAACACCAATTCTATTATTGCTATGAATATATGAGCCGATTACCCCTTCTGCAGCAATTCTATTTGCTTTTTTGTCAAGTTTTGATTGTCCTTTTTCTTTTAACAAGTCAATTGCTTTTTCTAAGTCACCGTTTGTTTCAACTAATGCTTTTTTGCATTCCATCATGCCAGCACTAGTTCTATCTCTAAGCTCTTTTACTAATTTTGCACTTATTTCTGCCATTTATTCCTCCGACTCATCTTCTATATCATCTATATCGTCAAAATTTTCTTCATCAACTTCTTCTTCGTCAAATTCTTCGATATCTTCATCTGAACTTTCAAAATCTACCTCATTTTCATCGAAATTTTCAAGTCCTTGTTTTCCTTCAATTATTGCTTTACTCATTATATTTGCTATAAGTTTCACAGCTCTTATAGCATCATCATTTCCAGGAATAGGAATTGTAACTTCATCTGGATCTGCATTTGTATCAATTATAGAAACAACTGGAATTCCAAGTATTTGAGCTTCATGAACAGCTAGTTCCTCATTCTTAGGATCAACAACAAAAAGTGCATCTGGTAGCTGTGTCATTTCTTTTATACCACCTAAATTTTTTTCCAATTTTTCCATTTCTCTTTTATGCTCTAAAACTTCTCTTTTAGGTAATAGATCAAAAGTTCCATCTTCTTCCATAGCTTCAAGTTTCTTTAATTTATCTACAGATTTTCTAATTGTTTGGAAATTAGTTAACATTCCACCAAGCCATCTGTTTGAAACATAATATTGTCCTGATCTCTGAGCTTCTAATTTTATTGAATCTTTAGCTTGTTTTTTAGTTCCTACAAAAAGTACACTTCCGCCTTCTGATGCAACTTCTCTTAAAAAGTCATATGCTTTTTCAATCTGCTCTACTGTCTTTTGAAGATCTATTATATAAATTCCATTTCTTTCTGTGAAAATGAATTTTTTCATTTTCGGATTCCATCTTCTTGTTTGATGACCAAAATGAACTCCGGCCTCCAATAATTTTTTCATTGATACTACTGACATTTTTACCTCCGTTTTTTCCTCCATTTTTATCAACCAACTCGGGAACTTAAATAAGCAACTTCCGAATTGTCAAAAAATGTGTGTATTCATATCAAGTGAGATTATACCATATTGTATAATCATTTTCCAATTTAAAAACTAATTTTACATTTTTTCATATCCACAATTATCACAATAAATTTTATTTTCTTTTCTATTTTTCTTGTGTAATAAAGGATATCCACAATTTGGGCATTTTTCTTTTATTGGTTCATCCCAAACTGAATATGTGCAATCTGGATAATTTTCACATCCGTAAAATCTTTTACCTTTTTTTGAAACTTTTTCTAAAATTTCTCCTCCACAAATAGGGCATTTTACTCCTGTAGTTTTTTTAATACTTCTAGTGTAATCACAATTTGGAAAATTTGTACACCCTATAAAACTTCCATTTTTACCGTGTTTTATAGCTAAATTTGAACCGCACTTTGGACATTTCTCATTTATTTGTTCATTTTTTACTTTGTAATCCTTATCATCTTTTTTTGTTTCTTTTAAATCTTTTTCAAGGTCTTTATAAAAATTTGATACTAAAGTTTTCCATTCAATTTCATCACTTGCAACATCATCAAGTTTATTTTCTAAAGAAGCAGTAAATTCTACATTAATAATATCATCAAAATTTTCTTCTAAGAAGTCACATACCGTAAATCCTAGCTTTGTTGGAATGATTTTTCTATCTTCAATTGTTGCATAATTTCTACTCAAAACTGAATTTATTGTTGAAGAATATGTTGAAGGTCTTCCAATGCCATTTTCTTCAAGTTCTTTCACAAGGCTTGCCTCAGTGTAATTAGGCGGCGGATTTGTAAAATGTTGATTATTTTCTATTTTTACTGCTGAAATTTTTTCGTTTACCTTCAATTGTGGAAGAAAGTTTTGCGTTTGTTTTCCAAGTGAAATCAAATTAAATCCTTCAAATATTGTCTGAACACCATTTGATTTAAATAGGTTAGAATTATTTTCAAATAAAATTGAAGTCGACATATATTCATATTCCTTCATTTGTGATTGTATTATTCTTGTCCAAATCAACCTATATAGTTTAAATTGATCTTCTGTTAAATATTTATGAATTCTTTGTGGCGTCATCAAAATAGAGGTTGGCCTAATTGCTTCATGAGCATCCTGAGATCCTTTTTGTTTTTTTGAAAAAGTTCTTCCAGATGATGCATATTCTTTCCCATAATTTTCTTTTATATATTCTAATGCCGAATTTACTATTTCAGATGATATTCTTGTTGAATCAGTCCTCATATATGTTATTAAACCAACACTTCCTTCATCTGTTTCAACACCTTCAAATAGTTGTTGAGCTATTGACATAGTTTTTTTAGTTGAGAATCCTAATTTATTTGAAGAATCTTGCTGTAGAGTACTAGTAGTATATGGTTTTGGAGGATTCTTTTTCTTTTTTGTATTTTTAATATCTAAAACTTTAAATCCATCTTTTGAAAGTGAATTTAAAACTTTTAATGTCTCTTCTTTATTTTTTAATTCAATTTTTAATTTTTTATCGTTTATTATGTTTCCATAATATTCACTTTCAAATTTAATTTTATCTATTTCGTGAAAAGCTGAAATTGTCCAATATTCTTCTGGTTCAAATTCATTTATTTTTCTTTGCCTGTCAATAATTAGTTTAAGTGCTACAGATTGTACTCTACCAGCTGATAATCCAGATTTTATTCTTTTCCATAAAATAGGACTTATTTCATATCCAACAAGTCTGTCAATTACTCTTCTTGCCTGTTGACTGTTAACTAATTTCATATCAACTTCTCTTGGTTTATTTATTGAATTTAAAACTTCTTTTTTGGTTATTTCATGAAATTCAATTCTATTTTTTTGAGCCTGATCTAAACCTAATAAGTATTGTAAATGCCAGCTTATAGCTTCTCCTTCTCTATCAGGGTCTGTAGCAAGATATACTTTTTCAGCTTTATCAGCTTCTTTCTTTAAATTATTTATAAGTTTTGCTTTTCCCCTAACTTTTATATATTCTGGTTCAAAATTATTATCAATGTCTATTCCAAGCCTACTTTTGGGTAAATCTCTCAAATGTCCCATTGATGCTTGAACGCTATAATTTCTACCGAGAAATTTTTTTATAGTCTTTGCTTTTGTTGGTGATTCAACAATAACAAGATTTTTTGACAAAATAATCACCCCTTAACAACATATCCAAGAATTCCTGAATTAGAAATATAATCTTTAAGTTCCAGTGAAGTAATTACAAAATTTATTGTATTAATATCTTCACCTAGATTTAAAACTAAGTCATCTATTTTTGAAGGACCATTTTCTTGAATATATTTATATATTTTCATTTCTATTTCATCTAATTTTACATTATCTTTTTCTTTTTCCAAACTTTTTTCTTTCAGAATTTCTATTTCTTCTAAAATATCATCAACATTTAAAATAAGTTTACACCCATCTTGTATTAATTTATTAGTTCCTTTTGAATAAACTGAATTAATATTACCAGGTATAGAAAATACCTCTTTTCCTTGTTCAGATGCGTAAGAAGCCGTTATTAATGAACCAGATTTTTCTTTTGCTTCTATTACAACAGTTCCAAGTGAAATTCCTGAAATTATTCTATTTCTTCGTGGAAAATTATATGGTTTTGGAGTTGTATCTAAAGGAAACTCGCTTAATATTAGACCACCTTTATTTATAATTTCTTCATATAATACTCTATTTTTTGAAGGATAAATAATGTTTATTCCATTGCCCAAAATTGCTATTGTTCTTCCGTTATTTTCAATTGTTGTTTTATGGCAAATTGAATCGATTCCTGATGCAAGCCCTGAAACTGTAGTTATTCCTTTAGAAACGACCTGACTTGTAAGTTCTTTACAAGCCCATTTACCATAGTCACTACATTTTCTTGAACCTACAAAAGATAAAGAATATTCATCATTTTTGTTTAGTTCTCCCATATAATATAATATTGCTGGTGGATCATCTATATATCTTAGATTTCTAGGATAATAATCATCATATATTGAAACTATTTTATATTTTCCATTTTTAAGTCTATCAACATAACGCTTGAATTTTTCTATATTATCTTTATTGAAAATTTTTTCTTTTGTTTTTTTATCAACTATTTCAAATTTATTAAAATCAATTTCATAAATTTTATCTAAATCTATATGTTTAAACAAACTTAAGATTTTTCTATTTGATATTTTTAAAAAATTAAGATATGTAAGTACCTCTTTTATTGTGATTTTTTTATTCATAAAACGCATTTTCTATATAGTTAATTTCTCCATTACTATAAATTTCACAAACATCAAATCTAAAAAAATTATCATATAAATTTTTTTCAGTACAGTAAATTTTTGCTGTATTTAAAATTCTTATTTGCTTTTTATAATTTACCGATTCAGATGCATATCCATATTTTAAACTTTTTCTTGTTTTAACTTCTACAAAACATATGATATTATCTTTTTTACATATTATATCAATTTCGCCATATTTGGAAGAATAATTTCTGTCTAAAATAATATATTTATTTTCAATAAGATATTTTACTGCCTTTTCTTCTCCTTTATCTCCAAATATTCTTTTAAATGTTTTCATAAAAAACTTATTTGCCTTTCAAAATATTTATTTAAAAAGGATAATCTGTGTATTGGGGTTACACCAAATTTATCTATTCCATAAAAATGTTTTTTTGTTCCATAACCTTTATTATTTATAAAATCATATCCTTCATATATTTTGTCAAATTTTATCATTATGTTATCTCTAAATACTTTTGCTAATATTGAAGCACATGAAATTGTGTAATTATACAAATCTCCTTTTACTATATTTAACTGCTTATATGGTATATCCAGTCTCTCAGCATCTATTAAAACAATATCTGGAATAACTTTCTTATTTTTGATTTTTAATTTATCTATCGATTCTATCATAGCTAATTTAGTTGCATTTTTTATATTAATTTTATCTATTATTTTATTATTTTTTATTCCAAAAGAAAATGCCAATGCATTTTCTCTTATAAGCTTATCAAATTTAATTAAATTTTTTTTTGATAATTTTTTTGAATCTGTAACTCCATCAATTCTTTTTGAATTCATAACTACAGCACATGCAACCACAGGACCTGCAAGTGGCCCTCTTCCAACTTCATCAACTCCTACAATATATTTATTATTATTATAAATATCTTTTTCAATTTCTTTATTATATTTTGAATAAATCATACTTCTCCAAAGTTATTCTACCTAATTTTCCTGTTCTAAAATCTTGAAATATTAAATTTGCACATTTTGTATAATCATATATTCCATTTTTTATTAAACATCCTCTTTTTTTTGCTATTTCTTCAAAAATTTCGATATCAGTCATATTTTTTGTTTCAATTTTATATCTATCTTTAAAAATATTTGTATCTATTTTTTGAATTTCAGAAATAAATTTTAAACACAAAGTTTCTATATCTATTATTTCATCTTTAATAGCATGAGTATAAGATAAATGAAGACCTATTTCTTCACTTTCAAATTTAGGCCATAATACTCCAGGTGTATCTAATAAATCCAAATTAGATTTAGTTCTTATCCATTGTTTCTGTTTTGTAATTCCAGGTCGATTTCCGGTGTTTGTACCCTTTCTATTTGAAATATTATTAATGAATGTAGATTTCCCTGAATTTGGTATTCCAACAACCATCATTTTTATTTTTTTATTTTCAATACCTTTTCTTTCTCTTATTTGAAACTCTTCTTTTAATTGTTCTTTTGACATTTTATAAATTAAATCAGTATCAATATTTTTCTTTGAATTAACTTCTACTGCATTAATACCTTTTTCTTTAAAGAATTTTATCCATTTTTTGTTTTCTAGTTGATCAGCTAAATCTGCTTTATTCATTAAAATAATTCTAGGCTTTGAACCTGTTATTTCTTTTAAAAGTGGATTACTCGATGAAATTGGAATTCTAGAATCAATAATTTCTGCAACTATATCAACTAGGTTTAAAGAATTTTTTATGTCTTTTTTTGTTTTTTCCATATGTCCGGGATACCGGTTTATGTTCATAAATAACCTCTCAATAAAAAAAGTAACCTACAAAAATATTAAAGCAAGTTACTTTTTTCTAAAAATTAATATGCTGTTTTCTCTTTTACTTTTGCTGCTTTACCTTGACGATTTCTTAAATAATTAAGCTTTGCTCTTCTTACTTTTCCTCTTCTTGTTACAACAAATTTTTCTAGTCTAGGTGAATTTGTTAAAAATGTTCTTTCAACACCTACTCCATAGCTTAATCTTCTTAAAGTAAATGTTTCATTTATACCGCCACCATTTATAGCTATTACAACTCCTTCAAAATCCTGAAGTCTTGTTTTTTCACCTTCCTTTATTCTATATGATACTCTTAAAGTATCTCCTACTCTAAAATTGACTTTATCTTCTCTTAATTGTTCATTTTCAATTTTTCTAATTAAATCCATCACTATTCTCCCTTTTATATCTATCAAACAGATCTTTTCTTATCTTTTTTGTTTTTTCAATGCTAGATTTTAAATTCCAAGAATCTATCTTTTTTGGGTCACCACTTATTAATTCAGATGGAACTTTATATCCTCTAAAATTTGAAGGTCTTGTAAATTCATCATATTGTAATAATGTTGAAAAATGTGAATCTGTTTTTGTGGATTCACTATTTCCTAAAACGCCTTTAATAAATCTTGAAACCGAATCTATTAAAACCATTGCAGGTATCTCACCACCTGTTAACACATAATCTCCAATTGAAATTTCTTCATCTACAAAATGATTTATGACCCTTGAATCAACGCCTTCGTAATGTCCACATAACAAAACTATATCCTCATATTTTGAAAGTTCTATAACTTTTTTTTGATCTAATAATTTTCCTTGTGGAGACATATATATAACTCTGGAATTAAATGTTTTTGTTTTTCTAATAGCTTGATAAACTGGCTCAGCTTGCATAAGCATTCCAGCTTTTCCACCAAAAACTTTATCATCAACCTTTTTATGCTTGTCGGTAGAAAAATCTCTAATATTTACTATTTTTAATTTCAATAAATTTTTTTGTATTGCTTTTCCTATGACACCGTAATCATTTAAAAATTCAAATGACTCAGGAAAAAGAGTTAAAACAGAAATTTTATTCATACAAATCTTCCAGGTTATCTAATTTAACAACTTTGTTATTTAAATCAATTTCTTTAACAAAATGTTTTATTGAAGGAACTAAAACTTCAACACCATTAGTATCAAGTACAAAAACTTCATTTGGATAATCAGTAAGTACATCTTTAATGTAACCTACACTTTTATTTTTATAAAAACACGGAAGATTTATTACATCAAAAATGTAATACTCTTCATCACTTAAATCTCTCAAATCTTTTTTTTCTACATATAAATATTTTGATTTAAAAATTTCAGCTTTTGATAAAGTATCTATACCCTCAAAGTCTATGTAGTAAAACCCTTTAAAATTATAAGAATTTATAATTTTCTTTTCTTTATTTACTCCTTCTATAAAAATAAAATTTCCTTTGTCAAACCTATTAGGATTATCGCTTAAATTTTTTACTTTTAATGTACCTTTCAAGCCTTTAGTGTTTAATATTTTTCCTACTATTATTTTTTCAGATTCTAACATTTACCTTAACATTTTCTTTTATAGCACAAGCTTTAGCAATAGTTCTTACAGAATTGATAATTTTTCCATTTTTTCCAATGACTTTACCTTTATCACTATCATCAACGCTTATAGTGATATCAACTATTCCATCATTTTCTACTTCTTCAACTTTTACTGAATTAGGATTGTCAACTATTGCTTTTACAATATCAACTATGAGTTTTTTCATTTTATTTATTTTCGGTTTCTAAAACATTATTATCTTTAAAAAGTTTTTCAACTATGCTTGTAGGTCTTGCACCATTTTTTATCCATTCACCTACTTTTTCATTATCTACTTTAAAAACTTTTGGATTTGTCATTGGATTATAATATCCAACTTCATCAATAAATCTACCATTTCTTGGGCTTCTTGAATCTGCAACAACCACTCTGTAAAATGGTTTTTTCTTTGAACCCATTCTTCTTAATCTAATTTTTACTGCCATAATTTCCTCCTATTTTCTATTTAAAGAATGGAAAACCCATCCTTTTATTTTTTTTCTTTGATAATGAAGACATTTTCTTCATCATTTTCTTAAGTTCTCTAAACTGTTTAAGCAGTTTATTAAGTTCATTCAAACCAACTCCTGAACCTTTTGAAATTCTTTCTTTTCTTGACTTATTTATAATTTCAGGATTATTTTTTTCATCTTTAGTCATAGAACTTATCAAAGCTTCTATCTTTACAAATCCCGAATCATCTACATTTATGCCTTTAAGCATTTTAGAATTAAGACCTGGTATCATAGATAGTAAATCCTCAAGAGGCCCCATTCTTTTTATTTGCTGTATCTGTTGCATAAAGTCATCTAAAGTATATGTCTGTTCTCTAATCTTTTTTTCAAGCTCTAATGCTTCCTTCTTTGAAACACTTTTTTCTGCTTTATCAATAAGACTTAAAACATCACCCATTCCCAAAATTCTCGATGCCATTCTATCAGGATAAAATGCTTCTAAATCGTCAAGTTTCTCTCCTGTTCCAACAAATTTTATTGGTTTTCCAACAACTTCTCTTATAGAAAGAGCAGCTCCTCCTCTTGCATCCCCGTCTAATTTAGTAAGTATAATACCTGTCAAATCAAGATAATCATCAAATGTTTTTGAAACATTTACAGCTTCCTGACCTGTCATAGAATCAACAACAAGTAAAATTTCGTTTGGATTTAAAACATTTTTTATATTCAAAAGTTCATCCATGAGTTCTTCATTTATTTGAAGCCTTCCTGCTGTATCCACAATCATAACATCATTTGAATTTCTTAATGCAAAATCAGATGCATCTTTTGAAATCTGAACTGGATCTTTAATTTCAGAAGTGTAAATATCAACTCCAACATTTTCAGACACTACTTTTAGCTGTTCAATTGCAGCAGGCCTATAAACATCACATGCTACTAAAAGTGGATTTTTCCCTTGCTCTTTAAGTTTTTTTGCAAGTTTACCAGCATGAGTCGTTTTTCCTGCTCCTTGAAGACCAACTAATAAAATATTATGTGGAAGTTGACCTGAAAAATTAAGCTTTTCATTATTTTTCCCCATTAAATCTGTGAGTTCTGAATTGACTATTTTTATAACCATTTGACCTGGGGTAAGTGATTCCATGACATTTGATCCTATTGCCTTCTCTTTGACATTAGATACAAATTTTTTTACAACTTTATAATTCACATCAGCTTCAAGTAAAGAAAGTTTTATCTCTCTCATTACATTTTCAACATCTTTTTCAGAAAGCTTTCCTCTACCTGTTATTTTACTTAAACTTTCCTGAATTTTCTCAGATAGACTTGAAAAAATCATTTATTCACCCACTTAATTTTCTTTTGTTATCCTCAACAGCTTTTCAACAATAATATTTTTATCAGTATCTTTTTTGATTAAGTCAATAATTTCAAAAATTTCATCAGTGATTTTTCTACTTTTTTTTACAATCCCCAATTTATTTTCAAAATTATAAAGTTTTTTAACAGATCTATTTAGCATATCACTTACTGACTGTTTACTTATTCCGTGTAGCTGAGCTATTTCATTTAAAGAAAGATCTTCATTAAAATACCCATTTACAACGTCTCTTTGTTTTGCTGTTAATAAACTGGAGTAGTACGAATATAGTATTCCAATTTCTATAATTTTTTCCATTATATCCTCGGTCAAGTTATTTTCTTGACCCAAAAATAATACTTTATTTTTTTTATTTGTCAATATAAATAATTAAAAAATAGCTTCAACAAAATCTTCACAATTAAATTCTTGAAGATCATTTATTCCTTCACCTATTCCAATATATTTAACTGGTACATTAAGTTCATTTTGAAGAGGAAAAATTATTCCTCCTTTCGAAGTTCCATCAAGTTTTGTAAGAACTAATCCTGTAATATCCGTTACTTTTTTGAATTCTTTTAATTGATTAATTGCATTTTGACCTGTAGTCGCATCTAAAATCAATAAATTTTCTCTATTTGCATTTGGCCAATTTTTAGAAATTGTTTTATCAATTTTTTCAAGCTCCATCATCAAATTTTTCTTATTATGAAGTCTACCTGCTGTGTCGCATAACAAAACATCTATTTTCTTTTCTTTTGCTTTATTTATTGCATCATAAATGACAGATGAAGGGTCGCTTCCTTGACCTTTCGATACCAATTCAACATTTGCTCTTTTTGACCAAATTTGTAGCTGTTCTATTGCAGCTGCCCTAAATGTATCTGCTGCAGCAAGCATTACTTTATTTTTTTTATTTACAAGTATATTTGCAATTTTCCCAATTGTTGTAGTTTTTCCCACTCCATTTACTCCAATTACAAGTACAACTGTAGGCTTATCAGTGTTAATATTTTTTTTATTTTCAGCTTTAAAATTATTTAGTTTCTCTACCATAACTTTTTTTAATGCAGGGTAAACTTCTTCAGGATTTTTTATTGAATCTTCTTTAATTTTTGTCTTTAAGCTTTCTATTATTTCAATAGTTGACTTCATTCCAATATCTGCCATAATTAGCATTTCTTCTAATTCTTCATATAAGTTATCATCAATTTTGATATTTGGAGTGAAAAGAATACCCATTTTTTCACGAAAATCGTCTCTTGTTTTTGTAAGCCCTTTTTTTAATTTGTTAAAAATATTTTCTGACTCAATATTTTCTCTATTTACATTTTCTTCTTCAAAATCAATATTGATATTTTTAGATTCATCTTTTTTATTTTCATCATTCAAATCTTTTTTATTTTTAAAAAAATCAAACATCTTTTCTCCTAATTAATATTATTTGAATTTATCGACACTATAAAATTAAATTCTTTAAAATGTTTTCTAAACTTTTTTGTAATTTCATCTATTTGTTTTAAAATTATTTTTTTATTCCTATTAATTTTTATAAGTATGTTTATTCTATGTTTATTATTAACCATTTCTATTTTTGCTGGAATTGGTTTATTTATTTCCAATACTTCATCTAAATTTAAATTCAGTTCTTTAAAAAGTTTTTTTGATACTTCCATTAAAATTTTTCTATTTTCTCCAACAATTCTAATATTGATTAAATCAACAAAAGGTGGAAATTTTGTACTTTTTCTTATGTTCATTTCATAATTATAAAATGAATCATAATCATTATTTTTTGCACTTTGTATTGCAAAGTGATTTGGTCTATATGTTTGAATTACAACTTTTCCTTTTTTATTTCCCCTTCCAGCTCTTCCTGATACCTGTGTTATTAATTGAAATGTTTTTTCATGTGCCATATAATCATCTAAATTTAAACTTATATCAGCTGCAATTATTCCAACTAATGTGACATTTTTAAAATCAAGTCCTTTTGCAACCATCTGTGTTCCAATTAGTATATCTACTCTTCCCTGCTTCATAAAAGTATACATTTTTTCATAGCTATTCTTGTTGACAGCAGTTTCGCTATCCATCCTTAATACTTTTGATTTAGGAAATAATTTTTTTACTTCCTCTTCTAATTTTTCAGTTCCGGCTCCAAATTCCTTAATTGCAGAAGAACCACAGTTTGGGCAAACAACTGGTTGAATTTTCGTCCTGCCACAATAATGACAAATTAATCTGTTTTTGTGTTTATGATAAGTCATTGCAACATCGCATGCATCACACTTTATAACATATCCACATTTTCTGCAAAATGTAAAAGATGTATGTCCTGTTTTATTTAAAAACAAAATTATTTGTTCATTTTTTGTTAAAGTTTCCTTTATTAATAGAAATAATTTTTTACTTATCATAGAATAATTATGATTTTTTAATTCTTCTCTCATATCAATTATTTCTATTTCAGGCATCTCAATATTATTAATTCTATTTTTTAGCTCTAATAATTTATATTTACATTCATGGGCTTTTTTCATTGAATTTAATGATGGAGTTGCACTTGCAAGAACAAGATTTGCTTTATTTATATTTGCTCTTAATTCAGCAATTTCAATTGTGTTATATTTCGGGTCTTTTCCAGAAATATAAGACATATCATGTTCTTCATCTATTATAATTAAACCTATATTTTCAA
>JALEKO010000037.1 GCA_022769085.1 Peptoniphilaceae bacterium
AAGTTGCTAAAGATATTTGTGATAGAATAGCTGTTATGGACAAGGGAAAAATAATTGAATTACAAACGGTTAATGAATTATTTTCAAATCCAAAGACAGAAATAACAAAATCGTTTATTAAGAATTTAGTTCATGACGATGAAGAAGAAATAATTAATCAAAATGATTTTGAAGGTACTGTTTTAAGAATTACTTTTGATAAGGATACCTTTAATAAACCTATACTAAGTGAAATAGTTAAAAAAACTAATGTAGATATAAATATAATTCAGGGAAATATTAATGTTTTAAACTCAAGTAAGGTTGGATATACAATTGCAGAGGTTGTACAAAATAACAGAGTTGATGAAGTAATAAAAGTTTTAAAAGAATTTAATGTAAATGCAGAGGTATTAAAATGAATGACAGATTAATTGAAGTTTTTGATCTTTTACTTCCAGCTACACTTGAAACAATATTTATGATTTTTATATCAGGAATATTTTCGGTTTTACTTGGTTTATTATTAGCAATATTTTTATTTCTTATAAAAGAAAACGGATTAAAACAAAAGCCAAAATTATATAGATTTTTAGACTTGATAGTCAACGTATTTAGGTCATTTCCTTTTGTAATTTTAATGATTGTTGTACTTCCATTATCAAAATTAATTGTGGGAACTAAAATTGGAACAACAGCTGCTATTGTTCCACTAACAATATCTGCCGTGCCATTTGTTGCAAGATTATTTGAACAAGAATTTAATAGTGTTGACAGCGGAATAATTGATGCTGCAAAATCAATGGGAGCAAGTAATTTTCAAATAATTTTTAAAGTTGTGATACCAGAATCTATTCCCGCAATGATTTCAGATATTACTAATCTTTTTATAAATTTAGTTGGCTATTCTGCAATGAGCGGAACAGTAGGCGGTGGAGGTCTTGGAAATTTAGCTATCAGATATGGATATAACAGAAGAGAAAATGACGTTTTGTTTGCTTCTGTTATTGTAATAATAGCTATAGTTCAGTTTATACAATATTTTGGATTTAAAACTTCTTTTAAACTCAATAAAAAATAGTAACATCATAATAGAGGTGTTACTATTTTATGATAAAAATTGATTTAAAAAGAAAAATATTTTTTGTTTTATTTTTTATTGTAATATTTATTTTTAACGACTATTTTAGCTTTGCAGATAATAGTTCTGATGTAAAATTAAAAACAACAGATATAAATGTATTAAAAAATAATTTAAATAATTGGTCTAATATAAATAAAAATGCTAAATTCTTACTTGATAATTTTGAAAAATTAACTCTATCTCAAAAATATCTAGTAGGAAATGATATAGATACAATAAATTTTGTTTATAATGATTTAAAAAATAATAAAAATATGAAAAGTTACTACGGTGAAAGTGTTAATTTAAATAGAAAAACCCCTTTTTACTTACAATGGGATGAAAGATGGGCATACACTCCACTTAGTGATAGTATTATAGGATATGCTGGTTGTGGTCCTACTTCAATGGCAATGGTTTTATCTAGACTTACAAACGATAAAAATATAACACCAATTACTATTTCTCAAGATGCCAATAAATATATGGTTGAAGAAGGTATAAGTTGGGATTTTTTTGAATTTGAAGCTGATAGATATAATCTTAAAGTAAAAGATATAATAAATACTAAAGATGAAATGATTAACGCGCTTAATAAAGGGCCTCTTTTAGTTTCTGTTTCAAAAGGATATTTTACTATATTTGGTCATATATTAGTCATAGACTCTTATGATGATGGGAAATTCATTATAAATGATCCGAATTCAATAAAAAATACGAAACAAAAATGGAATTATGAAGATTTTTCAAATCAAATTCAAAAAATTTGGTTGGTTTATTAGAAACTTTTGACTTTTTATTTTTGTTATGGTATTATTATATGGTAATTGTTAAGAGCACCATTAGCTCAGTTGGTAGAGCACCTGACTCTTAATCAGGGTGTCCAGGGTTCGAGTCCCTGATGGTGCACCATATGTATTTGAGAACAAGCAAATTTAGCTTGTTTTTTTTATATAAACTTTATGTAATGGAGGTTTTCTTGAATAGGTATAAATTTATATTTATTGGTAGAGTCCAAGGAGTTGGCTTTAGATATAGATCATATTTAATTGCAAACAAATTAAATTTAACTGGTTTTGTTAGAAATTTAAACAATGGAAATGTTGAAGTTCAATTACAAGGAGAAAAAATTAATATAGAAAATTTTATAAATAAAATTAAAAACCAAAAATATATTGACATAAAAGATATTTTAATTGAAGAAAAAGAAGTAATTAAAGAAAATAGTTTTATAATAAAAAATTAGATAATAATTTAAAATTTGTTAAATTTATGTTATAATATAAAGGTAGAAAATGAAAAATTATTTTTAATTTTAGCACTAATAGGAGGTGATGTACTATTTTATATAATTTTTTAAAAATAGGTTTGTCAATAGTAATCGCTTTTATTGCTTTCTATTTAGGCTATATTTATCGAAAGAAAATAGGAGAAGCAAAAATTGCTTCTGCAGAAATGATGAGTCAACAAATTCTTGATGAGGCATCAAGAGAGGCGGAAGTTAAAAAAAATGAAACTATTCTTAAAGCTAAAGATGAAATTCAAAAATTGAAATCTATAAGCGAAGATAAATTAAAACAAAGTAAGATGGAACTTGAAAAAAAAGAAAACCGTCTTATTAAAAAAGAAGATAGCTTAGATAAAAGAGCTTTTTTAATTGATAAAAAAATGGATCAAATTTCCAAAGAACAATCAAAAGTAAAAAAGAAACAGGAAAAGATTGATTTGCTACTTGAAGAACAAGAAAATGAACTTCAAAGAATTTCAGGACTAACAAGAAATGAAGCTCAAAAGATTATTTTAGATGAAGTTAAAAAAGATTCTGTTCATGAAATGGCAAAAATAATAAAAGAATACCAAGAACAAACATATTTAAAATCTAAAGATATTGCTAAAGAAATTATTGCTACAACCATTCAAAGATATTCGGCATCAGGTGTTGCTGAAAACACTGTTTCAGTTGTTTCGTTACCAAATGATGAAATGAAAGGAAGAATTATTGGGCGAGAAGGAAGAAATATTAGAGCATTTGAAAGCATTTCTGGTGTGGATTTAATAATAGATGATACTCCAGAAGCTATTGTAATATCTTCTTTTGACCCAATTAGAAGAGAAATAGCTAAACAGTCTATGGAAAAATTGATTTTAGATGGAAGAATTAATCCGTCTAGAATTGAAGAAACCATTAAAAAAACCGAAGAAGATATGGAAAGGCAAATAATGTATGAAGGGGAAAGGGCTACAGAAGAAGCTCATGTTCAAAATTTACATCCTCAACTTGTAAAATTAGTTGGAATGCTTAAATATAGAACTTCATACGGACAAAATGCTTTAAAACATTCAATAGAAGTGGCAAATATTGCTGAAATGTTAGCATTTGAAGTTGGAGCAAATCCAAAAATTGCAGCAAGAGCTGGTCTATTGCACGACATAGGAAAAGCTATAGATCATGAAATTGAAGGAACTCACGTTGAAATTGGTGTTTCTGTTGCAAAAAAATACGGAGAAAATGAACAAATAATAAATGCTATAGAATCTCATCATGATGATACACAGCCTATGTTTGTTGAATCTCTATTAGTTATTGCGGCTGATTCAATTTCTGCTGCAAGACCTGGAGCAAGAAGAGAAAGTCTTGAAAATTATATTAAGAGATTGGAAAATCTTGAAAGTATAGCAAATTCTTTTGAAGGTGTAGAAAAGTCATTTGCACTACAAGCTGGTAGAGAACTTAGGATTTTAGTTGACCCTAAAAACATTTCTGATGATGAAATGGTTGTTGTAGCAAAAGAAATTGCAAAGAAAATAGAAAATGAATTAGAATATCCTGGTCATATTAAGGTAAATCTTATTAGAGAATCCAGGACAACAGAATATGCAAAATAAAAAAATGTATTTTATTTAAAAAAGCGTGATTTTAATGTCTCGCTTTTTTAAATAGGGTAATGTTAGAAGAAATTTTATTTATTGCACAAAATCATAATTTTGTGCAATTTGATATATTTTATTAAAAATTTACTACAAAACACTTATTATAGCTTTTATAACAATTTTTTAATAAAAATATTTGCAATTCTTGATTATGGCTTTTATATTTTTAATATGGTTTAATTAATATTTTAATATAGTAAAATATATTTTAAGGTAAATTATGAAAAAATTAGATTTTTATGAAAAAATTAAAGATAACTACACAAGACCAACTATTTTAAATGATTATTTGGAATATCTAAAATCCATTCGAGGGCTTTCTCCTCTTACAATTAAAGAATATGGATATGATCTAGATAACTTTATATTATTTATTTTTTATAGAAAAAACGGAATTGAAGAAGAATACGATAATAAAAAGATTGACAAAAATTTTTTTAATTCAATTGATAATTCTGATTTATACAGCTATGTAAGCTTTCTTGATAATGATATAAATGATAATTCTTCAACAAGATCAAGGAAAATATCATCTATAAAAACTTTTTTTAATTACATGTATACTGATATAGAAATTCTTGATAAAAATATATCTGAAAAATTAAAAAAACCTAAAATTCACAAAAAAAATCCTGTTTATCTTACTCTTTCTGATGTTAGAAAATTGCTAGATTCAATTTTACTTGAAGAAAATTTATTTTTAAGAAAAAGAGATTATGCTATTATTTACTTGTTTTTAACAACTGGAATGAGGCTATCAGAACTTGCAGGGATAAATATTGATGATGTTTTAAATACTGACCACTTTACTATTACAGGTAAAGGTAGCAAACAAAGAGTTGTTTATATAAATAAAAGTTGTATAAAAATTATAAACGATTACATAGCTGAAAGAAATAAATATTTAAATAAAGAAAAAAACGCCGCACTTTTTATTTCAACTAGAAAAAAAAGAATGAGTAAAAGGTCAATTCAATATACTATTGATAAATATTTAAAGAAAGCAGGATTTGATACATCTATTTATTCAACTCATAAGTTAAGGCATACTGCTGCAACTTTAATGTATAGATACGGGGATGTAGATATTAGAACATTACAAGTTATTTTAGGTCATGAGAGTCTTGCAACTACACAAATTTACACACACGTTGAAAATGAAGATGTAAAAGAAGCTATAAATAAGAATCCAATTGAAAAGATCCTTTAAAAATTAATTTAAAGGATCTTTTTTATTAATTGTTTTTAAATCAAATTATGCATTAATTGTAATACCAGTTAAGTAAATTTTATCATCAACTAAAATTTTAAGATTATATTTTCCATTTAAGCCTTGTTTTGAAACAACAGTTGTAGTTTCTCTATCATCATCAGGAAGGAAAGTACCTGCACACATTGCTCCCCTTATTCCATGAGAAGTTGAAACGAAATATTTTCTTGTTTCATTTTCTCCCTCAAGAATTAATTGAACAAGTTGACCTTTTGTAAATTTACATTTAAATATAAATAAATCTTCTTCTTCAGTTAGCAAAGGATTCTGCCAATCTTCAAATTCAAGATCTGTTTCCTCTGCAGGAATATCATAATCCATTTGATGAGTTTCACCAAGAGAACCTAAAACTTTTCCTTTACCAAGTACTAAGTCTTCTCCAACTTTGTTGTAAAGATTAATTTTTTCGGCTCTATAATAATTTGAATCAACTTCCATTTTAAGTTTTACTTCACCATCAGCAATTTCATAAGTTCTTGATTTTAAAACTGAATTAGGGTCATCAATTGCAGCATATGGTCCAAGTTTTGCACTTGCATTTCCATCTTTATCATATGCTATTCCACCTGAATGAACTAGATAATATCCTTCGTTATACCATACAACATTACAAATATAAGGAGAATAAAAATCAATTCCTAATTCTTTTCCAAATTGCCATGTTTGTTCTATTTCCATTTTTTCAGTATCAATTCTATATTTCACCCCTCTTGAGTAGCTGTCATTTGGAGCTAAATATTTATCTGGATTTTGAGATCCCCAATGGTGATTATCAAAGCACATTACATCTCCTAAAGGAGTAATTAAATTAGAATGTTGTTCATATTGCCATTCAAAATCATCAGTGTTTCCAACAGGAGTAAACAAGTATTTTTGATATTCTTCAGGCCAAAGTTCTGGATCTGAAATAATCCAATTTAATTTTGATGAATCAAAATCAACATTTACCATTGCATTTATATGACGTCCTGAAAAAGTTAATGAATTTGTGTTTTCATCATACCAAACAGAATTGCAATGGAACCAGTCTTCATCTGACCATGAACCAGATTTCTGAGCACCAGGTTTAATAAAATCTTTAAACCTAAATTGTTTTTTAACTTCTCCAGTTTCTTTATCAATTACTACAGCACCATCTTCAACTGTTCCATTATCTGCATCACAATTTAAAGCAACAAGATCTCCATTTGGAAGATAACATTGATCATGATGATATCCATAAGGAACTCTATATTCTTTATAAATTTTACCAACTGCATTAAATTCATAAACTCCTGATAAGAAATATGGCATCTTCATAATTCTATCTGAACCCATTGAGAAATTTCCGTCAGGAAGTACTTTTAAATCCCAAAGCATTGGTTTTGTAAAATCAAGTCTAACATCCCCTGCATAGTCAACACCAATTGCAAGTTTTGAAGTTGCAGGACAGAAGAACATAATTTGATCTTGTAAATAACCCGCACTTGTATCAACTGAATCAACTAAATCAGCTCCATCAGTTTTAGGAGTTTTTATTGTTAAAATTACTTTTTCTGATTCTTTTTGCCAAGGATATACTTCAACTTTATTTTCATAATCGCTGTATAATCCAACTATTGGTAAAACATGTTCTTTAGATTTAGGGAATGATTGATAAAAATCTGCTTGTTTAGTTTTTCCAAGAACTCTTACATTAATTGCTGTTTCTTCTTCGGTATTAAAGCAAATTACTGCTGATAATGCATTTAATTTATATAAATTATATTTTATTAATGGATTATCAATTGTATAATTACCAGCGTGGAATTCATCAAGCATTTCTTTTTCTGCTTTAGCCTGTTGTTCTACTAGATGTTCTTCATATTTATATTGTACTTTCATTATAAAATCTCCTTAATCATATTTTCAATCACTGGTTTTTGCTGTAGTCCACCTCTTCTATTTACTTCTTGTCCATTTTTAAACAAAACAATTGTAGGGTATCCTTCAACATTATATTCTTTAATTAAATCTGGATTTGCTTCAAAATCTACTTTCACAATATTCAAATTTTCATGACTTTTGCTAATATCATTTAAAACAAATGAAAGCATTTTACATGGTCCACATGTTTTTGAATAAAAATCTACTAAAGTTGGTTCATCCCCTATCATCTCTTTCAAACTTCCGTTTTCAAATTCTTTTATCATAATTTACCTCCCAATTTATATAATTATTTTGCATCATTAACATTTTTTGACATCTTATATGCTCTTGCTTCTTGAGCAGCAATTGCACCATCATTTGTAGCAGTTACAACTTGGCGTAAGCCTTTGGATATACAATCTCCTGCCGCAAAAATTCCCGGTATATTTGTTCTCATGTGTGAATCGGTTATAATATATCCCCTATCATTTTCTATTTCGCTATCTTTAATAAATTCTGTGTTAGGAAGAGCACCTATATATTCAAATACTCCATCAGTATTAACGATTTCTTCATTTTCAAGTGTATCTTTATCTGCAAATCTTACACCTTTTAAATGATTATCTTCCATTATAAATTCACTAATTGTTTTATATGGCTTTACTTTAACATTTGGTAATGATCTTAAATATTCAGCAGATGTAGGGTCTCCTGTTAAATCGAAATCAGTTATTATAGTAAGATTATTACAAATTCCTGCAAGATAAGTTCCCTCATCAATTGCTGAATTTCCACCGCCGCATACAACCACATCTTTTCCTCTATATTTAGCACCATCACATATTGCACACCAAGAAACATTTCTTCCAGCAAGTTCAGCTTCTCCAGGTATATTTAAAGTACGAGGTCTAGTTCCTGTTGCAATAATAACACATAGTGCTTCAAAAGGTTCATCAAATTCATCTGTGTAAACCTTTTTATATTCTCCATCTTCAATTTTATTTACAGTTGCATATTCAAATTTTGCTCCAAGATTTTGAGTATCTTCAAACATCTTTAGCGCTAGTTCAGCTCCATTTATTTTTCCAGCACCTGGATAATTTTCAATTTCGTTTGTATTTATTATATTTCCCCCAGGAGAAAGTTTATCAAGCATTAAAACACTTAAATTAGCTCTAACTCCATAAATTGCTGCAGTCATTCCAGCAGGACCTGAACCCACAATAATTAAATCATATTTTTCAGACATATTTTAAATCCTCCATATTGTTAAAAAATCTCTATATTAATATTATACTTATAATCATTTTTTTGACAAAGTTATTCATTTACTTCGCCAGTTTTATAAAAAGCCATCTTTGATAATATTATTCCAAAAACATCATTTA
>JALEKO010000040.1 GCA_022769085.1 Peptoniphilaceae bacterium
ATTTATTCTAAGCGAGCGGAAGTGGCTCAGGGGTAGAGCATCGCCTTGCCAAGGCGAGGGTCGCGGGTTCGAATCCCGTCTTCCGCTCCATATGGCGTCGTGGCCAAGTGGTAAGGCACAGGTCTGCAACACCTTTATCCCCAGTTCGAATCTGGGAGACGCCTCCAAATTATTAGCCCATTTCTGGGCTTTTTTTATGTGGTGAAATATGATATTAATAAGTAATAAAGCAAAAAAGGAAGTACTTAATTTTTTAGATAATAATAATATAGAATATGTTTTGTCGATAAATAATCCAAAATTAAATAATAATATTTCTGATCATCCAGATTTATCAGTTTTTGTAGTAGATAATAAAAATATAATAGTTTCAGAAAATGTATTTGAATATTATAAATATAAATTTAGAAATAAAAATATAAAAATAATTAAAGGAGAATTGCCATCTTGTAAATATCCATATGACTCAATATATAATGTAGTTAAATTTAAAAATTTTTTAATTCATGGTAAAATTATTGAAAAAAATATTTTTAATCTTTGTAAAGATCATGAAAATATTATAGTCAAACAAGGATACACAAGATGTTCGGTTATTCCTTTAAAAAATACTATTTTAACAAGTGATTATGGAATTTATAAAAAAATAAATAAAAAAATAAATACAATTCTTCTCCCAATTGAGGAAATAAAAATAGATGGATATGAGAATGGATTTATTGGTGGAACTTGTGGATTTGTAGATGATAATACATTTTTTTTTACTGGAGATATCACTAATTTAAAATCTTATGATATAATAAGAAAAACCGCAGAAAAAGAAAAAATAAAAATTATATATCCTAAAACAGAAATTACAGATTTAGGTTCGATTTTAAAGATTGGAGATTAAATGAGTATTATAAAACCTTCTACCATAGCTGGGGTAATGGAGCTTCTTCCAGAGGAACAATTTGTTTTTAATAAGATAAAAAAAATAATTGAAAATACATTTGAGGAGAACGGATTTGTATCAATAGAAACACCTTTAATTGAAAAGGATGACATATTATTTGCAAAAGGAGCTGGAGAAACTGAAAAGCAAATTTTTAGAATTGAAAGTGATACAAAAAAGATGAGTTTAAGATATGATTTAACAGTTCCCCTTGCAAGATATGTTTCACAACATTTTTCGGATTTAACATTTCCATTTAAGAGATATCAAATTGGAAAAGTATATAGAGGAGAACGAAATCAAAAGGGAAGATATAAAGAATTTTATCAGTGTGATATAGATATTATCGGAAAAGATACTCTTTCTATTTTAAATGATGCATCTCTTCCATATGTTATTTATAATGTTTTTAAAAAATTAAATTTTGAAGAAGTCACATTTCATGTAAATAATAGAAAATTATTAAATGGATTTTTTGAGTCATTAGGAATAGAAAAATATAGCGACGTATTAAGAATAATAGATAAACTTGCAAAAATTGGTAAAGAAAATACCAAAAAAGAATTATTAGAATATGGTTTATCTATAGATGTTGTAAATGAAATTTTATTATTTATATCAAATGATTTGAATAATAAAGATTTACTTAATGAATTGTCTTTAAAAAATAAAAATGGTCTTTATAATGAAGGTTTGAATGAACTTGAAAAAGTATATTATTATATGTTAGAATTTGGAATACCAGAAAAAAATATAAAACTTGATTTATCTATAACAAGAGGACTTGATTATTATACTTCAACTGTTTATGAAACTATGCTCAATGGATATGAAGAAATAGGTTCAGTATGTTCTGGAGGAAGATATGAAAATCTTGCAGAAAATTTTTCAAATCAAAAATTACCTGGGGTTGGAATGAGCATTGGACTTACAAGACTTTTTTATCAGTTAGAAAATTTAAAACTTACTGATAAATTTATGGAAAATCAAATCAATGCATTATTTATACCTATGTCAGATGAATATAATTTTTATTCTATTGAAGGGTTAAATTCATTAAGAAAAAATAAAATAAAAGCAGATATCTATCTAGAAGGCGGAAAGGCAAAAAAGAAATTTAATTATGCCAATAAAATAAATGCAAAATATTCAATAATTGTTGGAGAAGAAGAATTTAAAAATAAAAAGTTTTCTGTAAAAAATATGGAAAATGGAGAACAGATAACAATTGATAAAGCTGATTTAGTTGAATTTATAAAAAATAATTTGTAGAAAATAAAAAGAATTTGAATTAATTTTTGGATTATTTTTTCACATTATAAATATAAAGATTTTTAAATTTTATTTTAAAAGTAGGCAAGTAAAAAATTGCCTACTTTTTTGTTTGTGAAAAATTGTTTTATGGAATATCTAGTTTTTAAAAAATTTTTTCAATAAGATTTTTTAAAATTTCTGCTGATTTTTTCATATTTTCTTTTTCGTTATCATTAAGTGGTAGTTCTATTACTCCATTTATTCCATCTTTTCCAATTACAGCAGGAGTTCCAATATAAATATTTTTTAAACCGTATTCTCCATTTAAATATGCAGAAATTGCTACAATTGAATTTGAGTCTGTTAAAATAGACTCTGCAATTTTTGCTAAATTAGTTGCAATCCCATAGTAAGTTGCCCCTTTATTTTCAATTATTTTATAAGCTTTGTTTACTACATTATCAAAAGTTTTTAAAAGTTTTTCTTCATCAACGCTACTTTTTAATTGACTTACCCATTCGTATAACTGTAAACCTCCTACATTTGCATGACTCCAAACTGGAAATTCACTGTCTCCATGTTCTCCCATAATATAAGCATGTACATTTCTGGTATCGATATTTAAAAGTTTTGAAATTTCCAGTCTAAATCTTGCAGAATCAAGACTTGTTCCTGTTCCTAAAACTTTGTGTGCGGGGAAATTTGAAAATTTCCATGTAGCATATGTTAATATATCAACTGGATTTGATGCAACAAGAAATATTCCATTAAAACCAGAATCTACAATATTATTTATCATGCTTTTAAAAATTCTAATATTTTTTTTGACTAAATCAAGTCTTGTTTCTCCAACTTTTTGAGCAGCACCTGCAGTTATAACTACAAGTTTTGCATCTTTACAGTCAGAATATGTGGCTTTATATATTTCTTTAGGTTTTGAATATGAAAGAGCATCAGAAAGATCCATTGCATCTCCAAAAGATTTTTTTTCATTAAGATCTATGATTCCTATTTCTCTACCAATTCCTTTTGTAACAAGTGTATATGCAAACGAGCTTCCAACAGCTCCATCTCCAACTATAATTATTTTATTATCTTTCATAATTTCCTCCATATATATTATACTAAATTAGTAGGAATTTAAAATATATACTCATATTTTTATTGACCAA
The DNA here is from genome assembly GCA_022769085.1 of Peptoniphilaceae bacterium. Taxonomy (GTDB): domain Bacteria; phylum Bacillota; class Clostridia; order Tissierellales; family Peptoniphilaceae; genus JALEKO01. The sequence goes on from JALEKO010000040.1 coordinate 3,361, forward strand.
GATTTGTTTTTTCTGTATTATATAAATATGGAAATAATTTTAGCAACGGGAAATCCCGATAAAGTAAAAGAAATAAAAGAGATATTTAAAGATACACAAATTGAAGTAAAAAGTGCAAAAGATTTAGGAATTGAAGATTTTGAAGTTGATGAAGACGGAGAGACTCTTAAAGAAAATGCACTAAAAAAAGCAAAAACACTTTTTAATAAAATAAAAAAACCTACATTTGCAGATGATACAGGTCTTTTTGTAAATAGTTTAAATTTAATGCCTGGTGTAAAAAGTCATAGATATGCTGGAGAAAATGTAACATATGCAGATAACAGAAAAAAATTACTTGACGAAATGAAAGAAAAAGATGATAGAAGTGCTTATTTCGAGACGGTGATATGCTTTATAGATGCTGATGGTAATGAAAGATATTTTCAAGGCAAAGTACTAGGTGAGATTCTAAGAGAAGAAAAAGGAAATAATGGGTTTGGATATGATTCTCTTTTTAAGCCAAGTGAATCAGAAAAAACATTTGCAGAGATGACTTCAGCTGAAAAGGATAAAATAAGCCATAGAGCAAGAGCAATTATAAAATTAAAAGAGTATTTACTTTCATGAAGCTTTTAATTTTATCTGATACACATGGATATATTGATGATGTAATTGAATATATTGAAAAAAATGATATTGAATATTTAGCACATGCTGGTGATTATGCAGATGATGCAGAATTAATCAAAAAAATTACAAAATTGAAAAAAATATATACCGTAAGAGGAAATGGAGATCGCTTTGATTTAAAGCATAAAGATGACTTAATTTTTTCAATAAATGAGCATAAGATTTTTTTAACACATGGTCATAAATATAGTGTAAACAATACAGAAAGCATCTTATTAAATAAGTCTAAAGAATTTAATTGTGATATTGTAATTTTTGGTCACACTCATAGATATTTAGAAAAGGAAATAGAAGGAATAAAATTTTTAAATCCAGGTTCTGTTTCACTTCCAAGAGATAAGGAAAAATCAATGATGCTTATTGAAATAGATAAAAATATAAAAATTTCAAAAATAGTGATATGAATGTATAATATTTTTTTAGGAGGATATTATGTCCAGACTATTTAATTTAATGTTACATAATTTTTCGAAGATGATACTTTTTCCATTATATATTGGAATTGTAATAGTGTTGTCTTTGCTTTTGTATGTTATTTTCAGAGAAAAAAAATGGATAAAATATATACCGTCAATTACAAGTATAGTTGTAGGAATAATTATAGCAATACCTGCATTGATAAATTTTACAGATGAAAGTGGGCTAAAGCTTGCTTGGATAGCAATAGTAGTATGTGCAAGCGGTTTTATAGGGTTATTTTTTTCATGGATTATAGCCTTAATTGAATCAATTATAAAAAATTATAAAGAAATAAAAGATTAAATATGAATAGAGCAGCTTTTTTTGATATAGATGGAACTATTTTTAGAAATTCATTACTTGTAGAACATTTTAAAAAACTTGTAAAAAATAATGATATAGATTACGACTATCGGGTTAAAGATGTGAAACCAATTTATGATGAGTATGATCATAGATTTGGTGAATATGACGAATACTTGCTTGCTGTAACTAAAATTTATCAAAATAAACTTGTAGGTATAGATAAAGATTATATAAATTCTTTAGCTGATAAAGTTATCATAGAAAACAAAGATGTAGTTTATAGAATTGCACGAAATGAACTTAAAAGATTAAAATCTGATGGTTATTATATTTTTTTTATTTCGGGTTCTCCAGATTTTTTGGTTGATAAATTTGGAAAATATTACCATGCTGATGAAAGCATTGGAACAAATTATGTTTTTGATAAAAATGGAAAGTTTACAGGCAAAGTTAAGCCAATGTGGGATAGTGAAAATAAGAAAAAGTCTTTAAATTATCTCGTAAAAAAATATGATATAGATTTAAAAAATTCATTTGCATTTGGAGATACAAATGGTGATTTTTCTATGATATCATCTGTTGGAAATCCAGTGGCAATTAACCCTAGCTTTGAATTTTTAGAAAATATAAGTTCAAATGATAATTTAAGAAATAAAATAAAAATTTACATTGAAAGAAAAGATGTTCTTTACAGCTTTGATTTAATAAATGAAAGTATGAAGTTTAAAAAATTTTAATGAATAAAAATTTTTTAAACTTTAAAATTTGTCTTGTTTTCGTTTGTTTTATTCATTTTTTTGAATTTGATGTATTTTTTATTCAATTCTTTTAATTTTTTAATATAATTTTAAATATATATAAATAGAAAAACTATGATTTGTGGTAAAATATAATCACGTTTCAAAAGGAGTTTAAGAGTATGACGAAAGCGGTCCATAAGTTGACTGAAATAGAACAAAATTTAGAGAAGAATTTTTTATATAATGGTGATAACCAGTCTTTTCGCATACTCGTTTCAATTCTTGACAATAAAAATGTTGTAAAATATAAAAAACCCAAATTTGTTTGTATGAAGTATATTAATTTGAATTTAAGAAAATTATTCTCTAGCTTGCCTAATCAAGATTTAATTATAAACTCTTTAAATTCAATTATTGCTGATGATATTAACAGATTTGAATTATTAATTTCTTTAAATTCATATTTTTCTGCTACATACGATATTGAATCTATAGATAAACTTGAAAGATTTTCTCTTGATCAGCTGGGTAGCTCTTTTTTGTATGCAAATAAAAATCTTTTTGAGTATAGCGATAGGGAAGATGCACTTCAATTAAAAGATGAACTAATGTCTAAAACAAAAAATAATAAAGAATTTATTCAAAAACTGAAACTTGAATGTAAATTATTTTCAGAAAAAGTTTTTAAAAATAAAATATTGAATTTAGATTTACATCTTGACAGGCAAATTGTAATACGAGGTGGAGAATTTGTAGACACTAAAGAATTGGAGCTAGATGAGCTATTTGAATTATACAAGAAAGTTCTAACATACTTTTCAAATAAAATATTAGATGTATATATAGATTCCTATCGGATGGGATTAAATGTAACTGTAATAAACAGATATCGTTGAGGTTTTGCAAAAAGCAAAACCTTTTTAAATGAAAGGAAGAAAATGAGGATAATTGGAATAGATCCAGGTATTGCAATTATGGGATATGGAATTGTTGATTTAATTGGAAATAGACTTAAGGTAATTGAGTATGGTGTTGTTACAACATCTTCTTCAACCGATACTCCAAAAAGACTTGAAATTTTATATCAAAACTTGGACGATATAATAAAAGAATTTAACCCTGATGAATATGCAATAGAAGAATTGTTTTTTAACCAGAATGTAAAGACAGCAATAACTGTTGGTCATGCAAGAGGAATACAAGTTTTATGTGCTCAAAAAAATAATTTACCGATTTATGAGTATACACCTTTGCAAATAAAACAGTCAATTACAGGATATGGTAGAGCTATAAAAAAACAAATGCAACTGTCAATAAAAACAATTCTAAACTTATCTAAAACCCCAACTCCTGATGATGCAGCTGATGCATTATGTGTTGCGGTTTGTCATGCATTCAGTCAGAATTTTAAAGAAGAATTTAGGATGAAATAATGATATCGTATATTAAAGGTTTAATTAATATAATTGAAAATGATTATATCATAATTGAAAATAATAATGTTGGTTTTAAAATTTTTACATCAAATACTACACAACAAGAAATAAATTTAAATAATGAATATAAGATTTATACAAAAATGATTGTACGAGAAGATGATATTTCCTTATATGGTTTTGCTTTTAAAGAAGAACTTGAAATGTTTGAAATGTTAATAAGTGTTTCATCTATTGGTCCAAAGAATGCACTTAATATACTTTCATCTCTTGGCACAAAAGAAATAAAAAAAGCAATACTTAATAATGATATAAAGCTTTTATCAAAAGCAAAAGGCATTGGACAAAAAACTGCTTCTAGAATAATACTAGAATTAGTTGATAAAATAAAAGATCTAAATTTTGGCTTGGATAGAAAAAATGAAACAAAATATGAAAAAAACAGTAAATTAGATGTTGCAGCTGAAGCATTGGAAAATCTGGGATTTAGAAAAGATGAAATAATTCCTATTTTATCAAAATTTACAGATGAAGATGAGTTGGAAGTTATTATAAAAGAAAGTCTTAAATTATTATCAAGGTGATTAAATGTATGACAAAAATGAAAGAATAGTAGGTTCGGGATTTCAGAATAAAGATGATATTTCTGAAAAAAATTTAAGGCCAAGGTGGCTTTCTGAATACATTGGTCAGGAAAAAGTAAAAGAAAAGTTATCGATTTTTATTAAAGCTTCATTGAATAGGAAAGAGCCACTAGACCATGTTCTTCTTCAAGGCCCTCCAGGTTTAGGAAAAACAACATTATCAAATATAATCGCAACTGAACTTGGCGTGAATTTAAAAGTAACCTCAGGCCCTGCAATAGAAAGGCCATCTGATTTGGCAAGTATTCTAACAAATTTACAAGCGGGAGATGTTTTATTTATTGATGAAATTCATAGATTAAATAGGTCTGTTGAAGAAATTTTATATCCTGCAATGGAAGATGCAGCATTAGACATAATGGTTGGCAAAGGCCCAAATGCCCAGTCAATTAGAATTGATCTTGAAAAATTCACTTTAGTAGGAGCTACTACTCGTGCAGGGATGCTATCTGCACCACTAAGAGATAGATTTGGAGTTGTATTATCTTTAAATTATTATAATACAGATGATCTTATGCAAATAATTAAAAGATCTGCGCATATTCTAGGAGTTGAAATTACAGAAGGTGGCGCAGAAGAAATAGCTAAAAGATCAAGAGGGACTCCAAGAATTGCAAATAGAATTTTAAAAAGGGTAAGAGACTACGCAGATGTAAAGATGAATGGAGAAATAGATACAATTGCTGCAAAAGAGGGTCTTAATATGCTTGAAATTGATGAAATTGGTCTTGATAATATGGATAAAAAAATAATTGAGACAATTTATGAAAATTTTAATGGGGGGCCTGTAGGAATAGATACTATTTCTGCATCTACTGGAATAGAAAATGTAACAATTGAAGATGTATATGAACCTTATCTTCTTCAAATTGGATATTTAACTAGAACACCAAGAGGAAGAGTTTTAACAAAGAAAGCATATGAACATTTTGGAATAAAATATGATAAGAAATAGGGAGAAATATGAATTTAGAAGAATTTGATTACTATTTGCCACCAGAACAAATAGCTCAACATCCATCAGATAAAAGAGATGAAGCTAGGCTTATGATTGTAAACAAAGAAACTGGAGACTATGAAGAAAAACATTTTTACGATATTATAGATTATTTAAATCCAGGGGATTGTCTTGTAATGAATGATACAAGAGTTATTCCGGCAAGACTTTTCGGTCATAGAGAAGGAAAAAATGAAAAAATAGAAGTTTTTTTATTATCCAAAACAGGTAGTGAAGATGAATGGGAAGTGCTTGTAAAACCTGGTAAAAAAATGAAACTTGGAAATATTTGTATTATTTCAGATGAACTTAAATGTGAAGTAAAAAAAATAATTCCTGAAAGTGGAAATAGAATCGTAAAGTTTTATTATGATGGTAATTTTTCAAAAATAATAGAGAAAGTTGGAAATGTTCCTCTACCTCCTTATATTAAAGAGAAGCTTGAAGATAGTGAAAGGTATCAAACTGTATATAGCAAAAATGAAGGCTCTGTTGCAGCTCCAACAGCAGGACTTCATTTTACAAAAGAACTCTTAAATAGAATAAGGCAAAAGGGAGTTAAACTTGCTTTTGTAACACTAGATGTTGGAATCGGTACATTTAGACCTGTAAAAGAAGAAAAAATTGAAGAACATGAAATGCATTCAGAGCACTACTATATAAGTGAGGAAGCTGCAAAAATAATAAATGATACAAAAAAATCAGGTAGAAGAGTTATTGCTGTAGGCACTACATCTACAAGAACTTTAGAAGGATCTTTTAAAAAGCTTGGAAAAATAAGTGCAGATAATGATAAAACAGATATATTTATATATCCAGGATATAAATATAAAGTTGTAGATGCAATGATTACTAATTTCCATTTGCCAAAATCATCTTTAATTATGATGATATCAGCTTTTTCTGACTTAAAAATCATAAAAAAAGTATATGAAAAAGCAGTTGAAGATAAATTTATGTTCTTTTCATTTGGTGATGCAATGTTTTTATATTAGGAGAATAGATGGAAAAAAATTTTGAATTAATAAAAAAAGACAAATACACATCAGCAAGGCTTGGAGTAATTCATACTTCTCATGGAGATATACCAACTCCAATTTTCATGCCTGTAGGCACACGTGCAACTGTAAAAGCTATGAGCGTTGATGATTTGAATGAAATTAATACTAAAATAATTTTAGGAAATACTTATCACCTATATTTAAAACCAGGGATGGAAATAATGAAAAAAGCTGGTGGACTTCATAAGTTTATGAACTGGGATAAACCAATACTTACAGATTCAGGTGGATTTCAAGTTTTTTCCCTTTCAAAAATAAGAAATATTTCAGAAAATGGAGTAGAATTTAGATCGCATATTGATGGATCAAAACATCTTTTTACACCAGAAAAATCGATTGAAATTCAAAATGACATTCATTCTGATATAATGATGAGTTTTGACGAATGCGTTGGATATCCTCAAGAGTATGATTATGTTAAAAATTCTATGGAAAGAACACTTAGATGGGCAAAAAGAGGATTAGAATATCATAAAAAAAATTCCTATAAAGACCAAATGCTTTTTGGAATTGTACAAGGCGGAATGTATAAAGATTTAAGAAAAATATCAGCACAGGAAACAGTAAAAATGAACTTTGATGGTTATTCAATAGGAGGATTATCTGTTGGAGAGCCACTTGAAATGATGAATGATATTTTAGAATATACAATACAATTTATTCCTGAAGATAAACCTAGATATAACATGGGTGTTGGAAGTCCAGATTATTTATTTGAATCTTTTGAAAGAGGAATTGACATGGCAGATTGTGTACTTCCAACAAGAATTGCAAGAAATGGAACAGCAATGACAAGTAATGGAAAAGTTGTAATAAAGAATGCAAAATATAAAGATGATTTTAGCCCTTTAGATTCTGAATGTGACTGTAAAGTATGCAGAAATTATTCTAGAGCATATATAAGACATCTTGTAAATGTAGATGAAATATTGGGAGCTCATTTACTTTCTTATCATAATTTGTATTTTTTATTGAAACTTTCAGAAAAAATAAGAGATGCCATAAAAGAAGATTCATTTTTAGATTTGAAGAGAGAATTTTATAAAAAATACGGATATGAATATAAGAATTGAGTATTTGATTTTATTTCTTCTGATTTTAGCATTTTATTTTTTAATTGCTAATGATGAAATAAAAAATAAAAAAAGAAAAAAAGAAATTTCAAAAGTTATAAAAAATGGAGATAAAATAATTTTAGATGATGGAATAATTGCAAAAGTTGTAGAAGTTTACCATCCTATTTGTTTATGTTCTTCTGGTAAAGAGGATAAAATTTCGTATTTTGAGGTTAAAATTGAAAATATAAAATATATTGTTTAAAAATCGCTTTGAATAAAAAGCGATTTTTTTTTGAGATTAAAATAAAAAATTAATTAGTATACACAATTACTTTACACAAGGATAAAACATTATCTTGAAAATAAGATTTTAAATTATTAGTATATATATGAGGAAGATATTATGATTGAAACAAGGTATAAAAAAATCTTTGATATTTTAACATCAGATTATAATTTTCATACTTCATATGAAATTTCACAAATAATTTCTGTGAGTATTAAAACTATTCAAAAAAACATTAATGAATTGAATAATATTCTTATTGGTGCAAAAATAAACTCAAAGAGAGGAAAAGGATATATTTTTGAGATTATTGATAAAGCTGCATTTAGAGATTTTTTAAAAAATGACTGGATAAAATATTCTTTTGAAGATGAAGATTTTAATAATTCAGATTATAGAATTAAATATATACTTTTTATTTTATTGTTTAATAATGATTATATTAAAATTGAAGAATTAGCTTTGAAACTTTTAATAAGCAACAGTCAGCTAAAAATTGATTTAAATAAAGTTAAGGAAATTATAAAAAAATATAATTTAAAAATAGAATCTAAACCTCATTACGGACTAAAGTTAGTAGGAAATGAATTTAATAAAAGAATGTGCATAAAAAAAGAAATTATTCAATACAAGCCAGAAATAATATCTGAATTAACAGATGAAAGTAAGGTGATAGAAAAAATTAAAGAAATTATTAATAATATTTTTGAAAAATACAATTTCAATATTACTGATAATTCTTTTGATAATCTTGTATATCACATATATGTATCAATAAAAAGAACAAAACACAATGACCATTTTTTTATAGGTGCTCGTGATTTGTTACATCTTAGAAAAAATAGAGAATATGATATTTCAAATGAAATTTTAAGCGTTATCGGAAAAAGATTTTCAGTTTCTTTTAGTGACGATGAAAAAGCATATATTGCAATGCACCTTCTTAGTAAAAGAAGTTTTGATAATGAAAATAAAAACGAAATAACAAAAAATGTTGATGAACTTGTTGTAAACATGATTGAAAGAGTAAAAAAAGTCTTAAACATAGATCTTTCTAATAATTTAGATTTAAGAATAAACCTTGGTCTTCATATTATGCCTTTAATTGAAAGAATTAATTATAATCTAACTCTTAAAAATCCAATTTTAGAAGATATAAAAAAAGATGTTATTTCATATGATGTTGCAACTACAGCATGTACTGTTATAAATGAAAAATATAAAATAAGTATATCAGAAGATGAAGTTGGTTATATTGCATTACATTTTTCTTTAGCTTTAAAGAGTATGAGAGAAGAAAAGAAAAACAAAAATGTACTAATAGTTTGCAATACAGGAAATGCAACCGCACAGATTTTAAAATCTCAATTTTTAAAAGAATTTAATAATTACACAGGAAAAGTTGAAACTTATGATTCAAACAAAATTAAAAAGAAAGACCTTAAAACTTTTGATTTAATCATAACATCAATTCCTATAAATATAAATACAAATATACCTATAATAGAAATAGGAGCTTTTATAAGCAATAAAGATATTAGAAATATTAAAAATTTTTTTAAGAAACAATACAATATAGAAAAATTTTTTCCGAAAGAACTATTTTTAACAAATTTAAATTATAGAAGTAAAGACGAAACTATATATAATTTGGTAAATATAATTAATGAAAAAAAAGAAGTAGATAAAAATTTACTTGTAGAAATAAAAAAAAGAGAAGTACTTGCACCTACAGAATTTGATAATTTTATCGCCCTTCCTCATCCTTTAAATCCTTTATCAGAAGAAACTTTCATAACTGTAGGAATTTTAAAAGAACCAATAATATGGAATACAAAAAAAGTACAACTCATTTTTCTTATGAATATTTCAAAAAGAAAAAAAGAAGAATTAAAATATTTATATTCAAAAATTGGAGATTTTTTAACTGATAGAAATAAAATACAAAAAGTTATAAATAATCCTGATTATGAATATTTTATAAAAATATTTAATAATGAGGATTACTAGATACATAAATAGAAAGGAGAGTTACATGAGTGATGAAATTGACGAAAAAGATTATGAGCTAGCTTTTCAAATAATAACATATGCAGGCGATGCTCAAAGCAGTGCTATTGAATCAGTACTGGCTTCTGAAGAATATGATTTTGAAAAAGCTCAAAAATTAATAGATGATGCAAATAAGTCATATTTAAAATGTCATGATATTCAAACAAATATGTTTACAAATGAAGCTAATGGAAAAAAAACAAATGTAAACATAATACTTGTGCATGCACAGGATCATCTTACAATGGCTAATATAAGAATACAAGAAGCTAAAAATTTATTAAAACTTTATAAAAAAATACAAAAATTAGAAAATAAATAGGAGGAAAAAATGAAAGACAAAACTAATAATTTTGTAGAAGAAAAACTAATGCCATTAGCAGTTAAATTAAGTACTATTAAAGGGCTTATTGCAATAAGAGATGGAATAACATTTGCTATGCCTTTAATTATTATTGGATCATTATTTATGATAATAGCAAGTTTTCCAGTTCCAGGTTGGGAGGAATGGCTTGGAAAAGTAAATGTATCTGGATATTTGTGGAAAGGAGTAAACAGCAGTTTTGGTTTAATGGGGCTTGTAGCAAGCTTTGGAATAGCATATAGTTTTGCAAAACAATATAAAATAAATGCAATTCCTGCAGGAATTGTTTCATTATCAGCTTTCATTACAGTAACTCCATTTATAGCTAATGCAGATAAGGCAGAAGGAATTACTTTAAATTTTATGGGAGCAAGTGGAATATTCGTTGCAATCGTATTAGGACTTATTAATGGATATATTTATCAATTATTTATAAATAAAAATATAAGAATAAAATTGCCTGATGCTGTACCACCTGCAGTTTCAGAAAGCTTTAGTGCTATTATTCCTGGTGCTGTAATTATAACATCATGGCTTTTAATAGCTTCACTTTTACAAGCATTTGAACTTCCAAATTTACATCAAGTAATTTCAACTATTTTAGGAAAGCCAATGTCACTTCTAGGCTCTACATTACCAGGAACTATACTTGTTGTATTATTTAATTCATTTTTCTGGTTTTTGGGAATACACGGTGGAAATACTGTGAATCAAATTATAATGCCAGTATGGCTTGCAAATTTAAATGAAAATGTAGCAGCTCATCAAGCTGGAACGGCTTTACCTAATATTGTAAATTCTCCATTTATTGACAACTTTGTATACATTGGAGGAAGTGGTGCAACTATTGGTCTTGTAATAGCAATTGCATTAATTGCGAGAAATAAAAAATCAAGTAAGCTTTCAAAAACAATTGCTCCTTTGACACTCGTTCCTGGTTTTTTCAATATAAACGAACCTACAATGTTTGGTCTACCAGTAGTTTTAAACTTTACATTGGTAATACCTTTTATACTAGCACCAATTGCAAATGTTGTAATTTCATATTTTGCTATGAGTATTGGACTAGTACCACTTGCTTATGCAACAGCAGGTTGGACAATGCCTCCTGTAATATCTGGTTTACTTGTTACCGGAAGTATAGCAGGTTCAATTCTTCAAATAGTTTTGATTTTAGTTGATGTTGCACTTTACATTCCGTTTTATAGAATTTTAGAGAAAAAGCAAAGAGAATTGGAACTTAATGGTGAAAGTATAGAGGAGTAAAATGAAAAGATTAATATCTGCAAATGCTTCTGAAATATTAAGCATGTCAGCAAAAGATTTAAAAGAAAGCATTAAGGCAAGTGAAGGAAGAGTAATTTTGTCAGAAAATGTTGCTACTAGAGAAAGCTTTATTGGAGATATAACAAATGCTGAAATTGCAAAAGCCTTTGGTGCAGATCTTATTTTGCTAAATGGAGTTGATGTTTTAAATCCAAATTTATTTGCAATTAAGAACAAAAACGAATTCGTAAAAGAATTAAAAAAACTAGTTGCAAGACCTATTGGTGTAAATTTAGAACCGGTTGATGATGAAGTTTCAATGATGGATGAAAAAATTGAAATTTCTGAAGGAAGAAAAGCAAATGAAAAAACATTAAAAGAGATAGAAAGACTTGGAATGGACTTTGTATGTTTTACAGGAAATCCTGGCACAGGAGTTACAAATGCACAAATTGAAAAAGTAATAAAAAACACAAAAAAATACTTTTCAGGGCTAATAATTGCTGGGAAAATGCATTCTTCAGGAGTAGATGAGCCAATAATAACCAAAGAAGTTGTAAAAAAATTTATAGATGCTGGATGTGATATAATTTTAGTACCAGCTGTAGGAACGGTTCCAGGATTTAATTCTAATGATCTTACAGAAATTGTAGAATTCACTCATCAAAATGGAGCTCTTGTAATGAGTACAATTGGTACAAGTCAAGAAAGCTCTGATATAGAAACAATAAAAAGATTTGCAATTGATAATAAAATTTGTGGGGTGGATATACAGCATATAGGTGATGCTGGTTATGGTGGTGTAGCACCTTATGAAAATATTTTTGAATTAAGTAAAGCTATAAGAGGAGTAAGACATACAGTCTCTATGATAGCAAGATCAATTAATAGATAGGAGATTTATATGAAAAAAATTATACTTGCGTGTGCAGCAGGAATGAGTACAAGTATGCTAGTAAGTAAAATGAAAAAAGCGGCTGATGAACAAAATATCGATGTTTTAATTGATGCAATTCCTGTTTCAGAAGTTTCAGATAAAGTAAATGAAAACGAAATAGATGTATTACTACTTGGACCACAAGTAAGATATATGGATAAACAAATGGCTGATCTTCTAGATCCTAAAAACATTCCACATTCTATCATATCAATGCAGGATTATGGTATGATGAATGGGAAAAAAGTTCTTGAAGAAGCATTAAAACTAATTAAATAATTTTATTAAGTAAGAAGTCGATACAATTTTTGCAATTTTGTATCGACTTTTTTATATAGAAATAATTTATAAGAAATAGATTTAGTTTAAATTAAAAAGATATTTAGTCATATTACTTTTTAGAATATTTAAGTCTTTATATAAAAAGCAAATAAAAGTATAATTACAAAGATGAACAAGCGGTATATATATAATAAAAAAGGAAATTATTACAATAATTTAAAAATAAAAAACATTTCAAAATTAGAGGCTCTTATATTAGGGAATAGGGATATAATTGATCCGCAAAAAGTAAAAATGTTTATAAATCCAAAAATTGATGATCTTTATGATCCATTTTTGCTTAATGATATGAAAGAAGCGGTTAATCTAATTATAAGCATACTAAAAAATAATGGAAAAATTAGAATTTTTGGAGATTACGACCAAGATGGAATAACATCAATTATGACTTTAATTGATGGACTTTTATATTTTACTGATAATATATCATATGATATTGCAGATAGATTTGAAGACGGTTATGGAATTTCAGAGAAAATGGTAAAAAAAGCAATAGATGATAAAGTATCTCTTGTTATAACATGTGATATTGGAATAACCGCTTTCGATGAAATAAAAAAACTTAGAGATTCAGGAATAAATGTAATTTTAACTGACCACCATCAAGTAAAAAAAGAAGAGGAGAACGAATGGGTTAACCAAATATTGCCTGATGCAAATTGTGTTATTAATCCTCATAGATTAGATTCAAATTACCCTTTTTCAGAACTTTGTGGAGCTGGAGTTTCTTTTAAACTTATGCAGGCACTTTTTTTAAAAACAAATTCTGATTTAGAATATCTTTATTCACTTTTAGAATATGTTGCAATTGGTACTGTTGGTGATGTTGTAGATTTAGTGGATGAAAATAGAATTTTAGTAATTGAAGGTCTTAAAAGGCTAAATAATACGGATAAAATTGCTATAAAAGCACTTTTAGAGCAAAACGGGTGGAATAAAAAAATAGATTCTTATACTTTAGGTTTCATTTTAAGTCCGTTATTAAATTCAACTGGAAGGTTATCAAGTGCTAAAGAAGCTGTATCTTTACTTATGGAAGAAGATATTGACA
>JALEKO010000011.1 GCA_022769085.1 Peptoniphilaceae bacterium
ATTTTATTTCTCTTTTCTTTTTAATAAAAATATTTTTCTTTATTGTCAAGATCATTTACACATTCTGTGTAATATCCGTCATATATTTTTAAAATATCTTCCATTGATTCACTTAGGTTATCCATTTTTTTAAATTCTTCATAATTTTTCCAAAAAAGTTTTCCTTCTCTATCTTCTTTTTTTAATTCTCCTTTAAAATCTTCACTTTCAAATAGAAACCCTAAATCTTGTTTTATTTCTTTATTTTCGGTGTATATCCGTGATATTGTACCTACTAGTTTTAAATTTTCTACATCTAAATTTGTTTCTTCTTTTGCTTCTCTAACTGCTGATTTTATTATTGATTCTTTTTCTTCTGTTTTTCCTCCTGGAAATGTTAAACCTTCCCATCCATATTTTTTCTTTTTATCTAAAACAACAACTTCGTTTGTTTTTTTATTTATTATTTTTATCATATTCATTAATCTTATCTTCATGAAATCCTCTTAAAATTTATTTTAATATATTAATTATACTTAATTTAATTGTTTTTAAAAAAACAAAAAAGCCCCTAAGGGCTTTTAAAAAATAAAATTAATCTTCTTTAAGTTTTTCTTTTATAAATGTTCCATTTCTAAGTTCTTGAAATGCTTTATACAATTCTTCTCTTGTATTCATTACAATTGGTCCATACCACTCCATTGGTTCATCTAAAGGAGGTGATGCAAACCAAACAAGTTCTACATCTTCATTTAAAGCTTTTATTACAAATTTTTCTCCTGAAAGACTTGCAGCTGTTTTTTCATTTACTTTTTCTCCGTCAACTTCGACATCTCCTATTAATGTAAAAATAATATTTGTATATCCTTTTTTAGAATCTATTGTAATTTCTTTTCCAGAATCTATTTTTACTACATAATAATCTAAAGGGTTATGAGGAGCATCTGCACCTTTTTTATCTTTGTATGTTCCTGCCATTACTTTTAATTTAAAACCGTCTCCTACAAAATCTTCTGCATTTTCTGGTTTTATTTCCAAATATTTTGGCTCATCCATTTTTTCTTTTGCAGGCATATTAAGCCATAATTGCAAACCCAAAAGTCTTGGAACATCATCAAATTTTTCACTATGCATAATTCCCGACCCTGTTGTCATCCATTGAATTCCACCATCAGCTACTGTTTTTTTATTTCCCATTGAATCTTCATGTGAAACTTTTCCTTTTGAAATGTATGTTAATGTTTCAATACCTCTATGAGGATGCATTGGAAATCCTTCTTTATAATCGTCATAATTATCTGTATCAAAACTATCTAACATTAAAAATGGATTAAAATCTTTATATGTGTTATTGCTTAAAACTCTTATAAGGTGAACCCCGCCTCCATCAATTGCAGGAAATCCTTGAACTTTTGCTTTTATCATTATATTCTCCTTTATTATTCTTATTTTGTTACATTTTTATTCTACTTCTTATTTAGAAAAAAATCAATTATATAATTCACTATACAAAAGTAAATAAAAACTATTTTCTTTTTTATTTACAAAAAAAAGCGGGTAAGCCCGCTTTAAAATCATTTATTATTTATTTTTAAATACTTTATGATAAACTTTATTAACAATTTCTTTAATTTCTGGTATTTGAGAAATTAATATTGCCAAAACATAAAAAATTCCTGCAATTGCTATTGCAAAAAATGTTGAAATTATTTCAGAAAAAGTTTTGTTAAATAAATTATATGAAAAATGAGCAATAAGCCCCATAATTATTGAAATTATAGTTATCTTTATTACAGATATAATTGAATTTAATGCTTTTCCTTTTCCAAATTTTTTTCTGTAGAAATACATTAATATAATAGCCCCATACAAACATGAAAGGCTTGTTGCAACCGCAATTCCATTAAGCCCAAAAAAATTTATTAAAACCAAATTTCCTATAATATTAAAAACTTGTTGTGAAATAGAAATTGCAACTGGTGTTTTAGAATCTCCTACAGCATAAAATGATCTATCTATTACATCTGAAATCGACTGAAAAATTACATATGGCGCATAAGAAAATAAAACTCCTGCTGTAATTGCTACAGATTCTTCATTAAATGCTCCCCTTTTATATACTAGGCTTATAATTGGATTTGAAAGGCTCATAAGCCCTATTACGGAAGGTACTACAAATGCAAGAGTTAAAATAACTGTTGAATTTAATTCTTTTTTCATTTGAGAAAAATTTTTTTCACTTGCAAGCCTTGCTATTGTAGGATAAATTGATGTCGTTATTGAAACTGTTATAATTCCATAGATAATTCCAATTATTTTTTTTGAATAATCTAATACTGAAATTTTGTCATTTCCAAAAAAAGCAGAAGCCATTGAATTATCTACAATAAGTGCAATTTCAGCAGCTGCAACGGAAATTACAGTTGGAATTACTATTCTTAAAAGTGCTCTTGTATATTCATCTTTTAAGTCTATTTTAAATTTATGTTTATATCCTTTTTTCTTTAGTGCTATAGGAAAAAGTGCATATTGAAGGGAATTTCCTAAAAGGGCGCCTATTGCAAGAAGGTAAATATCCCCTCGTATTCCTGATAAAACTATAAAGAATATTATTATTACATCCATCACAATTCCTGTAGTTGCAGGAGTTATAAAGTCACCTTTTTGATTTAAATATCCCCTGTAAACTGCAGAATAAAGATATGCATATACTGAAAACATCATTATTCTTGTAAAAGTTGTTGCAATATCAAGAAGTTCTCCATCAAGTGAGGGTGAAAGAATTTTACAAAAAACTCTTGCAAAAACCATTCCCAAAAATATTGCAATTGTTCCAAATACCATAAGTATATTAAAAAGATTTGATGTGAATTTTTCCGCTCTTTCAATTCCACCTTCTTTTTTTGCCATATTATACACTGGTATAAAACCTGCAATTATTCCATTTGCGACAAAATTAACTATTACAACAGGAAGTGTATTACTCATTACATAAATTGATGCTATATCACTTGTCCCAAAAAAATTACCCATAACCATTTCTCTTGCAAATCCCATGACTTTTGAAATGATTGTAACAAGCATTAGCATTATAGCAGTAGATCCCATAAAATTCCTCACTCTTAATTTTTCATAAATTAAGCCGTAAAATTTTAATTTTACGGCTATATATTATTTTAATTTTAAATATTCTTCTAATGTTAAATTATTTTCATACATTATTTTCGAATTATTAACTCCAACAAATCTGAAATGCCAAGGTTCTGCTTTATGACCTGTTATTTCTTCTTTTCCTTTAGGATATCTTTCTATAAAACCATAAAGCGATGCATTTTCTTTTAGCCATTTATACTCTGGGCTATCTTCGAATTTTTCACTGTATTTATTAGAAGATGTTGAGTATAAATCAAATGCAAGTCCAGTTTGATGTTCACTATGACCTGGATCATCCGCATCTGGATTATTTGCATCTTTTAATTTACCTTCCAAATCATAAGATCTCATATCAGATTCAATTTTTATATGTAAATCTTCTCTTTCCATATCTTCACTCATTGCAGTTAAAGCATCTTGTGCTGTTTTACTTACACTTGGTGAAAAGTTTTTAGGAAGAGAATACTTATCATTAACATAAAGAATTCCATTAATTACTTTTAAAGAATTTTCATCTTCATACTTTTCAAGTCCATTTGAATTTACATAATAAAAAGTATCATCATATTTTACTTTTGCATATGAATTTTCACTTCCGTAATATTCAACATATTCTCCCTTTGGAATTGTATCCTTAACAGCTGTATTTTCATCTGGCTTCGAATAACAATTACTATCTGTTACAGGAATTATATAAGACTTCAAATTATCAGAATAAGAGTCATCTATAAGTTTAAGGTCATCGGGAATTGCTAAATCTTCATATCCCCGTGATGTTGCTTTATTTAATTCTTCTATACTTACATTGCTATTTTGGGAAATTGATTCGGTAATTCCTGCCTGTGCAACTCTTTTATCAATTGTTTGATCTATAAGTGAGTCACTATCATTATCTGCATTAAAGTACAAATAAGTTCCTACTACAAAAACTAATGCTAATGAACCCAAAATTCTCTTTTTTATTTTTTCTTTTCTTTTTTTCTCTCTTTTTCTTTTTAATTCTCTTATTCCGTGATTTGACATCGCTAAAGCCTTTCCATTTGTGCCTGATATATATCAGCTTTATTTCAGATTTTTTTATTTCAAACTTACCTGTTCGATATCAACTTTTTTTTCAAAAATTTGATCTGCCGTTTTTTGCGTTTGAATTGTTTTTGAAGTCATGAATAAATGTAAATTATTTTTTTTTGATTGTTCAAAATCCATGTGATCTTTAAGATATTCGGCAGGATCAATTATGTTTGCTTTATACTTTAGCTTTTTTTCTATCTCATCTTTAATTATCGGAAAATGAGTACAACCCAACAAAATATTAGGTGTTTTATTTTTATTTGCAAAATTCAGATACTCATCTAATGCATCAGATAAACTTTTTCTATCTTCCATTCCATTTTCTATAATTGGAACAAGCTTAACTGCTGCAATTTCTTTAACATTTCTGTTAGAATTTTTCTGAATTCTATTTTTGTAAACATGAGTTTCCACAGTTCTTCTTGTTGCAAGAACAAGAACGTCTCCTTTTGTTTTTAAAGTTTCAAGAACGCCCATGTCAACAATTGATAAAAATGTGTATCTATATTTTTCTCTTAAAAAGTCGAGTGATGTTGCACAAATTGTATTACAAGCTACAACATAATGATCTATTCCAAACTCTGCTAAAAATTCGACTATTTGAGTTGAGAATTTTCTTATCTCTTCACTGGATCTGTCTCCATAAGGAGCTCTCAGTGAGTCGCCCAAAAAATAGTAATCATGTTTGTTTTTTTGAGAAATGGTATTTAGCACATTTAAGCCACCAAGACCCGAGTCAAACACCCCTACTTTCACAATAAACTCACCTCGCTTACAAAATAATACTTATCTTTTAATTTTTCATAAGCACTCTTTAAGCTCTCTTTTTCTTTAAAAACTCCGAATATACTTCCTCCGGAGCCTGAAACCATTGCTATTTCACACCTTAATGATTTTAATTCATTTTTTATGTCTTTAAGATGAGGAAACATTTCAAATACAACATCTTCCATTACATTCTTAAAATCATATATGGCAGAAAAATCTCCAGCTTCTAATTTATTTATTATTTCTTCTGTATCTATAATACCATAGTTTTTTAATTTTTGATAGACTTTTTTTGATTTTATTTTAGTTTTATCATTTAAAAGTAAAATATTTAAATCAAGTTTATTTTCAAATGGTGTAAGTACTTCTCCAATGCCTTGTGCTCTTGCTATTTTTTCACAAAAGAAAAAGGAGACATCTGCACCAATTTTTTTTGCAATGCTCATAAGATACTCTTTTGACAAATTCAAATTAAAAATTTCATTTAAAGCCATAAGAGTATATGCCGCATTTGAAGATCCTCCTGCAAGACCTGATGCAATTGGAATATTTTTTTTTATATATACGTCAACTCCACTTTTTTCTTTTTTTTCTATTAAATCTTTTAATAAAATCCATGCTTTATAAACCAAATTATTTTCATCTACTTCAAGGTCTTTCATATTTGTTTTTATATTAATTTTATCAGTAAAATTTTTATTTATTGTAATTTCATCATACAAATCTATTTTTGCCATTATTGAGTCAATTTCATGGTAATCGTCTTCTCTTTTAAAAAGACTATCTAGTGTTAAATTAATTTTTGCATATGATTTTTTTTTCATTTTAAATTTTCTCCATTTTTAGGATGCTACAAAAAAAGTAGTACACAAAAAATGTGCACTACTATTAAAAGTTTTTAAATCAGATTAACAAAACTTTAATTTTACTGCAGATGTTAATACATCAGAATAGCTATAAGAAACTGTTCTTTCAACATCAAAATCATTATTGATTTTTACTGTAAAAACGCTTGGAAAAGCATTTACAATAGTTCCTTTTTCAGTTACAATTTTTTTTCTACCCTGATCTGCTTTTAAAATAACTTCGTTTCCAATATTGTTTTTAACTTGTAACTTAATATTATCTACAGTATTTTCCATTTGATCATCCTCTCATAATATGATATTTATATTATAGTTTAAAAACCGGATTTTGTCAAATAAACTTTTAATTTTACCATCATCACAATATCTTGTCAAATGTATTTAAAAAAAGATTTATAAGCCCTATATGTCTCGTAAAGATCAGCTCTTGAAAGGATTTCTAAAGGAGCATGCATTGAAAGCATAGCTGTTCCACAATCTAAAACGTCCATATTATATTGTGCAAGTATATATGCTATTGTTCCACCGCCACCTTGATCTGTTTTTCCAAGTTCTCCTGTTTGCCAAATTACATTATCTTTTTCAAAAGCTTTTCTTACTTCATTTAAAAACTCTGCATTTGCATCATTTGAACCACCTTTTCCGCCAGAACCTGTATATTTACTTATTGTAACTCCACAGCCTGTTTTTGCACTATTAGTTATTTCATATGCATCTGAAAAATTAGGATCGTATGCTGCTGTAACATCAGCTGATAAAACTTTTGAATTTTGAAGTGCTCTTTTATAACTAATATAGTTAAATCCATCCATTTTTTCCATTATTTCCATAACTGTATTTTCAAAAAATCTTGATGTCATTCCGCTATTTCCTACAGATCCTATTTCTTCTTTATCTGCAAATAAACTTAATGAAGTTCTTGATGTTTCTTTTATACTTAAAATTGCTTTTAGAGATGCAAAAGAACAGACTCTATCATCTTGACCATGTGCAATTACCATTGATTTATCAAGACCTGCATATTTTGCTTTTTGTGATGGAACAATTTCAAATTCTGCTATTTGAAAATCATCTTCTTCTATGTTATATTTTTCTTTTAATATTTTAAGAATATTTGCTTTTACAGAATTATCTTTTTCTCCTTTTAGAGGAATTGAGCCAACTAATACATTTAATTTTTCAGCTTCAATAAGTTCACTTGCTTTCTTTTGATTTAAATCTTTTGAAAGATGTATTAAAAGTTCAGTTATAAAAAGAGACGGTTCATTATCTTCTTCTCCAATTGAAACATCTATTTTTTCTCCATTTTTATTATAAATTACTCCTATAAGAGATAATGGTAAATTTGTCCGTTGATATTTTTTAACGCCTCCATAATAATGTGTTTTTAAATATCCTAAACCTTCCATTTCAACAACAGGAAGTGGTTTTAAATCAAGTCTTGGAGAATCGATATGGCTTGCAACAATATTCATTCCACTTTCAATTTTTTCATCACCAATTACAAATAGTGCTACATTTTTATTTTTATTTACAACATATACTTTGTCTTTAGGATTAATTTTTTCAAATTCGTCTATATTTTTAAATCCATTTTTTTTAGCAAGTTTTACAATTTCTTTTACTGCAAGTCTTTCTGTTTTTGAATTATCTAAAAAACTAAGATATTCATCTGAAATAATATCCATTTCTTCTCTTTCAGTATCATTTATTTCATTCCATACATTTTTTCTTTCAAACATAATTCCTCCTTTTAATTTTCACTATATATTTTACTTTAATTTA
Source organism: Peptoniphilaceae bacterium (assembly GCA_022769085.1). Lineage (GTDB taxonomy): Bacteria > Bacillota > Clostridia > Tissierellales > Peptoniphilaceae > JALEKO01. Next base: position 7,623 of record JALEKO010000011.1, read on the forward strand.
TTTTTTACTTTTGTTTTTATTAATACTTAATTTAAAAAACAGCAAAATCTATTTATTTTGCTGTTTTAATATAATTATTTTGCTATTTTCTCTGCAATTTGTACAAGTCTTTTTGTTTGAAATTTTACTGCAGGTTCTACTTCATTTGTAAACGATGTAAAAGTAGCATTTCCAGATGCTCCATATGGATTTCCGCCTTGGTCAAAAACAGATTTATCAGCATAACCTATTGGAACTATTATTGCACCCCAATGCATCATAGATCTATAAATTTCTTGAATTGCACTTTCAACTCCGCCATTTACATTTTGTGCAGTACTCATTGCTGAAACAACTTTGTTTACAGTCTTTCCTTTTCCCCACAAAGAACCTGTTGAATCTAAAAATGCTTTTAATTGAAATGCCATATTTCCAAATCTTGTAGCAGTTGAAAAAAGAATTGCATCTGCCCATTCAATGTCATCTAGTGTGGCTTCTTTTATATCTTTTTCTAATTCTCTTGTTTTCTGCCATCCTGGATTATCATTTTCTTCAGTTACTTCTTTATATTCATGAACTTTTCTAACTCTTACTTCACAATTAAGTTCTTCTGCAGCTTCCTTTGCCCATTTTGCCATTTGCAAATTGTGTCCTGTTTGTGAATAGTATATTATAGCAAGTTTTATCATTCTAATTACTCCTTATTTATTTTTAGTACATAAATTTTTACCCAATTTAATAATATTAAATCAATATAAAAATTTATTTTAAAAATCATTTGGGTAAATATTTTTTTATGAGAGGTGTAAAAATGTATTTGGAAGATTATAAAATTGGCAAAATATATAAATTAAAAAGTGTTTATATAGATAAAAAAGATATTATTAAATATGCAAAAAAATATGATCCAAGACCTTTTCATATTTCAAGAGAAAAGGCAAATGAGACAAGATTTAAAAAACTTTTTGCATCAGGTTTTATGACTTTAAATCTATGTTGGCTTCAGTGGGTAAACACTGGTTTTGATGAAAAAGGAATGATAGCAGGCGTTGGAATTGAAAATTTAGTTTGGAAAAATCCTGTGTTTGAAGGCGATACTCTTTTCCCTTCAGTTGAAATTTATGATATTAAAAGATCAAAATCAAAACCTAATGGTATTGTAACTTTTAAACTTTATGCAGAAAACCAAGATGGAAATGAAGTTATTTCTTGTTTGTTAAAAGCATTAGTTAGTGAGAATTTGGAGAATAGTTATGAGAAATAAATGGATTAATTATATTTATATTATTGTTGGAATTATGATTTTATTTTATGGTGCTAAAGAAAAAAATTTAACTTTTGATATTTTAGGAGCTTTTATTCTTGTTATAGGAATATCAAAAATAAAAGAAAGTTTCAAAAAAATTTAAAAACTTATTCACTATTTAACTAATAAATTATAATTATTTTAGAAAATTTTTACAATAAATAAAGGATGTGTTGCAAAAGTCTGCAATACATCCTTTTAAATTAATATCCGTTGTTATCTGTATAAGTTTGACCTGTTGTGTCATCTTGTGCAGTATCGCCATCATATGTTGTATCATAATTTTCATCATAATCTTGATCTGTTTGAGTATCTTCTTGAGTCTCATCAGCATTTTGATTTTCGTATTCTTCAAGATTCATAATTCTTTCTTTTCCTTCAAGAGGATCTCCCCTAAGTTTGCCTTTCTTATCTGTGGACTTTTCATCTTCTGTTGTTTTTTCTATTACTTCATTTTTATTGAAAGTAATATTTCCAACATTTGTTGTAAGTGTGAGATACTTTGTATCTTTATGCCTAGCTTCACTTTTTTTAGAAAACCCATTTTTTATATTTCTATATGAAATATTTCCTATTCTAAAGTTACCCACATTTAAAAATGCTTTAAACTCATAATTTTTTATTTCATCATTTAAACTTACATCAATATCTCCGATATTACTTTCAATTTCAACATCTGAACCAAATTCAGAATCTTTAATTTTTATATTCCCAACATCAGTTTTTATTAAACCTGTATTAAATGCTGCATTGTCAAATTTTATGTCTCCAGCTTTTGCAGTTAAATCTCCTGATATTGTAGAATCTTTAAATGTCATATTCCCACTGTCTATTATAAAGTCAACATTATTTGCTAGCATTTCTTCAACTATGGCATTTCCACTTCCTATTTTGCCTTTGAATTTTGAAAGGCTAGAGTCTTTTGGAAGATAAATTTTTAGAATTTGAATTTTATTTTTCATATTAAGTTCTTTGCCAGTAACTTTTGTTGAAATATCCAAATTACCATCATTTATTTTTGCTTTCAGTTCATATGCATTATCTTTATCTTTTTTATATAAATTTGTATACTCTATGTATGGATTTGTGTCAGTTTTTTCTACCCTTAAATCAGCAGTTTTTAAATTTAATTTTATTGATTTAATATCAGATAAATCTATTCTCATTACTTTTGAAGAATCATATGAATTTTCATCAACTTCTTCTATTTGCGAAATACCTTTACTTCCTGAAATTATTGATTTTATAAAAAAAATAACTGCAAATAAAAGTATTAAAGCCAAAAGTATTACTAATATATTTTTTGATTTTAAATTTATTTTCTCTTTTATTTTATTTTTCGCCATTTATTCCCACCTCTTTATTTACAGAAATCATATAAAAAATCAAAAAAGCACTTGCTAAAAATATTAAAAAAGCAATTTTAACATCAAAAATTTCCAAAAAAGGAGCGAAAATTTTTTTATATACAGCTTCAAAATATTTGCTATGCGAAAAGCTTTCAAATAAGTAAAAAATAGAAGTAACATTTATAAAACTTAATACCAACATATATATATTTAATGCTACTTTTAGTGAATTATCTTTTATAAATTTCAGGGCAAATAAAATATTTATTAAAAAAAAGAAAGATGCTATAACAGCTTTAATTAAAGTATTTGACAAAGCTATTAAACTCATACTAAATATTAAAATTATTATCATCTTTAAATTTAAAGCATTGTTTTTTTTCAATAATTTATCCTTTCTAAATACAAACCTCCAGCTTTTAATGTAGGTCCTGCTTTTTTGTTTGGATTTGTTAAATAAGATTTAAATTCATCAAGGCTTATTTGACCTCTACTTAAACTTATCAGGCTACCTGACATTATTCTAACCTGATTATGTAAAAAGCTTTCTGCAACAAATTCAAGTATTATTTTGTTTTTTTTTCTTTCAAATTTACAATCTTTAAGAATGCGTTCTGTATTAATTATAACATCTTTTTCATTTAACATAAAGGCTTTAAAGTCATGTTTACCTTTCAATATGTTTAAACCTTCATTTAAAAGTTCGAAATTTAAATTATATGTTACATTTTCCATGTAATTTCTATATATTGGATGCATATTCTTTTGAGTATTTATTACATAATGATACTCTTTATTCTTTGCAGAAAACCTTGAATGAAAATAAAGGCTCACTTCTCTTGAAGATATTGCTTTTATATCATCTGGCAAAAATTTTTGAAGATGAAAATAAAATTTAGATGCTTTAATTTTTGTATTTGTTAAAAAATTTATAACCTGACACTTTGCATGAACACCTGCATCTGTTCTTCCAGCACAAAATGTTCTTATATTTTCGTTTGTAACTTTTTTTATAGCTTTTTCAACTTCTTCTTGGACGGAACGTTTATTTTTCTGTATCTGATAGCCAGAAAAATTAGTTCCGTCATATGCTATCTGAAGTGCTATATTTTTAAATGTCATATATACCTTACTATGATTATTATAATAAATGCTAAAATAGATAATATTAATATAGTTAAATCTGCATTTGTAAGTTTTAACTCATTTAATCTGGTTCTTTTTTCTCCGCCTCTATAAAGCCTTGCTTCCATTGCAACTGAAAGTTCATCTGCTCTTTTAAATGAATTTATAAATAAAGGAACTAAAAGAGGTATCATATTTTTTGCTCTTTCTATGATATTTCCAGATTCAAAATCTGCCCCTCTTGCCATTTGTGCCATTTTTATTTTTTCAGTTTCTTTAAAAAGAGTTGGTATAAATCTAAGAGCAATTGAAATCATCATTGCTAACTCCCCTGCAGGAAACCCAAATTTTGTCAATGGACTCATTAGTTTTTCAAGACCATCCGTAAGCTCCATAGGACTTGTTGTGTATGTTAAAATTGATGTTACAGTTATTATAAAAACTATTCTTAACATCATAAATAAGGCTTTATAAATTCCTTCTTTTGTAAAGTCAATTTTCCAAATTGAAAATAAAATTTCTCCCGGTGTTGTTATAACGTTAATTACAGATGTAATAAGAAGTAAAATAACGATCGGTTTCATTGATGAAATAATTCCCTTTATTGGAATTTTTGATATATAAATTACAATTGCAACAATTAAAAGCAAAGGAACATACATCATAAATGTTTTTACAAAAAATATTTCTATCATAAAAAGAATCGAAAAAATAATTTTAACTCTTGGATCAAGTCTATGGACAAATGTGTCATATGGTAGATACTGACCAATTGATATTGATTTCATTTATTTTGTCCTTTCAAATATTTTATAAGCTCATCTTTTGCATCATTTACAGTATATATATCATCTCTTATATTTTTAACTTTCTTTTTATACTCTCTCATAAATTTCATAACCTGTGGTATATCAAGACCTATAGATTCAAGATTTGTATTTGTAAATGTTTCATATGTTGACTTATCTGAAAAAACTTTTGAATTATCCATTACAATTACTCTCTTTACATAATTTGCTACATCTTCCATAGAATGGCTTACAAGAATTATAGTAAGTTCGGGATCATCATCATACATTTTTACAATTTGTGAAAAAATTTCATCTCTTCCTTTAGGATCAAGCCCTGCAGTTAATTCATCAAGTACTAAAACTTTTGGATTCATAGATATTATTCCTGCAAGTGCAACTCTTCTTTGCTGGCCTCCTGAAAGTTCAAATGGTGATTTATCTTTGAATTTTTCGTAATCAAGACCAACTTTTCCCATTGAAATTTTTACTCGTTTTTCTATTTCCTCTTTTGAAAGTCCCATATTTTTAGGACCAAAAGCAATATCTTTTTCAACGGTTTCCTCAAATAGTTGATTTTCAGGATATTGAAATACAAGACCAACTTTAAATCTTATTTCTTTCCTTTTTTCTTTTTCTTTTGTATTTATTCCATCAACTATTACATCTCCTTTTGTGGGAAGTAATAAACCATTTAAAAGAGTTGCCAAAGTTGATTTTCCACTTCCGGTATGCCCAATAAGCCCGATAAATTCATGTGTTTTAATTTCTAAATTAACGTTATTTAAAGCTTTTACTTCATCGGGCATTGAATAATTATATATTAAATCGACATTTTTAATTTCAATATTCATATTTCTTCCATAAGCTCCTGTATTGTCAAAGGTACTTTTTTTATTTCAATTCCTTCCTTTTGAAGTTCATATGCAAGTTCTGTTACTTGAGGAACTGAAAGCGAAAGTTCTTTCATCTCTTTTACTTTTCCAAAAACTTCTCTAGGTGTACCTTGCATTGCAATTTGCCCATCATTCATCACTATAATCCTGTCTGCATCAACAGCTTCTTCCATATAATGGGTTATATATATAATAGTTTTACCAAGTTCCTTATTTAGCTTTTTTACAAGTTTTACAATTTGTTTTCTTCCAGATGGATCAAGCATTGCTGTAGGTTCGTCAAAAACTATAAGGTCAGAAAGCATTGCAACAACACCTGCAATAGCAACTCTCTGTTTTTGACCTCCTGAAAGTTCTGATGGTGCTTTTTTCTTAAATCCACTCATTTCCACAAGTTCAATTGCATTATCAACCCTTTCTCTAAGCTTTGGGTTTTGTATTTGCAAATTTTCAGGGCCAAATGCAACATCTTCTTCTACTGTTGTCGCTACTATTTGATTATCAGGATTTTGAAAAACCATTGAACATGATTTTCTTATCTGCCAAAGTTTATCTTCATCTTTTGTATTCATTGAATTTATGTAGATATCTCCTTTTGTAGGAAAAATCTGTGCATTCAAGAGTTTTGCAAGTGTAGATTTACCAGAACCATTATGACCCAAAATAACAACAAATTCACCTTTTTCTATATCTAAATTTATTGAATTAATTGCTTTAGTGTATATTCTATTTTCATTTTCATCAAAACTTTTATATTCATATGATAAATTTTTTATTTCTATTTGTTTCATTAGTATCTCTTCTTTTATTTTCACTTTAAATCACTACATTTTCTATTATAGGTTAAAAAAAAGCCCCTGCAAGTTAAACAATAGACTTAATTTAAAAAAGATCTGCTTTTTGCAGATCTTTTAAATTATATTTTCTAATATGACATTGCAGGTGAATTAGAAGTGCTAGATTCATATACCACAACTGGTGTTCCTATTTGAACATTGTTAAATATTACAGGAACATTTCCTGGAGGTGTATTTATACATCCATGACTTCCATCATAATAATAAATATCTCCACCATAACTCCATCTCCAATCAGAATCGTGAATTCCTTCTCCATCCCAACCTATAGGCATCCAATATGCAACTGGAGTTTTATATGGGCTTCCATCGTAATTTTCACCTTTAAGATAAGTATTTGTAACTTTTTCTAAAATTTTTCCAACGCCTACATTTGTTGCAGATCCCATTCCAGTATTTCCAGAAACTATATATGTTTCCATTAATAATTCACCGTCTTGATAATACCGCATGTATTGTCTTGATAAATCAACTTCAATATAAGTATTTCCTATATCATTATTATTTTTATCTCTAATTAGTGCGGTATCTGCATATGAAGGCTCATAAGTTCCGCTTTTATCAGCCTTAACTATTTCATCAAAATCATCAGTAGACTGTTCAACATCAATTTTCCATCCATATAACCCTGGATTTACTTCAATTTCTCCAATTCCTGTGGCATTAAATTTTCTAACTGTTCCATAAGTATCTGTTTCATCTGCCATTTTTGTAAAATAGTCTTCAACTTTACCTTTATTTACTACAAAATTCTCTCCGTTCCAATCGAAAAGTTTCATGAGTTTTGTACCAGTAAGTTCGTAAGTTTTATATTTTCCTAAAGCATATTTAATATCTAATGATGCAAGCTCATTTGCTTTATTTTTTGCAAGATTTAAATCTTCATCGTTATATCTAACTGATGGATGAACATAGTCTTTATCTGAAAGTTTAACTTTCTCTTGATGATTTGTTAAAAAATGAATTAAAGTCTTTTTTAATTCTTTTTTAGCTATTTTATCTCCTTCAGTCTCTTTTTTAATTACATACTTTCCTTCATCACCCATAAATATTTTTGCATCGACAGGATCTGTAACATCTTTCATAAGCTGTGAACTTTCAATAACATTATCAAGTTTTTCCTTATTGTATGCAACTTTGTAGTCGATTTCAAAATCATCTCTATTAAAAAATGCCAAAGGCCAAATAAAAGGATTCTGATCAAGCGATGCATTTTTTGAAACACTCTCTTCATAGTTTATATCTTTTGTATTGAAAGATATCATCTTGTCATTTCTTCCTTTTGCCACAATATCAAAGTCTTGCCACTCTTGGGCTAAAAGCGTTGATCTTGGTTTAAATGACTGGTCGTAATCATTAACATAGGTATTAGGTAAAGTAAAATATGAAAAAGCACCTACTCCACCAGCATAAACACCCAAAAGTGCAATTCCCATACCTAAAAGTACTTTATTTCTCTTTTTTATAATAACCCTCCTGTCTTTAGAAACATACTCTATTTTGGTTTTTTACCATAATATTGATAATAATATGTTTTAATATTTCCATTATACAGTTTTCTTTTTCTGTCAAGTTTTCTTTTGAATATATGATCAAATTTTTCATCAGAAGTTATGACATAAAAACTGTATGTATCAAGTTTTGAAAATTTTTTATTAAAATTTTCATAAAGCTCATTTAAATCCGTCCATGAAAGTCTATTTCCATAAGGTGGATTAGTAATTACAATACCATATTTTTCGTTAAGATTATAATTCTTAAAATCTGAATTTACAAATTTTATGTCTTCTTCAACGCCTGCATTAAGTGCATTTGCTTTTGCAAGCTCAATTGCTTTTTTTGATATGTCACAACCCGTTATATTTAATTTTTTATCAAAATCAATTTTTGAAAGTGCATCTTTTTTTTCTTCTTGAAATACTGTTTCATCAAAAAATTTAAATTTAATAAAGTCAAAATCTCTATCAATTCCTGAAGGTATATTTCTAGCTTTTCTAGCAGCTTCTATAAGTATTGTTCCAGATCCACAAAATGGGTCAAACAAAAATCTTTCAGAGTTGTAGAAACTTAAATCCACAAGAGAATATGCTAAATTTTCTCTTATTGGTGCTTTAACACTTCCCTGCCTATATCCTCTTTTATGAAGTCCATCTCCTGAGGTGTCTAAATATACAAAAACCATATTTTCATTTATAGACACTTCAATTTTATATCGTTCTGATGTTTTTTCAAAAAAAGATATTTTATATTTCACTTGCAATTTTTTTATTATTGCTTTCTCAGAAATTTTTTGTATTGCAGGAATTGAATGCAGTTTAGATTTAAAAGATGAAGCATTCACTATGAAATTTCCATATTTAGAAATTAAATCTCCCCGTTCGATTTTGTAAATATTGTCAAATAACATATCAAAATCGGTTGCTTTAAATTCTTTAAGTTTTATATAAACTCTGTCTGCACTTCCAAGATTTATATTTAATTTTGCTATTGTTTTAGAATCACCCATTAGACTTATTTTGCCATCATTAACAGATAAATCATCATATCCTAAAGATAAAATCTGTCTTTTTACAAGAGCTTCAAGACCAAATGATGTTCTTACTTCTATTGAATACATTTCTTTTATAGTATACTATTTTACATGCAATTTTAAAGACTTCAATTGACAATTTTTTTCATTATATATAAGTTTAACATATTTTTTTAATTTTTATATATAATACTGTTTAGAAAATAAAATTTTAAATTTTTTTATAAAAAGTATAATTTTATTTATGAAAAAACTATATCTGGTTTCTACAAAATCTTCTAATTTTAATGAAAATTTTTTAGAAGTTTTAAAAAAATACGCTGATGGAGAAATAATTTTAACTAAAAACGAAAATTCCATATATGATATATCTTCAAATTTTAAAAAAATAAATAACAATGGAATTATTTATATTGCAGGTGGTGATGGTGCGTTAAATGAATGTTTAAATGCAATTTACCCATCAAATTGTAAAATTGGAATAATACCAATAGGAAATGGTAACGACTATGCAAGATGTTTTTATAAATACTTTGACATTCAAGAAATAATCAAAAAAACTCAAAATCCAGAATTTAAAAAAGTTGATATAATGAAAGTAAATAATTCATATTGTTTAAATATTTCAAGTTTTGGTCTTGAAACGAAAGTTTTAATAGAAAGCTTTAAATTTAAAGAAAAGCATCCTAAAAATGTAAATTTAAGTTTTTTTTACGGTGCATTTAAGTCTATTTTCAAAAACTTTAATATGGAATCAAAAATTTATGTAGATGATGATTTTTTAGGGAATTTTAATATCACTTCAATTATTGCTGGAAACGGATCTTCCATAGGAGGAGGATTTAAAGCTTTAATAAATTCAAATTCTTCTGATGGAGTTGGAGATTTTTTGATTGCTAAAAATTCGGGTGCATTAAAAAATATTATTATGTATATTAAAGTTTTTCTTGGAAAACAACTTTCAGATAAAAATATAATATATGGAAATTTTAATAAATTAAAAATTTCATTTGAAAGCGAACAATTTGGAAACATTGACGGAGAATTAGTAAATTATAAAGAAATAAAAATGGAAATAATAAAGAATGCTTTAGAAATAGCTTTATAATTTATATATTTATGTTTCTTTATTTACATTAAGGGTATAACTTTATAGTAACAAAAATTTAGGAGGTATTTAAATGTTATCAAATACAATTCAATCTGGAGATTGGAAAAGCGAAAAACATGTTCCAGAAATAGAATATAAACTTACAGAAGACGGATTTGTAAAAGTTAAAGCAAGTGTAGGAAAAGAAATTGAACATCCAAACACACTTGAACATCATATTTCATGGATAAAATTATTCTTTTTAGCTGAAGGAGAAAAATTCCCTGTAGAAATAGCAGACTATGAATTTAAAGCTCATGGTGAAGGCGGAGTATTTACAAAGCCTGTTGCAAAATCAGTTTTTAAAACTGAAAAAGGCGGAAAACTTTTTGCAATAAGCTACTGCAATATTCACGGTCTTTGGGAAAGCGAAAAAGATCTTGAATTAAATTAGTATAAAAAAATTTTTTTAAAATGGCTGTAGAAATTCTACAGTCATTTTAATTTTTCAAATTTTTATTTTCTTTATTTTTTATATATTTAAAGATAAAATAATATTTGAGCAAAAAATATTATAAGCGCCTGGCCCTTTTAGGGTGACGAGGAATGGAGTTATCGAAAAATTCGGCGGATGCTCCATAGGTTGACAGCCTAAACATTTTACAAAAAAAGTGAGAAATCACTTATACAAAAAAAATGAAGTCATGCTCAAAAATTAAATATTTTTGGGAGGTAGTATGTGTGGAATAGTATGCTACATGGGAAAAAGGAATGCAAAAGAAATAATTTTAGAAGGGCTTAAATCGCTTGAATACAGAGGATATGACTCTTCTGGTATTTCGGTTTTAGTTAATGGTAAGCTAAAAACATATAAAAAAGCTGGAAAACTTGATGAACTTAATTTTTTGTTAAAAAATAAAAAATTAAATTCAAATATTGGAATTGGACATATAAGATGGGCAACTCACGGAAAAGCAGACGATATAAATGCTCATCCACATGTTTCTTATGATGGTAGAATTTCAGTTGTTCACAATGGAATAATAGAAAACTACTCTGAATTAAAAAAATTTTTAAAAGAAAAAGGCTTTGAATTTAAATCATCAACAGACACTGAAGTTGTATCAAATTTAATTTCTTATTTTTATAAAGATGATTTACTTGATGCTGTTTTTAAAAGTGTAGAACTTTTAAAGGGATCTTTTGCACTTGGAATAATTTCAAATGATGAGAACAGGTTAATTGCAGTAAGAAATGAATCGCCATTAATACTTGGAATTGGTGAAAATGAATTTATACTTTCAAGTGATGTTTCTTCAATTGCTCATCTTACAAAGAATGTAATATATCTTAAAAATATGGATATAGTTGATATTAAAAAAAATTATTCAATTTATAACAATAGAAAAAAAGTTGAAAGAGAAATTGAAAGAATTGATATTGAATTAAGTAGCCCTTCAAAAGAAGGCTATGATTTCTTTATGCAAAAGGAAATATATGAGCAACCCGATGTAATTAGAAAAAATATAAAATCGTATATAAATAATTTTTCAATTGATCTTAAAAATAGTTTTAGTAAAGATGAAATTAAAAATTTCAACAAAATTTATATTGTTGCATGTGGAAGTGCTTATAATGCTGGTGTTGTTTCTTCATATGTTTTTGAAAAATATGCAAAAATTCCTGTAATATGTGATATTGCAAGCGAATTTAGATATAAAATTAATTTTTTAGATGAAAAATCTCTTGTTATTTTAATAAGCCAGTCTGGAGAAACTGCAGATACTCTTGCAGTACTTAGAAATGCAAAAAAATATAATGCAAAAACTTTAGCAATAGTAAATGTTTATGGATCTTCAATAGCAAGGGAAGCTGATAAAACTTTATTTATAAATGCAGGAAATGAAATAGCTGTTGCATCTACAAAAGCTTATAGTGCACAAATTCTTATAACCGAACTTTTTGCACTTGATTTTGCATACAAATTTGGGAAAATAGAAAAAAAAGAAATTGAAAATATATTAAAAGAGCTAAAAAGTATCCCTGAAAAAATTGAAATCATCTTAAATAAAAAAAGTATAATAGAAGATTTTTCAAATATAATAAAAAATAAAAATCATATATTTTATCTTGGAAGAGGTCTTGATTATTTTAGTGCAAAAGAAGGAGCTTTAAAATTAAAAGAAATTTCATATATTCATGCAGAAAGCTTTCCTGCAGGAGAATTAAAACATGGAACTATAGCTTTAATTGAAAAAGATACCCCAATAGTTGCTATTTCAACAGATGAAAAATTAACCGATAAAATGGTTTCAAATGTTGAAGAAGTTTCAGCAAGAGGTGCTTTTGTTTTTTCAATTTGTACAGAAAAATCAAAAAAAATTGAAGAAGTATCTAATATGTCATTTGTACTACCAAAAACAATAGATATATTTTATCCTATCTTTTCGGTAATAGTAGAGCAACTATTAGCATATTATACATCTAAAAATAAAGGTCTTGATGTAGATAAACCAAGAAATTTAGCAAAAAGCGTTACTGTTGAATAAAAAAATTTAAAAAAATAGCCTTGAAATATTAAAAAATTTCAAGGCTATTTTAAAATTTTAATTTATAAGTAGTTTAAATTTTAAGTTTAAATGACAATTATGTTTAAGGATTATTTTAATATATATTTACTTCGCTAACTCTTCTCCTAATTTTTTACAATTTTCTAAAGCTTCATCATCAGGATAGTCATATGCTTTTATAGGGTCAAACGCTAAATTAAGACCACTTGCCCTACATCTATCTTCCCAATTTTCTATCCATCCTCCTTCGTACCATTCATATGAACCAAAAATTGCAATAGGTTTTTTACCTAAGACTTTTTCACATTCTGTAAAAACTGGTTCAAAACTTGTCTCTTCAAGCTCGTCATTTCCCATTGCAGGACAACCAAAAGCTATTTTATCATAATTTGAAACAAGATCTGCATTAAATTCATCTACAAAAAATTCATCAACATCAGCTCCGCTGTTTTTTGCACTTTCTGTTATTGTTTTTGCCATTTTTTCTGTATTTCCTGTAGAAGACCAGTATACAACCGCTATTTTACTCATATCATCCTCCAAAATATATTATTTTTAATAAATTCCATTGAAATCATTTAAAAAATCGTATTTTACTTTCTCATTTTTATAGTATTTAATTATCTTTGAAACATCGCTGTTTTTTTTATATAAATTTTTAAAACATTCTCTACATTTGTAATATTCATTCATTTTAAATCTTGCACTATCTTCTTTTGAATAAACTTTCCAAAGTTTACAGTGCTTACATTCTTTACCCTCATTTTTGATAAAGCTTTTGACATCTTCTGGAGGATATCCTAGTAAAAGCCCAATTTCGTGTGGAAAAGAGTCAGAATTAAATTTTTGTGATAATTTATTTAAAATTTTTTCACATGAAAAATTTTTATATCCAAATTCCCACAAAATTTCTTTTACTTCATTATCCTCCAAAATTTTTGTCAAAAGTTCTCTGTTGTATATCAATATCAGTGAAGAAAGCTTATTTTCATTTAAAACTTTTACTTCTATGTTATTATTATGGAGTATATTTAAAAGGTATTTGTCATCAGCAAAAGTTTTAGCAGTAGAAAATAAATTGGAAGGTTTTATTCCGGCTAAAGTTTCAGAAGACTGACTAAACAGAGTTTGTCTAAAATTATTATTCATTTTCCCTCCGATTGAAGGTATCGATAACTGTTATCATTGATATTCTATATCATTTAATCTTTCTTTTCAAGAATTCTAATGATATGCGGTATTTTGTAACATTAAAAATTTTCATACCTTTAAATTTTCCCTAATTTTGAACAAATATTTTAAAATATAAAAAACATTTGATATTGAATATCATTTTTGATATTATGTTTATATGATATTAAATACTTTTAAAAATTTAAACAAAATTGAACTTACAAACCATTTTTTTATTTTTTACAACGAAAAAATTTTTAACGGATTTATTTTTAGAGTAATTTCCGATGAATTTATAATGGATTTTTTTAATACTTCTTTTATTAGAAATAGAAAATCAAAAATTTGTAAAAACAAAAAATTAGATATTTTAATCTCCAAAGTAAATGAAAGTGAAAAATTTTTTGAATCAAAAATTTTAAGTGACGATACAATAAGCTTTGAAAAAAACAAAAAATTCATTTCACTTGAAATTTTTTATAAAAATGAACCAAGAAGAAATATTGACATCAATAATTTATATATTTATTTTTCCAGGTTTTTTGATAAAATAATGTATAAAACTTTAACATATAAAGAATTCTGCAATATTACAGAAGAAATCTTAAACATAATAAAAAAAGAAGATGAAAATAAAATTTCTGAAATGGAAAACTCATTGAAATACATATATAAAAATTATAATAAAAAAATCTGTTTAAATGAAATGTGTCTTTTAAATTATATGGGTAGAACAAAATTTTCAGAATGTTTTAAAACATGTACTGGAATGAATTTAAACTCATTTTTACAAGATGTAAAAATAAATTATGCAGAATATAAAATACTTACCACAGAAAAATCTATAAAAGAAATATGTAAATTTACAGGATATAAATCTTTCTCTGGTTTTTGTAGACTTTTTAAAAGAAAAAAAGGTATAAACCCTTCAAAGATAAGAAAATATATATATTAAAAAGGTTGATAATAAATATCAACCTTTTTAATTATAAAATCTTTTAAAAATTTTATATGCATTTAAGTGATCTTTTAATGATGCCATTTCTCTTATAGAGTGCATAGACATTATTGCATTTCCAACATCTACTGACTTTATTGCAATTTTTGATGCTGTAATTGGCCCAAGTGTTGAACCTCCTCTTTGGTCAGAACGATTATAAAATGTTTGTATATTTAACCCTAAGTCTTTTGCTAATTTTTTTATAAATGAAATTCCTTCGATATCTGATGTATATGCTCCTTGTGAATCTATTTTTATTACAAGTCCTTCACCCATTTTTACCCTATTTGTTGGATCAAATTTTTCTGTATAATTTGGGTGAATTGAATGAGCACTGTCTGCAGAAATCATAAACGAATTGGAAAGTGATATTTGAAAATCTTCAAAATCATAACCTAAATTTTTATAAATTCTCTTTAATGTATCACTTAAAAATGTGCTATTTGCTCCTCTTCTTGTCATAGAACCTATTTCTTCATTGTCATTTATTATCATTAAATTAAATTTATTAACATCACTTTCAATTATTGCACAAAGTGATGCATGAGCCATCTCAAGATTATCAAGTCTTCCACTTTGAATCATATCGCCAATTATAGATGATTTTTGTCTGTCATATAAATTTAAATCAAAATCTAAAATATTTTCTTTTGAAACTTTCGTTTCTTTTGAAAGAATATTTAAAAAAATTCCTTTTTCAACTTTTTCATCTACAACATTTACAATAGGTAAAAGTTCTTTTTGTATATTATAAGAATATCCATTATTTATTTCACGATTTATATGAATTGCAAGGTTTAAAATTGAAAGTAAGTCTTTATCTATATTAACAAGTTTTGTTTTTATTTTTCCATTTTCATTGTATGAAATTTCTCCAGCAAGAGACAAAGTTCTGTCAAACCAAGATGAAACTATCATTCCCCCATAAGACTCTACATTCAATTTTAAAAAACCATCTTCTATAATTTCTGGGTTTCTTTTTACTTTAAATGTGGGAGAATCACTATGAGATGCAATTATTCTAAATCCTTCTTTTAAATCATTTCCCGTTGTAAAAGCTATTATTGATCTATTATCTCTTGTTAGAAAGTACTTTTCATTTTTCTTCAACTTCCATCTTTCATTTTCTTTTAAATGAATAAAATTTGCTTTTTCAAGTCTTTTTACACTTTCTTCAATTGCAAAATAATTACACACGCTTCTATCTAAAAACAATCTAAAATCTTTTAATAAATCTTCCATATTTTCCTCGTTTCTTTAAAGTTTAAATATAATTCCTAAAAATGCCCCTACTAATATCATAATAATTGGGTTTACTTTTTTTAATTTAAATATTGAAATTAAAAGTAGTATAAATATTAAGTCATTTTTAAATTTTAAAAAATTTAAAAAATTCTCATTTATATAATTTAAATTAAAAAGGCTATTAAACATAACAGGACTCATTGCTCCAAGTATAAGCCCTGCAGAAGTTGGTCTTAATAAATAAAAAATATCTTTTACAATCTTTGAATCTTTAAATTTTTTCATTTCTTTAGAAATCAAAATAATTATTATAATTGATGGAAAAACTAAAGATATTGTAGAAATAATTCCTCCAACAATTCCAAATGCTCTATTGCCTGCAAAAGTTGCCATATTTATTCCTATTGCACCAGGCGTTGACTCTGAAATGGCAATCATATCCAAAAGTTCAGATGATGTAAACCAATCATATTTTTCAGCTATCACTTGTAAAAAAGGTATTGTTGCAAGACCTCCACCTATTGCAAAAAGACCCGCTTTCATAAACTCATAAATTAGATATATCATTTTTTCTCCCCAACAAATACGCAAAAACGCTAATTCCTATTACAATTATTACAGGAGAAATTGCAAAAACAGCTACTAATATGAAAGAAAATAAGAAAACAAAAAAAGTAATTTTTTTCGATGCATTCTCTTTTACAATGTTAAAAACTGTTTTTATAACAAGTACACACACTACAATTCTAATACCTGAAAAAGCATTTTGAACAAATGAATATTCCAAAAACTTTGAAATGAATTTTGAAATAATAGTAATAATAAAAATCGAAGGTGTGATAAAACCCAAAGTAGAAATTATTGCTCCAGCTATTCCCTTTTTATAATATCCACAAAAAGTTGATGTATTTATTGCAATAATCCCTGGAGTAACTTGCCCTATGGCATAAAAATCAAGTATTTCATCTTTTTTTAGCCATTTTCTTTTTGATACAAGTTCCTCTTCAATTATAGGAAGCATTGCATAGCCTCCACCAAATGTAAAAAGACCAATTTTAAAAAAACTTAAATATAATTGAAATAGTATTTTCATAAAAATATTATACTTTTTCTAAAAAACAATTAAAAATTTTGACAAGTGTTATATGATGTTATATAGTGTTATATAAGAGGGGTTAATAAGTGAAAATTATTTTATCGAATAAATCTGCAATTCCACTTTATGAGCAAATAAAAAATGCTATAAAAGAAAATATTTTAGAAAACAATTTATCATTTGGTGATAAACTTCCGTCATTTAGAACACTTTCTAAAGATTTAAAAGTAAGCATACTAACAGTTAAAAAAGCATACGATGAATTGGAAGATGAAGGTTTTGTACAAACAAAACAAGGGCTTGGAACTTTTGTGGCAAATAAAAGCAATGAAATAAAAAAAGAGGAATTGCAAAAAAAATTGGAAAATCATTTACAGCAAGCCATAAACTTATCTTATAAATTAAATATTGATAAAAAAACATTTTTAAATTTAATTGAAATTCTTTTTAATGAAGGAGATTAGCATGACAGAAAAAATTAAAGTTAGAAATTTAGAAAAAAAATATGACAACTTTATTTTGGGAAAAAATACTTTTAATATAAAAAAAGGGTTTATTACAGGCTTTATAGGAAAAAATGGAATGGGAAAAACTACAACCATAAAAGCTCTTCTTTCCTTAATAAATTATGATGGTGAAATTTTAATAGATGAAAAAAATATAAAAAATTCTAATTACATACAAAATGTCGGAATAATAATGGACGATTCTTTTTTAGGAAAAGATTGGTCAATTAAACTTGTAAATGAAGCTATGAAATTAGGATATGAAAATTGGAACGAAAATTTATTTTTTAATTATTTAAAAAAATTTTCCATTGATACTAAAAAGAAAGTTAGCGAACTTTCAAGAGGAATGAATATTAAATTAATGCTTTCAATTGCATTATCTCATAATGCAAATCTATTAATACTAGATGAACCAACAAGTGGTCTTGACCCAAGTATGCGAGATGAACTTACAGATATACTAAAAGATTTTGTAGAAAATGAAGAAAATACCGTTTTATTTTCAACACATATTACAGAAGATTTAGAGAAAATTTCAGATTACATTATATTTATTGACAATGGAAAAATAATTGAAAATTGTACAAAAGATGAGTTTTTAAATAAATATTTAATAATAAAAGGTGAAAAAGAAAAAATAAATTTTTTAAGTGATTTTGAAATTCTAGGAAAAAAAATAAACTCAATTTCATTTGAAGTACTTGTTAAAAATATTGATAAAAAAGTAATTTCAGATGAACTTATTGTTGAAAAACCAAATATAAATGAAATAATGGTACTTTTTGGGAGATAAAAATGAACGATATAAAAAAAATAATTAAACTTGATATAATTTCTATACTACCATACTTTACAATTAAAAATTTAATAATAATATTATTTTTATATGGTTTTTATTTTTTTATAACTAAAAATCCAATAATTGCAGTAACCATGCCAATGATTTTTTCTATGATTTATTCATCATATCCATTTTTGATTGGAAATACAAAGGGAATTGACAATCTATATAGAATTTTTGGCATTAAAAGTAAAAAAGTTGTAATTGGAAGATACATATTTTCGGTATTTGTTTTTATAATAGGAATAATTTTTACAATAATTTTTGCTTTTATTTCGATGCTTTTATCAAAAAATATTAAAGTTATTGAAATATTAAAAATTTTGCCATTTTACCTATTAATATATTTATTTATAATTTCTATACAATATCCACTACTTTTCAAATATGGATATTATAAAGTAAGAATAATTTATTTCATAACATTTATTATGATTGGAATTATAATATTTTTAGGAAAAAATTTTATAATTGATTTGTTCATATTAATTAATAATCATATACTAATAAGCATTCTAACAGTATTAATAATATCCTTTATAATTATTAAAACTTCAATTGAAATTTCTGAAAAAATTTATAGAAAAAAAGATTTTTAAAACTAATAATCTCATGTTGTTTACAAACAACATGAGATTATTTTTATAACAAATTTTTTTCTTTTAATAGTTCTTCAATATAAGTTCCTCTTACTTTCTTTAGTGCAAGTTTCTGTAATATTTTTAAAATAGGTAAATTCATTTCTTCTAATTTCTTCTTATCACTAAGTTCATAAAGGGAAGATAAAAGAACTCTTATATCATATACTGAAGCAAAAACTTCAGGAATTCCACGATCAACATTTAAAAGCATATAAACTGCTTCCATTGCTGTCCTTACTGAATACTCAGTAGTAAATACTACATCCCTTGATGGTGATTCAGCAAAATTTCCTATGAAAGCAAGATTTACAGATCCTTTAGGAACAACATCAGGTCTATCACCTTTTAAACGTGGCATAAAGTAACTTGTGATAAAAGGCATATATACAGGTACTGTATTTATCTTATCTTTATTTGATAATTCTTCTATCTTTTCACAAGGAACACCTAAATGATATAACCATTCCTCTGTGATTTCTCTACCTGAGCAATCTTCTATTTTCTTTTTAATATAGTTTCCTTCAATACCAGAATATAATCCATAAATCCATACTACAATTTCATTTTCTTTTTGTGTTTTAAAATGAGGTTGTCTATGAATTGTAAAGCTCATCATCCAATTAGAATCTATTATTGTAATAATTCCGCCTGTATTTACTTTTCCATCATATAAATCACGTTTTGTAAGATTTTCAATATATGATTCTAAATCTTTTGTCTTAAGAGTAGCTGTTGCCGATACAAACCATGACTTCTCAGGTAAATTTTTACAAAAAACATCAGGATGACCAAAATCTTCAGATTGGTTAGCTAAACTTTCCCATAATCTCCATGACCCACCCAAATCTTTAGTGATTTTTGCAGGAGTATCATGAGTACCATAAGTTGAACTTTCTGTTATAGAACCGTTCGTTACAAAAACAAAATCATTTTCTGTAATATCAATTGTCTTTTCATCACCATCTTTAGACAGGATGATTTGTTTTGCAATTTTTTTATCGTCTTTAACATCTACTTTAATATCAGTAACTACTGTATTATAAATAAAATCTACACCATTATCTTTTAGATAAGCTAAAAGTGGTTTTACCATAGAATCATATTGGTTATATTTGTTAAATTTAAGTGCCGAAAAATCTGCAAGGCCATCAATATGATGAACAAATCTAGCCAAATATCTTCTCATTTCTACAGCTGAATGCCAAGTTTCAAATGCAAACATTGTTGACCAGTAATACCAAAAATTACTTTTAAAGAAATCTTGTGAAAATACATCCGCTATTGTTTTATCTTTAAGTTTATCTTCTGGAATCATTAACAAATCCACTATTTCTTTTTGATTATTTCCTAAAGTAAATTTTCCATCATCTTCTGTTCTTTCTCCTCTATTATGGATCAATCTACAATTAGACGAATTTGGATCCTCTTTATCAAGCCAGTAATACTCATCTAAGTATGATGCTCCTTCTATTTCTAATGATGGAATTGAACGATACATATCCCACATGCATTCAAAATGATCTTCCATTTCTCTACCACCACGAACTACAAATCCTCTTAAAGGTTTTTCTTCTCCATCAAGAGACCCTCCTGCTAAAGGAAGCTCTTCATATATATGGATATTTTTACCTTCCATTTGAGCATCACGAATTAAAAAATACAGCGGCAGATAGACCAGCAAGACCTGAACCAACTATATAAGCAGACTTATCTTCAACTCCTTCTGGTTTCTTGGCTCTTGCAAATGCTTCATAATTTCCATTACTATAATACATATTTGACCTCCAATCAATAAATAGCACACAAAATAAAACTTGATGATATTTTTATCGAAAGATCTTTCAATTAACTTTAAAGTTTTGTTTTTAATTAAAAAATTAAGTATTCTTCATAGAGTCTAATTTAATCTAAAAATCAAAAATTTTTATTTTGATATTTATTTGATTCAAGATCAAATAGATTATAAATTGAAGTTTCTAAAGCCATAGCCAACTCATTAGCCAATTTTAAAGAAGGGATTTCATGTTGTCTTTCTAAAGAGCTTATCCATTGCCTTGTGACATTTAAACGTTTTGCAAGCTCTTTTTGAGTTAACTTTCTCTTTTTTCTCAATTCTTTAATTCTATTTTTCAATTTACTCCCTCCCTTTTTATTATAATCTTTGCATTTAAAAAAGCAAGTAATACTTGCCTTTTTAAATGCATTCAAATATTATTTTTTTTGGTATTCCAATTTTTTCTATTATTGTTTTTGATTTTATATATGAATTTTTCATTCCTTCTTTAAAGGCTTCATAAGTTATTACAATATCACTATCTACTGAAAACCCCATTGTTTTTCCACTATCTGGATTCATGCCAGAAGGTATATCTATAGATATTTTATAAGTTGTCTTTTGATTTATAAAATCAATTACATATGATGCAACCTTATCGATATCATATTTTATTTCAACACCTACTATTGCATCTATTATTGTATTTACTTTATTTAGGTTATTTTGAAAAAAACTCATTTCTTCAATTGTTTCAACTTCGTATATTGTATTTGTAAGCTTTTTTAAAGTTTTAAGAATAGTATTAAAACTTTCAAATTCATATTCTTTTAAATTTAATAGATAAATATCAACTATTTTCCCATTAGCTATAAGTAATTTTGACAAAGTAAGCCCAATTGCGCCATTAAATCCCTTGCCACAAATTACTGCAAATGTCTGTCTATGTTTTAAATCTATATTTTTTAAAATTGCTATTGCCATTTGTTCTAAAATAGCAAATTCACTAATTAAATATTTTTCTGTTGCACATTTATATATGTTAAAACAATTTTTTGAACTTAAAAAATAATTCATCTTACTCTTAAATCTTCTCCAAATATATGAATTGGAAGACAATTTCCTCTTATTCTTGAGAAAATTCTATCTCCATAAATTTCTCTTATTTTTTCAAGAGAATAGTTTGATGAATAAATAATTGGTTTTTCATCAATATTTCTACTATTTATTACATCAAGTAAATTTGCATTATCTAATCCTGCCGTATTTTCACTTCCTAAATCATCAATTATCAAAAGGTCTGAATTATAAATCATATCATACTTTTCATATAATTTT
>JALEKO010000021.1 GCA_022769085.1 Peptoniphilaceae bacterium
TTTTAGTTTGTTTGATTCTGACGATTCATTTTGATTACTCAAAGTCATTGTTTTATTTATTTTTTTAGGTTCATTTCTGTCAACTCTTGATTGACTTCTAAAGTATACCACACCGTTTTTTCTCTGTCAAATTTTTTTTTACTTTTTTTTATTTTTTCTTTACTTTCGACTTCTTTTTCGATGTGATTACCTCTTAAAGATACTTCCCTTTTTTTATTTTGTCAAATTTTTTTATAAATTATATGTTTCTTTTATTATCATAAGGTTGTTGAATAGTTCGTCTGATATATCATCATAGCTTAAAAGCCTATTGATATCATCTTTTGCTTCTTTTAAATTTCCTGTCATTACCAATAATTGAATTTTATTGTAAAGCATTCTTGGATCATCTTCATATTTATTTAGCCCTAACTCTAATAATTTAATTGCATTATCTGTATTTTTTAGCATATATTCACTTATTGCATAGTCATTATATAATTCTTTACTTTCACCACCTGAATCTAAAGAATTTTTAAAATTTTCAGATGCTTTTTTATAATTTTCAACATTTTGATAAGCAACCGCTAATAAATAATAAGCATCATGTCTTTTTGATTTTGAAATTACTGAACTCAATTTTTTTATTGCTTTTTCATTATTACTTTTTTCTATTAATTCTTTAGATTCTTCTATTTCTGCGTCATCTTCAATGTATTCAAGATTTTCTCTTATTTCTTGTTTATATAATTCATTATTTTCTTTATGAAGTGCTGTATTAAAGTAATTTCTTGCTTTCACAAATTGACCCATATTTTTATATATATTACCTAACTCAAAATAAGCAGAAGAAAAATTTTCATCTCTGCTTAATATTTCTTGTAAAATTCTTATTGATTCTTTAAGCATTTCTTTTTGATATTCTTTTTCATTCACTGACCTATTCCATAAAAATTTTGCATAGCAATAGGCTGTGTAATTATCAAATGGATTTATTATATTTCCTGCTCTAAATAAAAATAATGCTTTATCAAAATCTTTTTTATAAATTTTAAGTGCCTGAGTTGTAGCAAATTTTGTAGGATCTTTTAAACTATTATTAAGAACATTCAGATACTCTTTTGTATATGGGAATTCCCAATCAAGTGCAATATTTACCAACATTCCTTCAAATATTAAATCAATTTTTATTGAATTTGCTGCATCTCCTGATATTATTTGTTCAGTTAAGTCTTTTGTATAAATTGGAACTGTCAATCCCTTTAATGCTTCTATTTCTGATTCTTTCTTTATATCTATATAAACTAAATTATTTGTAAATTGTTTAAAAAATTTATCTAATTGTGTCATTAGAACTTAAATCCTCTTTCAAATTGTCTTTTCCTAAATGAACTTGTTTTTAAAATTTTAAATAAATTACCTTTAAAGATTAGATAAATTGTATGGAAACCTGCTAATATTAAAATTATTATAATTGAATTTACTTTTTGTTGGGTTAAAAAAAGAAAAAATAATTTATTTTTTAATATTTCATTTATTATTATAAATGGAATTATGTCTACAAGCCATATTAAAATGTTTTTATAAATAAATCTTATGCTTTCAATAATTATATCAAAACCATAATATTCATCTATATATATAAGTTCTAGAATTGAAGAAATTATTATTTGAAATATAACATATATTATTATTTCTGAAATTAAAGTTATATTTAACACTGATGTTGTGTAGTTAATTAAATATTTTATTATATAAACTGTAAAAACAGAATTTATTACTGGACTGTAATATCTGCTTATTGAATTTGTAATATCATTTTTCCCAGATACATCATAATTTACTATAGAATTTAGGATATTTACAATAAAACAAAAAATAAAAATTAAAGCAAAATACTATAGAATCCCTGCGAAAAAAGATTTTACAAAAAAATAATCAATTACGTTATAGATATTGTAAATAATTAAAAAAATAAATAGATAGTTTGCTTTTTTGACGCTGTTAAAAGTTAATTTAACAGCGTCTTTTGAAACTAAAAGAAAATCTTTAATTTTATCCATTACATTTTCTCCACTGTGTCTATGCCAAGTAAATTAAGACCGATTTTTATTACAATACTACTTGCATAAACTAATGACATTCTTTCTTTCTTTAAAATTTCATCATCAACTAAAATTGGAACAGAATTATAATATTTATTAAAAAGTTTTGCTATTTCCATAATATTTCTAGAAATTATGGATGGTTCATTTTTTAACATAGCTTTTTCAATAGAATCTTTAAAATTATTTATGCTCTTTGTTAGTTCAAATTCTATATCTGTATTTAAATTTTCAAATTTATCAATAGAAGTCTCTTTAAAATTTCCTTTTCTTAAAATTGACCTTGATCTTGCATATGTGTATTGAACATATGGCCCTGTTTCTCCATCAAAATTTAAAACTTCATCCCAGTCAAATGTGTAATCTTTAATTCTTGAATTATAAAGTTCTTGAAATTTTATTGCACCAATTCCAACTTTTTTAGCTATTTCTTCTTTATTTTCTAAATTTGGATTTTTCTCAGATATCAGGTTTTCCGTTTTTTCAATTGATTTATTAATAACATCTTCTAAGAAAACTACTCTTCCTTTTCTAGTTGACATTGCACCGTCTTTTAAACTTACCATTCCAAAATTTACATGAATGCAATCGTCCGCCCAATCATATCCCATTAAGTTTAGTATTTTTTTCATTTGAATAAAATGTAAATCCTGTTGACTTGCTACAACATATATATTTTTATTAAAATCATAATCAATTTTTCTATGTTCTGCAGTTGCCAAATCTCTAGCTAAATATGTGCTTGATCCATTTGATTTAATTATAATTACAGATGGTATATTAAATTTAGACAAATCTACAATTTCTGCTCCCTGACTTTTTGTAAGAAGGTTCTTATCTCTTAGTTCTTCAATTACATCATTTATCCGTTTAGAATTGTAATATTCTCCATTATAGTTATCAAATTCTATTCCGAGCATTTTATAAACTCTATCAAATTCTTCCAATGAAATTTGTTTCATCCACTGCCAAATTTTGATTTCTTCTTCAGAGCCATTTTCCAACTTATTAAAATTATCTCTTGCAACATCCATCATTTCTGGATTATTTTCTGATTCTTTATTATATTTTACATATAAATTCATTAGTTCTTTTATAGGATTTTTCTTGATCTTTTCATCATCACCCCAAAGCCTATAGGCTGCAATCATTACACCAAATTGCGTTCCATAATCTCCAATGTAATTTATTCCTGTAACATTAAATCCTAAAAATTTATATATTCTTTTTATTGAATCTCCAATTAATGTAGTTCTTATATGACCTATATGAAATGGCTTTGCTATATTTGGAGATGAATATTCAACTATAATATTTTTTCCACTTCCTAATGTTTGTGAGCCATATTTTTCTTTTTGAACAATCACATCATTTAAGCAATCATTTATGAAAAATTTTTTATTTATAAAAAAATTAATATACGCATTTAAGCTATTTATTTTTTCAAATAAGTCACTATTTAAATTTTTTGCTATTTCTTCTGCAATTACAGCAGGATTTTTTCTCATGCTCTTTGCTAAAATAAAACAAGGAAACGAAAAATCTCCCATTTCAGTATTTTTTGGGATTTCTATCAGCTCTTTTATTTTTTCTTTACTGATTTCAATATTTTCTTTAAATAAAATATCAGCTATTTCATCTTTAAAATTAATCATATTTCTCCTATTATATTTTTACAATTGTTACTCCAAATCCGCCTTCTTTATCATTTCCGGATCTTTTTTCTTTAACTAGTTTATTTTTTTCAAGATATTTATTAATTCCAAAACGTAAAACACCAGTTCCTTTTCCATGAATTATTTTTATCTCACTTAAATTTGAAAGAAAAGCATAATCCAAATATTTATCAAGCTTTCTAATATCAACTTCTAAATTATCTCACATCAAATCAATTGTTGGGCTTATGTTCATGGTCTTTCTAATTTTTGTATTAGTTGTACTATTAAAATTA
>JALEKO010000048.1 GCA_022769085.1 Peptoniphilaceae bacterium
ATCAAAACTTTTAAAAATGAAGATGTTTCTTTTCTAATTATTGGAACATTGTTTTCTTTTGCATAAGAAAATATTTCTGCAAAATCTGTTGAATTATCAATTCCATTTAAAAATATACTGATATAATCTTTATTTATTTCATACATTTTGAATCTCTGAAATAATAGGAAGTATCATGGGGTCACGTCTTGTTTGTGCATATACATAATTTTTTATATAATCTCTTATATGATATTTTATCTGGCTAATTGCATAAATCTCTTCTTTTCTACATTTCTCAATTGCTTTTAACGTAGCTTGCTTACTTCCTTCAATTATATCTTGACTTTCTTTAACATATACAAAACCTCTAGAAACAATATCAGGCCCTGCTACTACATCTTGAGTTTTTGGATTAAATGTCAATGAAACTACTATTAATCCATCTTCAGATAAATGCTTCCTATCTTTTAATACTATATTTCCAACATCGCCTATTCCTGAACCATCTATAAGAGTTGCACCAGCAGATACTCTCCCAGCCTTTTTTATAGAATTTTTGGTTATTTCTATTACATCCCCGTTATCGGCAATTATTATATTTTCTTTTGGCATTCCCATATCAAGAGCAAGTTTTGCATGGGTATAAAGTTGTCTTGCTTCACCATGACCTGGTATAAAGAATTTTGGAGTTGTTAAACTATGCATTAATTTAATCTCTTCTTGACATGCATGTCCAGAAACGTGTACATCAGCAAGTTTTGAATAAATGACATTTACACCAATTTCGGTTAAATTATTTATTACATCATCAATTGCCATCTCGTTTCCTGGTATTGCAGATGAAGAAAGTATTACTGTATCTGAAGAATTTAAGTGTACCTGCTTATGTTCTCCCTTTGCCATTCTTGTTAATGCAGAAAGAGGCTCACCCTGTGTTCCAGTTGAAAGGACTAATATCTCTTCAGGAGCATATTTATTTATATCTTTAATATCAATTAAAGTATTCTTACCAATTTTCAGATACCCAAGTTCACTTGCAACTTTTATATTATTTAGCATGCTTCTGCCAGAAAGACACACTTTTCTATTATTTTCTTCAGCTGCTGTTATAACTTGTTGTACTCTGTGTAAATTTGATGCAAATGTTGCAACAATAATTCTAGATTTTGCTTGTGAAAAAACACTTTTAAATGTATCTCCAACATTTTTTTCACTCATTGAATATCCTTCTCTTTCAACATTCGTCGAGTCAGAAAACAATGCTAAAACACCTTTTTTACCAAGTTCTGCAAGTCTTTGAATATCTGTAACTTCTCCGTCTATTGGAGTAAAATCCATTTTAAAATCTCCAGTAAAAATTATAATACCAATTGGAGTTTTCACTGCTATAGCACATGCATCTGGTATTGAATGGCTAACTCTAATAAATTCACAACTAATATCTCCAACTTTTACTGTATTATTTACATTTACCTGTTTTATATGATTTGAATTTAATCCATGCTCTTTAAACTTTAATTCTAAAAGACCTTTTGTTAATTTTGAGCAATAAATATTTGTATCAACTTGCTTTAATAAATATGGAACTGCTCCTATATGATCTTCATGTCCATGTGTTAAAAAAACGCCTCTTAATTTTTCCTTATTTTCTACAATGTAAGAAAAATCAGGAATTACAATATCCACACCAAGCATTGACTCATCTGGAAATGTTAGACCTACATCTATTAAAATCATATCATTGCCGTATTCAACGACAGTCATATTTTTTCCAACTTCTCCAAGTCCACCTAGTGGAATAAGTTTTATTTTTCTTTCTCTTGATTTTGCCATTAATTCTCCTTATTATTTATTTCTTTATTTCGACAATCATGGCATAAACCGTAAATTTTTAAAGAATAATCTTGCATTTCAAAATTATATTTATCCTCTACAAGTTTTTTATATTTTTCTTCAGGAAAAATTTTTACTTCACTTATTTTTCCACAACTTGTACATATAAGGTGATCATGATGATCATTTTCTCTTATTAATTCATATCTATTAACTTGATCTTCAAATTCTTGTCTTTTGACAATACCTAAATTCTCAAATATACTTAATGTTCTATATACAGTTGCAATTCCTATTGAACTATTCTTTTTATGAACTACTGTATACAATTCTTCAGGTGTAATATGTCTATGATGTGAATCATTTAGAGCTTCAAATATAATTTCCCTTTGTTTTGTAAATTTATAATCGTTCTTTTCAAAGAGTATTTTTAATTCCTCTAAATTCATTATTCTTCTTTTATCTCCTCATATAACTTAATTATTTCATCAAGCTCTTTTTGATCTTCTATAGCTTTAAACTCTACTTCATAATTTTTTTCGATGATTTCAACAATTAAAATCATTTTTTCTTCTGAAAGCAAAGCTGCATAATTTTTTTCATCTATACCAAAAGTGTCTTCAATAGTAAATTCTTCTTCTTCATTATTTTCATTTATCAATACAATTTTATTATCCATTGTAATTCTCCTGAAGAAAAGTATCCAAAATAAAAGATGCAGCAATTTTATCTATATATTTTTTACGATTTTCTCTTCTTACATTCATTTTCATTAAAACTTGTTCACTTAAAGATGTAGTAAGCCTTTCATCTTGATAGAATATATCTATGTTTAAATTTTTTTTCAATAAATCAACAAAAGATATAACTCTTTGAGCAGAAGAACTTATTGAATTGTCCATATTTTTTGGTAGACCAACTACTATTTTTGTTATGTCATACTTTAAAATGATTTTTTTTAATTCTTCCAAATCGTCACTAAATTTTTTTCTCCAAATTGTCTTAAGTGGTTCTGCCGTTAGAAGCAAGGGATCGCTTACTGCAACCCCTATTGTTTTCTTACCAACATCAAGCCCCATTATCCTACTCATTGGTTTCTTTTCCAATATAAAAATTTAAAAGTTCTTCTAAAATTTCATCTCTATCAATTTGTCTAATAAGTTTTCTTGCTCCATCATGACTAGTAATATAAGTAGGATCTCCTGACAAAATATAACCTATAATTTGATTTGTAGGCTTATAGCCTTTACTTTCTAATGAGCTATATACTTTTTTTAAAATTTCTCTAATATTTTTACTTTTATCTTTTTCTGGTTTAAAAAGCATAGTTTCGTTAAAATTGTCAGTCATTATTTTCCTCCTATACTAAATCATAAACTTTTTTAAGTGCCTCATCTACTTTTGAGATATCTTTTCCACCAGCTTGTGCGAAGCTAGCTCTTCCTCCTCCATTTCCTCCAGTGATTTTTGCTATTTCTTTTACTAATTTTCCAGCATTATATTTTTCAGTTAAATCTTCTGTAATAGAAACAGAGAATAATAGTTTGTTATTATTTAAAATAGCAAAGACTATTACTATACTTTTATATTTTGATTTTAGTCTGTTTTCAAAATCTTTTATTTGATCGCTATCAATATTTTCAAGCTTTACAGATACAACATTTGTACTATTTATATTTCTAACTTGTTTTTCTATTTCAGAAAAAACATCACCTGAATTTACAGATTTTAATCTTGAAATAGTTTTTTGATCTTCTTTTATCTTATCTTCAAGGATATCAATTTTATCAATTATATTATGTTTATTTGCACCTAATTTTTCAGATATTTCCTTTAGAATGTTTTGTTCTTTCAATAAATAATTATATACTTCTTTACCAGTAATTGCTTCAATTCTTCTAACACCTGCAGATACCGAAGTTTCTTGAATTATTTTGAACATTAAAATTTCACTTGTGTTATTAACATGGCATCCTGCACAAAGTTCTTTGGAGTAGTTTCCCATTGATACTACTCTAACATCATCTTTATATTTATCTTCAAATAAACCTATAGCACCTTTTTTCTGACTTTCTTCATAAGTCATTATTTCTTTTAATACCGGAAGTTGTTCTCTTATTTTTTCATTTACTATTTTCTCAACTTTAAGCAATTCTTCATCGGTTATTTTTTGATCATGTGTAATATCAAATCTAATTTTTTCAGCTGTTAAAAGAGAACCAGCCTGCGAAATATGATTTCCCAAAACATCTTTAAGTGCTTGGTCAAGCAAATGTGTTGCAGAGTGATTTCTAGTTATATCAAGCCTTCTATCTTTATCAACTTCAAAAATAGCATCTTCTTTTGATGCTATACCATCAATTACCTCAACAAAATGAAGATATATATCATTTTGCTTTTTAACATCATAAACTTTTGCCTTGAAACGATCGTTAAAAATAAATCCGCTATCTGCCACTTGACCACCGCCAGTTGCATAAAAAGGTGTTTTATCAGAAATTATTATACCTTTATCGCCTTTTGATATCGAAGATTTTTTTTCGTTTTCTTTAAATATTTCAAGTACTTTGTTTGTAGATTTTAAAATATCATATCCAACAAATTCTGTTTTTGGTAAATTTTCAATATCGATATTTGTTTTTTCCCGACCGCCAGTTTTTTCTCTTGCATCTCTTGCCATTTGCCTTTGTTTTTGCATATTTTCGTTAAATTCATTTTCATCAACAGATAATAAATTTTCTGAAAGTATTTCTTTTGTCAAATCCAATGGAAACCCATAAGTATCATAAAGCTTAAATGCTTCATATCCAGGTAATGTATCCTTTTCTGATTTTTTAAGATCTTCAATCATTGAATTTAAAATTTCCAAACCAGAATCTATAGTTTTTTGAAATTTATTTTCTTCTGTACTAACAACTTTATGAATTCTTTCCTTTTGAGAAACAAGTTCATCATATTCAAATTTATAAGAATCAATAACACTATCGACAATTTTATTTAAAAATTCTCCTTGAATTCCCAGTAATTTTCCATGTCTATAAGCTCTTCTAAGAAGTCTTCTTAAAACATATCCCCTTTTGTCATTTGACGGAATAACCCCATCATATACCAAAAATGTTATTGCTTTTGTGTGATCTGCAATTACTCTAATTGAAACATCATCTTTTTCATTAAATCCATATTTTTTCCCAGAAATTTTTTCTATTTCTGAAATTATTTTTTGCATAATATCAATTTCAAAAATATTTTCTTTTCCTTGAAGAAGCATTGCAAGCCTTTCAAGCCCCATTCCTGTATCTATATTTGGATGAGGAAGCCTTGTATAGTTTCCATTTTCATCTTTATTAAATTGTGTAAAAACCAGATTCCATACTTCTAAAAATCTATCTGAATTATCATTTCCAGGTTCATTATCATTTTCATCAATTGCATGCTCAATTCCTCTATCATAATGAATTTCCGAACATGGTCCGCATGGTCCAACTTCTAATTCCCAGAAATTGTCTTCTTTTGAATTTTTTTGAATTCTATTCTCGTTAATTCCAATTTCATCATGCCAAATTTTGTAAGCTTCATCATCTTTTTCATAAACAGTAATCCAAAGTTTATCTTTTTCCAAGCCCATTTTTTCTGTTAAAAATTCATATGCCCAATGAATTGCATCTTTTTTAAAATAATCTCCAAAAGAAAAATCTCCAAGCATTTCAAAAAATGTCGCATGTCTTTCGGTTTTTCCAACTCTTTCAATATCAGCAGTTCTAATACATCTTTGTGATGAACAGGCTCTATTTTTTTTCATTTTAGCTTCGCCAGTAAAATACTTTTTTAAAGGAGCCATTCCTGCATTTATAAGCAGTAATGAATCATCTCCATCTGGAATTAGCGAAAATGATTTTAATACTACATGTTCTCTTTTTTTGTAAAAATCCAAAAATTCTTTTCTAATTTCATTAGTTCCAAGTCTTTTCATTTATTCTCCTAGTTAATCTTTTAGCATGTCTGACAAAGTAATAGAATCAGCTGCTTTGTTTAGAGCTTTATCCATTTTAACAAATACTTCTCTGGCTTTGCATTCATTTCCTATACAATCACCTGCATTTTCCACACAAGATGCTGTTGTAAATTCCCCTTCCAATGCGCGTAATATTTTGCCAACTGTAATCTCTTCTGGTGGATATTTTAATCTATATCCTCCCTTTGCTCCTCTTGTTGATTCTATTATGTTTTCTTTTTTTAATATTCTAATTAGTTGCTCTAAATAATTTTCAGATAACGATAATTCTTTAGCAATTTGAGAAACAGAAACATATCCATTATTTACATTTTCTGCTAAAAAATAGACTGCTCTTAAACCGTATCTTCCTCTCGTAGACAACTTCATTTATTATCCTTTCAATTAAATTAAACAGTAATTTGATCTTTTAATGCATCAAAATATTTTTGTCCTATTCCTGTAACCTTCATTAAGTCTTCTATCTTTTCAAATTTATTATCGCTTCTATATTCAATTATAGCCTCAGCTCTTTTCTCTCCAATGTTAGGTAATTTCATTAATTCCTCTTTACTAGCACTATTTATATTAATTAAATCAGAATTATCACTTGGATTTGAGATCATATTATTATTTCCATCTGGTATAGCTATATTTACATAGTCTCTATTTTGATTTTCATCTGTAATTCTATTTTCAGTATTCTCTTCTTTGAAAGAATTATTATCTTGAATAATTGAAGGAATGATTATTCTCATTTCATCTGATAATTTTTGTGAAAGATTTATTTGATTGATATCTGCATTTGCAGTTAACCCGCCTGCTTTATTTGTAAGGTCTTCTAATCTATCTCCATCTTGAATTTCATATACGCCAGGATTATTTATTTCTCCTGTAATATGAACTTTCATTACATTATTTTTTTCTGATGGAAAATTTTCACTTAAAATATCCTGGCTTACATCATTTTCTATAACTATTTCTGAATTTTTTGCTTCTTTAGATTTATAAATAAAGGCAGCTAATCCTAAAATTATTATTCCTATTAATAATATAATTTTATCTTTTTTTCCAGAATTATCAGGATCCATTTTAATCTTCCCATAAATTTTCTAAGTTATAATAATCACGGTCATCTTTTGTAAATATATGGACAATAACCTCTCCACAATCTAAAAGAATCCATTTTCCTTCTCTTAATCCTTCAATAGAAAGTACTTTAAAACCTTCCTTTTCTAAATTTTCTTCAACATGATCCGACAAAGCTTTATTTTGACTTATTGAATTTCCATTTGCTATTACAAAAAAATCTGCTACCGATGATTTTCCTTTTAAATCAATAACTTCAATGTCCTCAGCTTGTTTTTCTTCAAGGGTTTTTATTACTACATCTAATTTTTCCATTTATTTCCTTTCAAAATACTATTTCTCGCTTTTATTGTCAGCAAATATATATCTTTCTTCTTTTCAATTAAAAATTTAATTGTTTGATCTAGGGATTCTAAAACCGCTTTATCTAAATTTTCATTTGAAAATTTTCTTAATATATCTACTCCTTCGTAATTTCTACTTGGTTCAATTGCATCAGAAATAAAAATTAATTTTTCAAAATCTGTCATATTTTCATTTCCTGTTGTGTGATATTTTATTGCATTTAAAATGTCTTTATCTTCTATATCATACTCTTCTTTTGCAACAATTGGTCCTAAAAATGCATGAAATACAGAAGAAGAATCTTTATATTTTTCTAATTTGGGAAATTTATTAATATATTTTTTGTAATAATAATCTTCATTATATTTTGCACAATCATGAAGAATACCAGCCAACTTTATTTTTTTTTCATCTATTTTAAGTTCTAACTTAGTATTTAAAATGAGAGCCGTTTGAACAACTCTTTTAGAGTGCATAAACCTCTTGATTCCAATATCTTTAATAAGCTTACTTTTTATTTCTTCCTCATTCATATAAATTCCTCGACAATATTATTTTTTCAACTTCTTCTGGTACAAGATAGTTTATATCTAATTTATTTTTCACCATTTCTCTAATTAATGTTGAAGAGATTGAAGTAGTAACTTGATCTAAAACAATTATGTTTTTTGCTATTTTTTTGTATTTCTCAAGTATTATTTTAAAGTCTTCATCGTTTTTAAATCTTGTAAAAACTATTATATTATTTTCAGATAGTAAAATTTTATATTTTTCCCACAGTTCAATATCTCTTAACGAATCTTCTCCCATAATATAAAAAAGTTCATCATTTGGATAAACTTTTTTAAAATGCCTCATTGTATTAAAGCTATAATGAATTTCATTTGAAGATGATTCATATGTTGAAAGTTCAAGCTTTTTATTGCATTTAATTGCTGCATTAACCATTTCAACTCTTACAGATACATCACTTTTTGTATTTAACAATTTATGTGGTGGATTTGAAGTTGGAAGAACAATTATTTTATCAAGATTTACATAATTAATTGAATTTTGCATTACAATTAAATGTCCTAAATGAATCGGATCAAAAGTCCCTCCAAAAATTCCTATTCTCATATGTTATATTTGCTATTTTCCTTTTTTCTCTTATATATTGTAATTATTGAACCAAAATGCGAAATAAATTCAGAATTGGTTTCATCTAAAATTTCTTTAATAATTTCTTCTTGATCATCATAATTATTGCTCAATATTTTTATTTTAATTAATTCCCTTGATTTTAAAACTTCTGCTATAGATTTAAAAACATTTTCATCCAAACCGTCTTTTCCTATATTTACAACTGGTTTTAAATCATGAGCTAAAGATTTTAATTTAGATCTATCTTTCCCCTTTAACATGTTTCTCCTATTCATAATACTCAAATTCAAGCTGACCTATTTTTATAATATCTCCATCTTGAATTCCCATCTTTGTAAATTCTTCAAAAACACCCATATCTCTTAAAGTTTTTTCAAAATACATTCTAGAGTCATAATCTTCAAAATTTATTCTTTCAAGCAGATTTTCAATTCTTTTTCCGTAAGCTATATATATATTATCTTCTTTCATAAAATTAAGGTCAAATACAATTTCTCTATTATAATATTTTTCAAGAAAACTTTCATCTACTTCTTCTTCAAGTTCATATGCCTTTTTTTCAATATGAGAAAGTTCTTCTGTCAGTTTATTTACAAGTTCTTTTGTACCTTTAGTTGTCGCTGATGAAATTTTAAAAATATCATACTCATTTTTATATTTATTTATAAAGTCATCTGAATTATTATTATAATCTATATCAATTTTATTTAATACAATTATCTGTTTTTTATCTATTAGTTTTTCATTATAATTTTTCAATTCATTTTTTATTGTTTCAAAATCATCTATTGGATTTCTTCCTTCTGAAGATGAAATATCAATAACATGCACAAGTATTCTACATCTTTCAATATGTTTTAAAAACTCATCTCCAAGTCCTATTCCTTCACTTGCTCCTTCTATTAGACCAGGAATATCCGCAACAATAAATGATCTTGAATCATCAACTTTAACTACTCCTAAATTTGGATCTAAAGTAGTAAAATGATAATTTGCTATTTTAGGTTTAGCATTTGAAATTACAGAAATTAATGTGGACTTTCCTACATTAGGTAAACCAACAAGACCAACATCAGCTAAAAGTTTTAATTCTAATATTACCTCAATATGATTTCCTAAACTTCCTTTTTGTGCAAATCTTGGAGTCCTTCTGGTTGAACTTTTAAAATGAACGTTTCCTTTTCCACCTCGACCACCTTTTGCAATCAAAAATTTTTCTCCATCTTTCTTAAAATCTTTTATTATTACTTTTGATTCTTTTTCTCTAATATATGTTCCAACAGGTACCTTTAAAATTAAACCTTCACCTTTTTTCCCAAACTTTTTATTTTTACCACCATGTTCACCATTACCTGCTTTATATTTATCTTTAAATGTGTAATCAATCAGAGTTGACATTTCACTGGTAGAAACTATATATATATTTCCACCATCTCCACCATCTCCTCCAGCAGGTCCTCCTGCAGGTTCATATTTTTCTCTTCTAAAGGAAACCGCACCGTCTCCTCCATTTCCTGCTGTAAGTTCAATTGTAGCACTATCTATCATATTTCCTCACTATATAAAAATAAGCTTGCCAAAAGGCAAGCCAATTAAGCAGTTTCTACTTGTGGATATACAGAAACTTGCTTTCTGCTTTTTCCAACTCTTTCAAACTTCACTATTCCTGTTTCTGTTGCAAAAAGAGTATCATCTCCACCTCTTTTTACATTATTACCTGGATGAATTTTTGTTCCTCTTTGTCTAACTATAATTGTTCCACAATTAACAAATTGACCGTCGCTTCTTTTTACTCCAAGTCTTTTTGCTTCACTGTCTCTTCCGTTTTTAGAAGAAGAAACTCCCTTCTTACTTGAAAATCTCTGAAGATCTAAGCTTAAAAACATTCTACACCTCCATAGTGTTTAATACTATATATTTGGAATATTCTTTATTTTCCAACAATGACAATATTCCTATTTCAAAATTTTTTAATATAACTTGAGTGTTTTTATTAGGATTTAATATTAATAATTCCATGATTTTGCCATTATCATTAAATTTAAATTTTTCATTGTAATAATCTAAAGTATTTACACATGTTACAGATAAAATACTAACCGCAGCACAAACTATATCTTTTCCATAAATATTACTATTTGCATGGCCTTTTATTTTAAATCCTTTAAAATCATCTTTTTCTTTTAAAAGTTCAACTGAAATCATTAAGCATTAATACTATTGATTTCAACAAGTGTATAAGGTTGTCTGTGTCCTTTCTTTTTAGCATATCCTTTTTTAGGTTTATACTTAAAAGCAATAACTTTGGCTTCTTTTCCTTGCTCTTTTATAGTGGCTTTTACATTTGCATTTTCTACAGTAGGTGTGCCAACTTTAATTTGGTCTGATTCGACAAATAAAACTTTATCAAAAATGACTTCTTCACCCTCATTTAAATCTAATTTTTCTACTGCAACCAAATCGCCTTCTGATACTTTATATTGTTTTCCACCTGTTTCAATTATAGCGTACATAGTACACCTCCTTATCTGATTCTCGCCGGTTTCGGTGATCTAACCTTTCCGAGCGGTTTACCAGTATACAATACTTTATTTTTAAATTTTGTCAATTATATTTCGATTATCTCTAAACTTTTCATAACTTCATCTACTAAATATTCAATATCTAGATTTTTTTCATCAAACTGTATATCCTTAAGTCTTGGTTTTGTTACAGGTCTATCTGGAGTGAATACGGAGCAGCAATCTTCATATGGTTCAATAGCTTTTTCATATGTATCTATTTTTCTTGCTATTTCAATAATATTATTTTTATCCATTCCAATGCATGGTCTTAAAATTGGTATTGAAACAACATCATTTATTACACTAATAGATTGGATAG
This sequence comes from Peptoniphilaceae bacterium, assembly GCA_022769085.1. Lineage (GTDB taxonomy): Bacteria > Bacillota > Clostridia > Tissierellales > Peptoniphilaceae > JALEKO01. Next base: position 11,267 of record JALEKO010000048.1, read on the forward strand.
TTTGGCTTGCAACTTGCCCTAAATTTTCTCCTGTAATTAACGCTTGTATCTTATTCTCATTTGCTATTTTTTCTGCAATTCTCATCATAAATCTTCTAGATAAAATAGTCGTATTTTTTCTTTGACATTTTTTTCCAATGGCAGTATACACTGGAAGAAGGTTAAGCGAATATACTTTCATTTCTCCAGTATATTTACTAAGAATTTGTGCAAGATCAATTGATTTTTTATGCGCACGTTTTGATGTAAATGGATATGAATGAAAATGTATTGCAGATATTTTAAGTCCCCTTTTTGCCATCATATAACCTGCAACAGGACTATCTATTCCGCCACTTAAAAGTAATAATCCTTCTCCTCCTGAACCTATTGGCAATCCTCCAAGAGCAGGTATTCTATTTATATATACGAAAGCATCTTTTCTTATATCAATAAAAACTTTTAAGTCTGGGTTATGAACGTCTACTTTCATATTATTATATTTTTTTAATATATAAGCTCCAAAATATGCTCCAATTTCTGGGCTATTCATTTCAAAAGATTTATCAACTCTATGTCCTTCAACTTTAAATGTTTTATTTTCATATTTCCCAAAATCATTTAAACAAATATCCACAGCATTTTTTATTGAATCAATATTTTTATCAGTCATTAAAACTTCAGAAATGTATATTATTCCAAAAACTTTTTTTATTTCCGAAATCATTTTAGGAAAATCATTTTTATTTGCTTCAATATATACTTTCCCTGATTCCATAAAAATATTTCCATAATCAAAGTCTTTAATATTTCTTTTTATATTTGTAATTGCTTGTTTTACAAATTTATTTCTATTTTTACCTTTTAGAGTCAATTCTCCAAAACTTACAGAAATAAACCATTTCATTATATCATAACCTCTCTAATCATATTTACTCCATTATTTAAAACTTCAAAAGTTTTATCCATCTCTTCTATTGTATTTTCATAGCTAAACGAAAATCTTATCGAACCGTCAATATATTTTTCTGGTACATAAATTGAAGAAAGCACTCTAGAATTATTTCCTAAAGAACAAGCAGATCCACTCGAAACATAAATCTCTTCAGATTCTAAAAAATGAAGTAATACTTCAGATTTTATATTTGCAAATGCAACCTCCAAAATATATGGACTGTAATTTTTATTTGGACTTATTACATATATATCTTCAATATTTTTTAATTTGTTTAACAAATAATTTCTAACTTTATCAACATTTTTATATGGATTTAATTCTAGTAGTTTTTTTAATGCAACACCCATAGAATAAATACCTGATACATTTGTTGTTCCAGAAGAAATTTTTTCTTGATATCCACCATCTAATATAGGTTTTATAAATTTTTTTACCCTATCTGATATATATATTCCTCCAATTCCTTTTGGTCCATGTATTTTATGTCCCGAAAAAGAATACATATCAATAGTATCATCTATATTTAATGGTATTTTTGCAAATGCCTGTGTTCCGTCTACATGAAAAATACAATTTGGGTTTATATTTTTTATTATTTTTCCGATTTCATTTATGTTCTGAATAGTTCCAAATTCATTATTTACATGCATTATTGATACAAAATTAACTTTTTCTCTCATCAAAGATTTTAAATCTTCCAAATCTATGAAGCCATATTTGTCATTTTTAACATAATATTTTTTTTTGAAATTATTCGAAGTTCTAAAAGTATTGTCAACTGAAGCATGTTCTATTTTTGAAATCAAAGCAATTGTTTTACTATTGTCAAACGATTTTATTGCAATGTTATTTGACTCAGTTGCCCCTTTTGTAAAATATATTTCTCTTTTGTTTACGCCCATATAATTTGAAACTATTTTTCTTGTTTCTTCCACAAGATCTTCTGCTTTCATTGCAAACGAATGAAGAGATGACGGATTTGCAAAAAAATCATTTTCAACATTTACTTGAGCATCAATTGCTTCTTTAAACATTTTTGTCGTTGCAGCATTATCTAAATAAATCATCTATTCCTCTTGTTTATTTTTAATTTACAATCAATATAATACCTCATTAGAAATTTTTGTGAAATAATTGAAATATAAGTAGGTATAATATTTTAATGAAACAAATTAAAAAATTATACCATAAAAAAAATTTAAAACCTGATGAAATTGTTCTTGATATTGAAACTACAGGTCTATCTTTTTTTTCTGATAAGCTTGTTCTACTTGGAATCATTACATTTGAAGACAATAAATTTTATATAAACCAGTTTTTTGCAGAATATAATAATGAAGAAAAAGAACTTCTTAAAATATATTTAAAAAAGATAGACAATAAAAAATTATTTACATATAATGGAGATGTTTTTGATATTCCATTTTTAAACTCAAGGTTGTCATTTTATGGACTTGAAAAGATATTTGTTCAAAATACAGATATTTATAAAATTGTAACAAATTACAGGAAATATTTTGATTTTAAAAGTTTAAAACTTGAGTATATTGAGAAAATAATAAAAATTAATAGAGATGATCCTAAAAGAATAAATTCAAAAAGTCTATTGAAAAGTGATTTAGAAAAAAGAATTAACTCTTTTCCTATTCTAAAACACAATGAAAACGACTTAATTTCAACAGAAAAATTAATAAACATAAGTGATACTTTTGATAATGAACTTTCATTTTTTTCAAAAAAATTAAAATCTAAGATAACTCTTAAAAATATTTCTATAAATAAAGATTTATGTTTTATAGAATTTTTTTCCGAAAAAAAAATTGATATGTTTTTATCATATGATGATGTATCAGTATCTTCAGATAATAACCTAATTACATTAACTATAAAAGTTATATATGGAAAAATATCAAAAAGCGACTTTGGATATGTATTTATAAATAATAGAAAAATAAAAAGCCAAAGCAAATATGCGCTTGGCGATAAATTTTTAACTATTAAAGAAAATGAAATATATAATTACAAAAATATTATATCTATTTTTAAAAGTTTATTTAACTAAATATTTTCAATTTGAAAATCTATTGGCTTTTCACCAATTTGTTTTAAAAAATTATTTGTTTTTGAGAAATGCTTACAGCCAAAAAAACCTCTATATGCAGAAAGAGGAGATGGATGAGGAGCTTTTAAAATAAGGTTATTATTAGCATCAATTAAATTTATTTTACTTTGAGCATTGGATCCCCACAAAAGAAAAACAACTGATTTATCTCTATTACTTAATAAACTAATGATTTTATCTGTTAAATTTACCCAACCAATATTCGCATGACTATTTGCTTTATGAGCTCTAACCGTTAAAGTTGTATTCAAAAGAAGAACTCCTTGTTTTGCCCATTTTAACAAATAGCCATTATTTGGAATATATAGTCCCAAATCATTTTTAAGTTCAATATAAATATTTTTTAAAGACGGTGGAATTGGAATATTTTTCTTAACAGAAAAAGCCATTCCATGAGCCTGCCCTTCTTCATGATATGGATCTTGACCCAAAATAACAACCTTAGTATTTTTAAAAGATGTCTCTTTTAATGCATTAAAAATATCATACATGTTTGGGTAAACCTTATAATTTTTATACTCATTTATAAGTGTTTTTCTTAAATTTTGATAATATGGTTTAGTCCATTCATCCTTTAATAATTCATCCCAATCATTTCCTATGTTTACTGTCATTGTCATCCTCTAAAAATAAATATATAATCATCATAATACAACCTAAAACAACAAAAACATCCGCAAAATTAAATACTGCAAACGGAAATAGATTTGTGTATATAAAATCAATTACATATCCGCTGACTATCCTATCATACAAATTTCCTAGTGCACCTGATATAATAAAAGAAATTGCTAATTTAATAAATTTTGAATTTCTATCTCGATTTTTTATAAAATAAAAAAGTAAAAAAACAATTACTAAAATAGTAAAAGTTAAAAATAAAAATCTGTGATTTTGTAAAATTCCAAATGCAGCCCCCTTATTTTCTAAATAATAAAATGAAAATAATGGAATTTTTATTGTGTTTTCAATTAAAAATTTATATGCATATATTTTTGAAATTCTATCAATTACTATTCCCAATATAATTATTAAAAAATAAATCATACAACCTCTCTGTATTTTATTCTGTAATTTCCTTTTTTACTCTGTCCTATTACTTCGTCGAAAATAAATCTTCCAAAATGAGAAATTGATATCATACTACCTGTGTTTATAATATAAGAAGGATCAATTCTGTATAAAAAGTCAACTTTAACTTTCTTTTTCTGTATCATTTCTTTTGCTTTTGAACGAGAAATATTTATAACCTCTGATACTATATTATCAAGTCTTAATGATGAAATAAAAGCAAAATGAGCTTTATAGCTTAAAGGCATTAGATCAAGTTCATTATTCTCTTTAATAGTTAAATTCACAGAAACTTTATTTATCTTTGTCAAATTGTACTTTACATAATCAGCGTCTTCTTCTGTAATTGCCACTTCTAAAAAATTATCAAATACAATGATATCCCCTATTTTTTCTCTTGTTAGTTCTAAACTCAAAATAGCACCAAGAACATCAGGATGTTTTAATTCACCAGAAAAATTTGATTTAAGGATTTTAATATATTTTCTTTTTGAATTATTATTTGGGTTTGCGATAAAAACTTTTCTCTCACAATTTTCATTTCCGCCTAAAAACTTTATAGAAATATTATTTTTTTTTGCTATTGTTTTAATAATGTTTATCTCAAAAGGGTCTAGAAAAAAACTTCTAGTTTCTTTTCCTGAATAAAAGGCTTTTTCCAAATAAGAAACAGCCTTTTTAATTTGAGATTCACTTTTTTTATCATTTATAAAATCCAGATTGTATTCTAACTTCATTATAATTGATATAAATCACCATTATTTATGTGATCTTCTATTTTTCCTTCAATATCCACTCCTTTTGGAGCCATTACATAAATTTCTTTTGAAACTTTTTGCATTCTTCCTTCAAGAGCATAAACTGCACCACTTGCAAAATCAAAAATTTGTCTTTTTTGTTGAACTTCAACCATTTGTAAATTCAATACAACAACTTTTCCATCTTTAAATTCATCCACTAATGCTTGAGTATCGTTATATTCTAATGGTTCTTGAATTGAAACTCTTAAATCTGTTGCTTTACTTATATTCATTTTACCAAAATTTCCTTTACTACTACCTGTAAACTTCTGTGACTGAAAACTATTTGTACTTTCTTTTTTTCTATCTCTATCCATAAATAGAGCATCATCATCGATTTTATTTATTCTAGTTGTAAGATCACTTGAAAGATCACTAGAATAATTTACGCTTTCAGAACTTGTTTCTGTTTTTTCTTCTTCATTTTCATCTTCATAATCGTAATCATCATCAATTCCAATAAAGCTTTTAAATTTATCAAACATCGTAATTCCTCTTTCCAAATATTTTCGAACCTACTCTGATAATATTAGCTCCTTGCTGTAAAGCTATAATATAATCATTAGTCATTCCCATAGATAAATATCTAATATCAAAATTATTATAACTTATTTTTGATAAATAATCGAATATTTTTTTTGCTTTTTTAAAAATTTCTCTTATTTCTTCTTCATCTTCAATATTTGGTGCCATTGTCATTAGGCCTTTAATTGAAATGCTATTCAAATCTGAAATTTCTTTTATTATCTCTTTAAAAGAATCTTCATTATCAAATCCTGATTTAGAATCTTCTCCTGAAATATTTAATTCTAAAAGAACATCTTGAATTATTGACAATTCATTCGCTCTACTATTAATTTTCTTTAATAGTTTTATTGAATCAACGGAATGAATCAATTTTGCAACACCAACAATTTTATTAACTTTATTTGTTTGTAAATGTCCAATTAAATGCCAATTTATATCCTGTGGTAATAATTCTTTTTTTCTTAATATCTCTTGAACTTTATTCTCACCAAAGTCTCTATATCCTAAATTATAAGCTTTCATAATATATTCTACAGGATGAGTTTTTGTAACTGGTAATAATTTAGCACCATTTTTCGAATATTTTTTTATATCTTCTTCAATTTCTTTTAAATTATTTTCTATATTTGGTTGCATTTATTGACCTTCATCTTTCATATCTTTCTTCATTAAATCTATTACTGAAATTTTTGGATCTTTTTTTTCAAATAATATTTTATAAGTTTGTTCAGTTATTGGCATATAAATTTTCATTTTTTTTGAAAGTTCATAAATAGCTTTTGTTGTGGCTATTCCTTCGACAGTGCCAATTTGTTTTTCTGCTTCTTTAGGATCAACTCCAGTACCAATTAATCTACCACATGAAAAATTTCTAGATTCTAAACTTGTTGATGTTAAAATAAGATCTCCTACTCCACTTAATCCCATAAGAGTTTCTTCTTTAGCTCCCATAAATTTTGCAAATCTTTCCATTTCATGTAACCCTCGTGTTATTAGTGCAGCTTTTGGATTTGACTCATAACCTATTCCATCTGCAATTCCTATTGAAAGTGCAAGTATGTTTTTTAATGATCCGCCTAATTCAACTCCTACTACATCATCAGATGTATATAATCTAAAAAAATCTGTTGCAAATATTTTCTGAATTTCTTTTGCAATTTCCAATTTATTTGATGCACAAACAACAGCTGTCGGCATTTCATTTATGACTTCTATTGCATATGAAGGACCTGATATAATTGCATAATTAACTTCATTATTTATATCTTTGAAAACTTCGCTCATTCTATAATTTGTATTGATTTCAAGTCCTTTTGATAAATTGACAAGTGTTTTTGAAGAATCTAAGAAATTTTTATATTTTTCAAAAACAACTCTAGTTGATTGTGCTGGAATGGCATTTACAATATATTTATTTTTTAATGCTCTTTTTAAATCAGTTGTAGCAACTATATTATCTAATTTTATATTTGGAAAATATTTTTTATTTATGTGATTTTTATTGATTTCTTTTTCAATTTCTTCACTTCTGGTATACAATAATACATCGTTTTTTTTAGATAAAATTTTTGCTATTGCGCTACCCCAATTTCCCGAACCTATTACACTTATTTGCATTTTAACCTCAATATAATTTACTTTCAGTTTTATTTAATATCTTCTTCATATTAACTCTATGTTTATATAATACAACAAACGATAAAATAAATCCTGTAATTATTAAAGTTTTATTTTCTAAGCCATAAAATGCTAAAAGGCATATTGGATATGCAATTGCCGCAGAAATTGAACCGATTGAAACAATTTTTGTAGTTAAAACTAAAACAAAAAAAACTCCAAATAAAACAATAATTCCAATTCTATAATCAATAACCATTATTCCCCCTATTGAAGAAGCTATTCCTTTACCTCCTCTAAAGTTTGATGTATATGGATACATATGTGATAAAACAGTTATTAATAAAGCTATACTTTGACCATCAATTCCCTCAAGTTTTCCTGCAATATAAACAGAACAAGTACATTTTAAAGCATCAAAAACAAACGTTGCAATTGCAGCTTTAATTCCAAATACTCTTAAAGCATTTGTAGCACCAGCATTTCCGCTTCCTAAATCTCTTATATCTTCTTTAAAAAAAAATTTCCCAATCAAATATGAAAAGGAAATTCCGCCAAGAAATATTGAAATAAAAATAATTATTATCCAATTAATCATTTTTCACTCCTAGACTTAACATTAATAGTAAAAGGTACTCCAACAAATTTATAATTTTCTCTAATTTGATTTTCTATATATCTTAAATATGAAAAATGCATAAGTTCTTTTGTATTTACATACAAATTAAATATCGGCGGTCTAACAGAAACTTGCGTCATATAAAAAATCTTAAGCCTCTTACCTTTATCAGTAGGAGGAGAATTTTGTAAGATAGCATCGGTTATAATATCATTTAATACGCCTGTTTTTATTCTTTGAGAATAGTTATTATCTACAATTTCTATCGTTTCTAAAAGAGATGAAATTCCTCTTGATGTTTTAACGGACATAAAAACTATTGGAGCATATGGAATAAAAGCTAATGTATTTCTTATTTTTTTTTCCATTTCCATCATAGTATTAGTATTTTTTTCAACTAAGTCCCGTTTATTAACTGCTATTATAATTGCCTTTTTATTATTATGTGCATATCCAGCTATTTTTGTATCCTGTTCACTAACACCAACAGTTGCATCAATTAAAAATAAGCAAACATCTGAACTATCAACTGCATCAAGCGTTCTTTGAACAGAATAATACTCCAAACTATCTTTTATTTTATTCTTTTTTCTTAAACCTGCAGTATCAACAAGTATATAATCTTTATCATTGTATTTCCAATATGAATCAACAGAATCTCTAGTAGTGCCTGCAATATCCGTTACAATCATTCTTTCATCTTTTAGTAGTAAATTAACAAGTGAACTTTTACCAGCATTTGGCTTTCCAATAATTGCAATTCTTGTTTGATCATCATCTGGTTTTTCTTCATCTAAATCAAGATTAAGTTTTTCTACAATTTTATCTAATAAATCTCCAAGCCCTTTTGACTGTTCTGCTGAAATTATCATAAGGGAATCAAATCCCATCTGATAAAAATCATATATATCAGGTGAGATTTGATTATTATCAACTTTATTTGCAACTATAATTACTGGCTTTTTATACTTTCTAATAACATTTGCTATTTCTTCATCTTGTGGATTTAATCCTTCTTTTGCATCCACAACAAAAAGTATAAGGCTTGCTTCGGTTAAAGATTTTGAAACTTGATTTTTAATCTCATTATTCATCATCTCTTTATTTGATATATCAAGACCACCAGTGTCAGACAATATGAACTCCTTGCCTTGCCATTCAACTTTATCATAAACTCTATCTCTAGTAACTCCAGGAATATCTTCTGTAATTGCTTTTCTTTTTCCAATAAGTTTATTAAATAAAGTAGACTTACCAACGTTAGTTCTGCCTATTAAAGTTACAATTTTTTTTTGCATTAATCCTCTCCATAAACTGGGAATTTTGATGTTAATTCAAGTACTTCTTCTCTTATTTTTTCAGGAGACTCAAGTTTCTTTAATGTCTTAACTATCAATTCAGCAACTATTGCTGCTTCTTTTTCTTTCATTCCTCTTGTAGTCATTGCAGGTGTACCAATTCTAATTCCGCTTGTAACAAATGGTTTTTCAGTTTCGTTTGGAATTGTATTTTTATTTGTTGTAATAGAAACATCATCTAGAAGTTTTTGTGCTTCTTTTCCTGTCATTCCAATTGAAGACTTAAGATCTACAAGCATTAAATGGTTATCTGTTCCTCCAGAGACTAATCTAAATCCATTTTCTTTTAATGTTTCAGCCATTACTTGAGCATTTTTTAATATTTGTTGACAATACTCTTTATAGCTTGGATCAAGATTTTGTTTAAATCCAACTGCTTTTGCTGCGATAAGATGTTCTAATGGTCCACCTTGAAGTCCAGGGAATACAGCTTTATCAACTTGTTTAGCCCATTGTTCTTTACACATAATTATAGCACCTCTTGTGCCTCTTAAAGTTTTATGTGTTGTTGTAGTAACTACATCGCAATATGGAATTGGATCTGGATGAAGACCTGTTGCAACTAATCCTGCAATATGAGCTATATCAGCCATTAAAATTGCACCAACTTCATCAGCTATTTCTCTAAATTTTGCAAAGTCAATAAATCTTGGATACGCACTTGCTCCGCAAAGAATTAACTTAGGTTTTACTTCTTTTGCTACTTCTCTAATTTCATCGTAATTTAGAGTTTCAGTTTCACTATTTACACCATAATGTACAAAATTAAACCATAAACCTGAAATATTAACAGGTGAACCATGTGATAAATGGCCACCGTCTGTTAAGTTCATTCCTAAAACAGTATCTCCTGGTTTTAAGAAAGCTAAATATGCAGCCATATTTGCATTTGATCCTGAATGAGGCTGAACATTTACATGATCACAACCAAATAGTTTTTTAGCTCTTTCTACTGCAAGATCTTCTATTGCATCAATATTTTCACATCCACCATAATATCTTGCATGAGGCTTTCCTTCAGCATATTTATTTGTAGAAACACATCCATTTGCTTCAAGAACAGCTTTTGAAACATAATTTTCACTTGCTATAAGTTCAATATTATTTTCCTGTCTTTGTCTTTCTTTTTCAAGATATTCATATACTTCTTCGTCAACTTTTTTAATTTCGTTATTCATTCCACACACTCCTTTATTTTTATTATTTCATTAGAATTAAATTTTTTATCAATTTTGTTTAAAATTAAAAGCGATATAGCTAAAAAGATTAAAACCGATAAAAACGTTAACACGTTCATATCAAAACCTTTGCCCGCTAGAAAAACGTTTGGAATGACCGCGCCAATAAGTATCATTATTACTGGCATAACATACATCTTCCAAGTTGAAAAAACTATTTTTCTATTTTCGCTTTCTAAAACAACTTTATCTCCAACCTTTAAATCAGGATAATCTTCTGTGGTGAAAAAAACAGGCTTGATATCGCATCCTCCGCATGTAGAACACGACCCACAGCCAGAATCTTTCTGAAGCATTATCCTGACATTACCATTTACATTTGAAACAACAATTCCAGTTTTTTTAATAATTGACAAACACCCCCTAAAATAACAAAACTATTAATTTTTAATTTCAATTGACAACTCATCCAGAACTTTTCTATTTACAAAACTTGGAGCTTCGGTTAATGGGTCTTGTGCGGACTGAGTTTTTGGAAATGCTATAACATCTTTTATATTGTCAGTTTTTGCAAAAAGCATAACCAATCTATCAAGACCGTATGCAAGCCCTGCATGTGGAGGAGTGCCATATTTTAATGCTTCAATAAAAAATCCAAATTTTTTATTAATGTCATCGTCTGTTAAATTCAATGCCTCAAAAACTTTCTTTTGTAAACCAGAGTCATTTATTCTAACGGAGCCTCCGCCCATTTCATCTCCATTAATTACTATATCATAAGCATCAGTTCTTACTAATTGAGGACTTTCAGACAAATATTTTATATCTTCATCTTTAGGTTTTGTAAATGGATGATGTTGTGAAACATATCTTTGTTCTTCTTCACTATATTCAAACATAGGGAAATTTACAACCCATAAAGGTGCCCATTCTTTTTCATAAAGATTATTGTCTTTAGCAACTTTTCTTCTTAATGCACCTAATCCTTCAAGAACTTTTTTATTTTTATCAGCCGCAATAAGTATTAAATCATTTGTTTTTAAATCAAGTTTTTCTTTTAACTGATTTAAAATATCATCAGTTAAATATTTTTTTATTGAACTTTGAATTCCGTCAGAACTTACTTTTATAAAAGAAAGACCTTTAAGTCCATAATCTTTTACAAACTCAACTAATTTATCAATATTTTTTCTTGAATACTTATCTGATAAATTTTTAAAATTAATAGCTCGTATCGATTTTCCTTCTTCCAGATTTTCTTTAAAAACATTAAAATCAGTATCTTTAAAAACATCAGTTATGTCATTTATAAAATATCCATATCTCAAATCTGGCTTATCTGATCCATATTTTTCAATTGCATCCGTATAATCTAATCTTTGAAGAGGAAGTTTCAGATCAAAATCAGTAAATTTATCAAATAAAACTTTAAGAAGACCCTCATTTACATTTATAACATCTTCTTGATTTGAGAATGAAAGTTCCATATCAAGTTGTGTAAATTCAGGCTGACGATTTGCCCTTAAATCTTCATCTCTAAAGCATTTTACTATTTGATAATATCTATCTGTACCAGCAATCATTAAAATTTGCTTTAATAATTGTGGTGATTGAGGTAGCGCGTAAAATTCTCCTGGATTAAGTCTACTTGGAACAAGATAATCTCTAGCTCCTTCAGGAGTAGTTTTTGTAAGAAAAGGAGTTTCTACTTCTACAAAATTATTTTCATACATGTAATCTCTCATTGTTTTAACAATTTCGGCACGCAATCTGAGAATTCTTTGCATTTTAGGTTTTCTTAAATCAAGATATCTGTATTTAAGTCTCATATTTTCAGATATATTGTCATCGTCTTTTATGTATATAGGCGGTGTATTTGCTTTATCTAATATGTTTATTTTCTCGGCAACGATTTCAACATCACCTGTTGGAATTTCTGAATTTTTAGATTCTCTTTCCCTAACAATACCCTTGATTTCTAACACATATTCTCTTTGTATAGTTTTTGCCTTTTCAAAGTTGTCTTTGTCTTCTTCTCTAACTACAATCTGAGAAATTCCCGTATAATCTCTCAAGTCAATAAACACAAGTGATCCTAAATTTCTTACAGTTTGAGCCCAACCCATAAGTACAACTTCTTTTTTTACATCTTCTATGCGAAGATCTCCTGCCATATTTGTCCTTTTAAATTCCATCTGCACTCCTCTATATAATTCTACATACTTTTAGCAAAAATTACAAAAAATTTTTTATCTTTTTAAAAAGGGATTATTTTTTCTCTCGAATCCTACACTTGTTAACTCTCCATGACCTGGATATAAAATGGTTGTATCAGAATTAACCAATATTTTTTCGTTAATTGATTTTTTTATTTTAGTAAAATTTCCACCAGGAAAATCTGTTCTTCCTATTGAAAGTCTAAAAATTGTATCTCCTACAAAAATATTATTATCGTAAACAAAAGACATCGAATCTAAACTATGACCTGGTGTTGACAAGGCTTTTATAGAAAAAGAAGAAAGTTCATCTCCGTCTTTTAGAAAGTCATCAATAATAACTTTATAATTATACTTTCCAAATTGATAATTTAAATTATAATTTGAATCATCATAGATTAATTTTGCATCAACACTTGCAAAAACTGGTATTTTAAATTCTTCTTTAAAAAAATTAACTCCTAATACATGATCTATGTGTGTATGAGTAAGTAAGATAAATTTGACTTTTAAATTATTTGTTTTTATATATTCTAAAACTTCCTTGTCTTCATCTCCAGGGTCAACTATAAATGCATTTTTATTTTCATTAACTATATAACAATTAGTACCTATTTCTCCTAAAACAAATCTTTTAATCATTAGTAAAGCCTTTCACTATCAAGTTGAATTGTAACAGGACCATCATTTATTAAAAACACTTTCATATCAGCTCCAAAGATTCCTGTTTTTACATTAAATCCGTCATTTTCTATCTCTTTTGCCAATGTTAGATAATAATCTTTAGCTTTACTTGTTGTAGTTGCTTTTATAAAACTTGGTCTATTTCCTTTCCTTGCGTCTGCATAAAGTGTAAACTGCGAAACAAGTAATATTTGGTGTTTTTCTTTGTCTAATGCTAAATTTAGTTTTCCATTTTCATCTTCAAAAATTCTAATGTTTTCAATTTTTTTCTTTATATATTCAATGTCTTTTCTTTCATCTTCTTCTCTTACTGCGACAAATACTAAAAAACCTTCTTTAATCGATGAAATTAATTCATTTTCAACTTCAACTTTTGCACTTTTCACTTTTTGTATTATTGCTCTCATTATCCATTTACCCTATAAATACTTATTATTTTTCTATCAAGTTTTAATTTTGCTATTATATTATTTAACTGATCTGTATCTTTGACCTCTAAAGTTAAATTTATTTTAGCTGTGCCATCTTCATTTGAATTTGATGAAATTGCAAGAATATTAATTGCATTATTACTAATTATTTTCGAAATATCAAAAAGTACACCTTTATGATTTACAACTATCATTTGTATTTTAACCGAAAATTTATCATTTGTTTCATTTTCCCAATATACATCTATAAGTCTTTCTGGGTGTCTATTATTTGTAATATTTGGGCAATTTCTTGTGTGAACTGATATTCCTTTCCCATTTGTTATATAACCAACTATTTGATCTCCAGGGACTGGATTACAGCAACCTGCAAAATGTATTTCAACATCGTCATCTTCCATATCTCTTACTTGAACGCCCGATTTCTTTCTTTTTTGACTTTTTTTAGTTAAATCAATTATCTCAAGATTTTCTTTTTCTTCCTGCTCAAAGCTTTTTTTTAATTTTGGAATTATTTGAGTTGTAGGAGTGGAACCAAATCCAACTGATGCAAACATATCATCTATAGTAGGAAAAGTTAGTTTATTTGCAGCTTGTAAAAGCCAATCATCTTTCATTAATTTTTTATAAGAAGGAGTTATTTTTCGTAAATCTTCAATAATCATTGATTTTCCAATTTCAATATTTTTTGCTCTTTCATGCTTTTTAAAATATTGTTTTATTTTTGTTTTTGCTTGATTTGTTTTTACAAAAGTAAGCCAATCTCTAGAAGGACCAGAAGAATTTTTACTTGTAATAATACTAACTATATCATCACTTTGAAGTTTGCTATCAAGTTGTACAATCCTTCCATTAATTTTTGCACCTATACAATTATTTCCAACATCAGTATGAACTTTATATGCAAAATCTACAACTGTACTTCCTACAGGCAAATTAATTATTTTTCCCTTTGGAGTTCTAGGAAAAATTTCATCTGCTAGAAAATCTTTTTTGAGGGTATCCATGAATTCTAGATTACTTGTTTCTTCTGCTCCAGATTCTTTGAATTCCAAAAATTCCCTCATGTAGTTAAGGCCTCTGTCGTAGTTTGTTACATTTTTTCTTCCATCAGCTTTGTATCTCCAATGTGCAGCAATTCCATACTCATTTTCTCTGTGCATTTCTTTTGTTCTTATTTGAACTTCAAAAGGTTCGCCTTGATAACCAAATACGGTTGTATGAAGTGATTTATATCCATTTTGTTTGGGCTGAGCTATATAATCTTTTATTTTGTTTGGTAGTGGTTTCCACTCTCCATGAATTTTACCTAATACTGCATAACATTCTGCAATTGTATTTACAATTACTCTTATTGCGGTTAAATCATAAACTTGATCGAAGTCAATATGTTGATTTATCATTTTTTTATAAATTGAATATAAAGATTTAGGTCTCCCACTTATTTCATAGTCTATATTCATATCTGAAAGAAGTTCATTGATTTTTTCTGTTATTTTGTCAACATATTCTTCTCTTTCACGACGCTTTTTATTAACCATTTCTGCAAGTTCATAATAATTTTCTTTATCAAGATATTTAAAACACAAATCTTCCAATTCACTTTTAATAATGTAAATACCTAGCTTTTCTGCAAGTGGAACATATATATCTCTTGTTTCAAGTGCTGTTTTCTTTTGTTTTATTTCTGTTTTATACTCCAAAGTTCTCATATTATGGAGTCTATCTGACAGCTTTATAACAATAACTCTAGGATCAACGGTCATGCTCATGACCATTTTTCTTATATTTTCAGCTTGCTCTTCTTCTCTTGACTTTAAATTTAAATTCTTTAACTTGGTTACTCCATTTACTAAAAATGTGATTTCTTCACCAAATTCATTTTTCATCTGTTCTTCTGTAAAATCGGTATCTTCCAAAACATCATGCATAAGACCTGCACAAATTGTATTATCATCCATTTTAAGATCAGCCAAGATATTTGCAACTGCCAAAGGATGAATTATATAATCTTCACCAGAATTTCTTTTTTGACCTCTATGTTTTTCCTTTGCAAGAGAAAAAGCTTTATAAATAATTTCTGAATTTGATGCATTATTATATTTTAAAATTCTATCTTGTAATTTTTTTATTTCATCTTCGTATTCATTTTCATAAAGCTCTGTCATTTTTTACCTCATATCTATAAGCTTAATCTGCAGAAAGTCTTTCCCTAAATAATTGTTTATATCAATATAATAGACAATGTCTACTTTCTTATTTATAAATTCATTAATATTATTATAAGAAAACTTTTCTAAAAAATCTTTTGAATTAAATTTTATTGCGTTTATTCTTCTTGAATTTTTTTCGAAAATTATTTTAAGTGTATCTTTATTTTTACCAATTAAATCAATTTTTTCAATTTTTACATTCTTATCTGCAAAAATGGGTCTAGGGTTAGATTTCCCAAATGGTTCTAATTTATTTATACTATAAGCAAATTCAAGTGTTATTTTTGAAATATCTATTTTTCCATCAATATTTATTATTGGAAGAAAATCATCGTCTTTTAAATTTGAATTTTTATTTAAAAAGTCTCTTAATTCACTTAATTTATTTTTTTTAATACTTAACCCACATGCCATAGGATGTCCACCAAAAGATTCAAGATTTTCTTTATATTTTCCAACATTTTCAAACATATTATAATTTTCAATTGATCTTCCAGAACCTTTAATTACATCATCTATGCTACTATTAGTCAAAATAATAGTTGGTTTATTATATTTTTCTCTTATTCTACCTGCAACTATTCCACACACGCTCTCTTCTAATTTATTAGAATAAACAACTAAAATTTTTGAATTATCATATTCTTCTTTTACAATTTTGTCTACTATTTCAAAACCTTTTTCTGTCTTTTCTTTTCTTAAATTATTTAA
>JALEKO010000004.1 GCA_022769085.1 Peptoniphilaceae bacterium
TGGGGTTGACTTTGATGCCTGTCCTCCTGTGTTTGAGTATACTTCTGTATCAAATACTAATATGTTTACATTCTCTCCACTTGCAAGTACATGGTCTACTCCTCCAAAGCCTATATCATAGCTCCAACCATCTCCTCCAAATATCCATACTGATTTCTTTGTAAGATAATCTTTTAGCATGAATATAGTATTTAGGATTTTATTTGCTTCTTCATTATCAACTTTTTCATCTTGAAGATTTATGATTTTTACTGAAGCTTCTTTTGCAAGCTTTACATCATCTTTTCCATTTAACCATTCGTTAAAAGCATCATTGAAAGGTGTATCTAAACCAAGTTCTATAAAGTCTTTCATGTTTTGTTCAAGAACCATTCTGTTTGCGTCAGATGCAACTTTCATACCATAACCAAACTCTGCATTATCTTCAAAAAGTGAGTTTGCCCATGATGGTCCATGTCCTTCTGAATTTGTACAATAAGGAACAGATGGAGCTGATGCTCCCCAAATAGATGAACATCCTGTAGCATTTGCAATCATCATTCTATCTCCAAAAAGCTGTGTAACAAGTTTTGCATATGGTGTTTCCCCACAACCTGCACATGCTCCTGAGAATTCTAATAGTGGTTGTTTAAACTGACTTCCTTTTATTGATGAGTCATCCATTACATCTTCTTTGTAACCTACTACATCATTTGCATAGTCCCAATTTTCTTTTTGATTCTTTAATTCTTCTTCAAGTGGGCTCATTACAAGTGCTTTTTTCGGTGCAGGACATACATCTGCACAGTTTCCACATCCTGTACAATCAAGTGGTGATACCTGAATTCTAAATTCGTATCCATTTAGTCCTTTTCCTATTGCTTTCTTTGTTTCAAATGTTTCTGGTGCATTCTTCTTTTCTTCTTCACTAACTAAGAAAGGTCTTATTACTGCATGTGGACATACATATGAGCATTGGTTACACTGAATACAATTTTCTATTTGCCATTGTGGTACAGAAAGAGCTATTCCTCTTTTTTCAAGTCTTGATGTAGCTGTTTCAAATTCACCGTTATCGCTATCAAAAAATGATGAAACTGGAATATCATCTTCTCTCTGTGCAATCATTGGTCTTATAACTTCTTTTACAAATTTTGAATCTTCATTATGTTCTACTTTTTCTTTTTCTGAATTTTTCCATTCATCAGGAACTGAAACTTTTATAATGGAATTTATTGCTTTATCAACAGCGTTTATATTCATTAAAACAACATCATCGCCCTTTTTACCATATTCTTTTTTAATTGAATCTTTAAGGTAGTTAATTGCATCATCTGTAGGCATTACATCTGAAAGCTTAAAGAAAGCTGATTGCATAATCATATTTGTTCTATTTCCAAGTCCAACTTCTTTTGCAATTGTGGATGCATCTATTGTGTAAAACTGAATATTATGATCTGCAATATATTTCTTTATTTCACCTGATAAATGAGTTGATAATTCATCAACATTCCAATTACAATTTAAAAGAAAAACTCCTTCTTCCTTTAATCCTTCAGTTATATTGTATTGTTTAACGTAAGCTTGTTTTGAACATGATATAAAATCTGATTCATCTAGTAAATATGTTGATTTTATAGGGCTCTTCCCAAATCTTAAATGAGAAACTGTAAGTCCTCCAGATTTTTTTGCATCATAATCAAAATATGCCTGTGCATATAAATCTGTATTGTCTCCTATGATTTTAATTGCTTGCTTATTTGCTCCTACTGTTCCATCTGAGCCAAAGCCCCAGAATTTACATCTTTTTATACCACTTTGTCTATGTACAAAATTTTTATCTCTTTCTAAAGAAAGATTTGTTACATCATCTGTTATTGAAATTGTAAATTCTTTTTTAGGATTTTCTTTTTTAAGCTCATCAAATACTGCTTTAATGTCAGATGGAGTTGTATCTTTCGAAGATATTCCATATCTTCCGCCTATAATAATTGGCCTTTCGTCTTCTTCAAAATACGCATTTCTTACATCTTTAAATAATGGTTCACCTTCGGATCCTTTTTCTTTTGTTCTATCTAAAACTGCAATCTTTTTAACTGTTTTAGGAATTGCTTTTAACAAATGTTTTTTACTAAAAGGTCTATATAAATGTACTTCTATTGCCCCAACTTTTTCGCCTAAATTTATTAAATCATCAACCGTTTCTTCAATAGCTTGACATACAGAACCCATTGCTATTACAATTCTTTCTGCATCTTCCACTCCGTAGTAATTAAATAACTGATAATTTGAGCCTATTTTATCATTTAACATATCCATGTAATATTCAACTACATTAGGTAAAATATCATAAGCCTTATTTGAAGCTTCCATTTGTTGAAAATATGTATATTTTTGACATGTTCCCATTACTTTAGGTCTTTGAGGATTTAAAGAATTGTTTTTAAATTCATTAAGTGCATCTTTATCAATGAAATCTTCTAAATCTTCATAATCCCAAGTTTCTATTTTGTCTATTTCATGACTTGTTCTAAATCCGTCGAAAAAGTTTATAAATGGAATTCTTCCCTTTAAAGCAGCTGCATGAGCTACAGGTGTTAAATCCATAACTTCCTGAACTGAACCTTCTGCAAGCATTGCAGCACCAGTTTGTCTACATGCCATTACATCTGTATGGTCTCCGTATACAGTAAGTGCTGATGTTGCAACTGTTCTTGCCGCTACCTGAAAAACTCCTGGAAGTCTTTCTCCTGCAACTTTATAAATATTTGGAATCATCAAAAGTAATCCCTGACTTGATGTATATGTAGTTGTTAGTGCTCCTGCTGCAAGTGAACCGTGAAAAGCTCCTGCAGCTCCAAGTTCAGATTCCATTTCTTTAACCAAAACACTTTTACCAAATATATTTTCTCTTCCATTTGCAGCCCACACATCTGTAACTTCAGGCATTGGGGAAGATGGTGTGATAGGATAAATTGTTGCAACCTCTGTAAATGCATATGATGCATGAGCAGCTGCTGTATTTCCATCCATTGTTTTCATTTTTCTTTTTATATACATAAACTCTCCTTTTATTAAACTCAATTACTTTACGATTTTAACTATAAACTACTTTTTATTTCATGTCAAATCGTTTTCAATAAATATATTTTATAAAATTTTAATAAAAAGGTTAAAAACAAAAAGACAGGTGAAAACTATTTTTCACCTGTTACTATTTTAAAATTTTTCTGTTTTAAGTGTTCTAAATGAATTTAATGTTGCAATAATTGTTACTCCAACATCTGCAAAAATTGCAGCCCACATTGAAGTAAGACCTAAAGCTGAAAGAATTAAAATTAAAAATTTTACAAATATAGCAAAAAGCGAATTTTCTTTTGCTATTCTAACTGTATTTTTTGAAATCTTTATTGCTGTTACAATTTTTTTTAATTCATCATCCATAAGAACAACATCACTTGCCTCAATTGCCGCATCAGAACCAACATTTCCCATTGAAATTCCAATATCAGAAAGTGCAAGAGAAGGTGCATCATTAATTCCATCTCCAACAAAGGCAATTTTTTCTTTATCATTTTTATTATCTATAAGTTTTTCTATTATTTTAACTTTATCCTGTGGTAAAAGTTTATAATAAACTTCATCTATTCCAAGCTTATTTGCAATCCTTTCAGCAGAATTTTTTTCATCTCCTGTAAGCATTATTAACTTTTTTATTCCAAGTTTTTTTAATTCCTTTAAAGTGTTAATACTATCTTCTTTTATTTCATCATCTATTTCTAAAAAGCCAGTATAATTTTTATCAATTGCCATATAAATTACAGATTTTAATTTTTCTTCTTTAAAATCTATATTTTCTTTTTTAAGTAATTTTTCATTTCCAATTATTACTTCTTTTCCAAAAACTTTTGCTTTTATGCCAAATCCTGCAATTTCTTCAAAATTTTCTATATATTTTGTATCTATTTCAATATTTGAATATTTTAAAATTGATTTTGCTATCGGGTGATTTGAACCTGATTCAGCATATGATATATATTTTAAAAAGTCTTTCTTACTTATATTTATATTTGATATTTCTTTTACTTTAAATACTCCCTTTGTTAAAGTTCCAGTTTTATCAAATGCAATTGTACTAACTTTCGAAAGTTCTTCTAAAAAATTTGAACCCTTAACTAAAACTCCTCTTTTTGATGCTCCACCTACTCCACCAAAAAAACTTAAAGGGACAGATATTACAAATGCACATGGACATGATATTACAAGAAATGAAAGAGCCCTATAAAGATAATCATAAAAACCATCTTTTGTAAAGAAAAGTCCAAAAATTGCGATAATAGATGCAACAATCACTACAATAGGAGTATAAATTTTTGCAAATTTTGTTATAAATTTTTCAGATTTGCTTTTTCTATCTGATGCACTTTCGACAAGTTCAAGCACTTTTGAAACGGTTGAATCTTCGTAATTTTTTATAACTTTTGCTTTAATTATATTATTTAAATTTATTGTTCCTGAAAGTATTTCATCTCCTTTCAAAACTTTTCTTGGAATATTTTCACCTGTTAAAGATGATGTATCAATTCTACTTTCTCCAGATATTATAACAGAATCTATTGGGATTCTTTCTCCTGGTTTTATTAAAATCATTTCTCCGATTTTTAAATCTTCTGGATTTTTCTTTATAATTTTTCCATCTTCAATTAAATTTGCACTTTCCGCTTCAATATCCATAAGAGATGCTATATTCTTTCTTGACTTATCAACAGCCTTATCCTGAAAAAATTCACCTATCTGATAAAAAATAAGAACAAAAACACCTTCTGTTATTTCTCCGATACAAATTGCACCAAGAGATGCTATCGACATCAAAAAATTTTCATCAAAAAGTTGTTTTCTCTTTATATTTGTAAATGCAAGATAAAAAATATCATATCCTACAGTTATATATGAAAGTAAAAGAAATGAAAAAAATAAAATTTTAAAGTCATTAAGCTTAAAAATTATTCCAATTGAAAATAAAATAATTGAAATAATTATTCTATAAAACCTTTTTTTCATTTTATTTTCCTATTGTACAGTACGGCTAAATTGTTTTTATTATTTTTTCACTTTATAATAAAACTTCACTAAGTTTTTCTTCTTTTACATCAATTATAAGTTTAGATGTCATAAAGTTTATATTTGCATCATTTACTC
>JALEKO010000053.1 GCA_022769085.1 Peptoniphilaceae bacterium
TTATTATAATGATATATTAAATATGACAATTAATGATGATGAAGTAGATAAAGATGTAAAAATAGTATATTCACCACTAAATGGTTGCGGAAATATTCCAGTTAGAAGAATTTTAACTCAAAGAGGATTTAATAATATATATATAGTAAAAGAACAAGAAAAGCCTGATCCTGATTTTAAGACAGTAGGATATCCAAATCCTGAAGACCCAAAAGCATTTGAATATTCATTGAAATTAGCAAGAGATAAAGATGCTGATTTATGTCTTGCAACAGATCCAGATTCAGATAGATGTGCTGTTGAAGTCAAAGGTGACGATGGAGAATATCATTTTTTAACTGGAAACATGATAGGTGCACTTATGATTTATTATATATTATCTGAAAGATCAAAAAGAAATAATATACCTGAAAATTCAACTATTGTAAAAAGTATTGTTACTTCAGATTTATCAAGACCAATATGTGAAAAATATAATGTTGAACTTAAAGAGACCCTTACAGGTTTTAAAAATATATCTTCAATTGCAAATAAATTTGATATTGATCATAATGGTGTATTTTTATTTGGATATGAAGAATCTATTGGATATACTTATGGAGATTTTGTAAGAGATAAAGATGCTGTAAACTCTGCAATGATTATTTCTGAAATGACAGGATTTTATAAAAAGCAGAATAAAACATTACTAGATATTTTAAAAAATATTTATGAAGAATTTGGATATTATCAAAATAATGTTGTTTCTTTAGTTTTTGAAGGTGCTGATGGTCAGAAAAAAATAAAAAGGATAATGGAAGAAGTTAGAAATAATCCATTAAATGAACTTTCCGGTTTAAAAGTAAAAAATACTGTTGATTATCTTTTAGATGATACAGGACTTCAAAAGTCGAATGTACTTAAATATTATTTTGAAGATTCAAGTTGGTTTGCTTTAAGGCCTTCAGGTACTGAACCAAAAATTAAACTTTATATTAATGCAATAGGTAAAACACAAAAAGAATCTGAAGAAAAATTAGATGGAATACAAAAATCAATGATAAAAGTAATAAATTCAGTTAAATAAAATTTTTAAAATAAGGCTAATTTAAATTTAAAAATAAATTAGCCTTATTTTTATTATAAAATAAATATTATATAATTATATTTAATAATAATAAAACTTATAAGAATTAAAATTTATTATAAATGATAATTTGTTTAGTATAATTAATTTTTTCTTAAAAAATAGAATTAAATAAAATGCTAAAATGAAGTATAATCTTATGAAGAAATATAAGGAGGCTTTATGGAAGCTATTTTTGATTTTTTAGATAACTTTTTTTCGATAAATGTATTCGGAAATTTAAATTTGTATCAATTACTTTCAGCTTTGTTAAAATATATATTTGTAATAATAGTTTTTTATTTTATATACTCAATTATAAAAGTAATATACTACGATGTTAAAGGAACTATGAGAGCAGAAAGTATACAAGATACATATTTAAAGCTTTTAAATAAGCCTGATGAATTTTCTTTTAAATTACAGGAATATTATTTTATAGGAGATAATAACACAATTGGAAGAGATGAACTTAATACTATTGTGATTGAAGATAAGTTTCTTTCCAAATATCATGCAAGAATTATAAGAGATAATGAATCTGATATGTATATGATAGAAGATTTAGATTCTGCAAATGGCACATACTTAAATGGTGAAGAGGTTCATGAACTAATTGAATTAAAAACAAATGATATAATAGAATTAGGTCAACTTAAATTCTTATTTGTAGAAGGTGAAGCAAATGACTAATGTTTTTCAAAGAAGATCTCAAAAAGCATTTAAGAAGAAAAAAGAGTATAAGTCAACTGCTTTAGGTCTTCTTTTTATTTTTCAAGTTTTAGCATTATTTCTAGTACTGATTTTTGATATAAAAAATATAACAAAAATTGAGGTTTTTACATGTTTTGGAATTATTTTACTTACATTTTTATCCATAAAAATTGTAGGTAAAATCACTAAAGGAAATGATATATTCTTGATAATAGTATCAATGCTTTATTCAATAGGAATAGTAATGATTTATAGATTAGATCCATTTAGCGGAAGAAGACAGTTGATTTTTTTCATAGTTGGTGTGATTTTCTTTTTTATAACTTACTTTCTATTGAAAATATTTAATAATTGGCAAAATTATACAATGTTTTATTTTATAGTATCAATTATGCTTTTCTTTGCTACTTTAGTTTTTGGATATTCACAAGGTGGTGCAAAAAACTGGATTAGTTTAGGTAATTTTTCATTACAGCCTTCAGAATTTATCAAGATACCTTTTGTATTTTTTATAGCCTCTTTTTATTCTAATTATGAAAAATACTCTAAAAAGCCATTTGGAAGATTTTTTATGACGACAGCAATTTATCTTTTCATAGGTTTATTTTTCCTACAAAGAGAACTTGGAACGGCGATAATTTTTTTTGGAGTTATGATTTTAAGCCAATTTGTTTATGATAAAGATAGAAAACTTATATTTTTTAATATTATTTTGATGGTGTTTGGTATGATTGCCGCATATTTTCTTTTTTCTCATGTGAGAGTTAGAGTTACAACATGGCTTGATCCTTGGTCTGTAATAAACGATCAAGGCTATCAGATTACCCAGTCATTATTTGCAATGGCAAGCGGTGGTTTATTTGGAACTGGAATAGGTGCAGGAAGACCTGATTTTATACCAGTAGCTGTAAGTGATTTTATTTTTTCCGCAATTGTAGAAGAAATGGGAATATTTATGGGAATAGGGCTTATATTTTTATTTCTAATTTTAGTTTATCAGGCAATAAAAATATCTTTAATGCAACAGAATAGATTTTATAGCATTTTATCATTTTGTACTGGAACATTATTTGGAATTCAGGCATTTGTTATTTTTGCAGGAGTTATGAAAATAATACCGCTTACTGGTGTTACAATTCCATTTGTAAGCTACGGTGGAAGTTCAATGCTTTCAGGTTTTATCCTTTTGGCTGTCCTTCAAAGGACAAGTGAAAAAATAAAAGGAGAAGAAGATGAATAAAAAATTAAAAGGAATAATTTCAAGATTCTTTTCATTTATAAAAAAAAGAGAACAAATAGGAAGGGATAGATTAAATAACATTGATTATACAAATTCTGGAATGGAAAAATCAACTGTAAATAAAAGAACACTTGTAGTTTTAGTTTTTTTTATATTTTTATTTATGCTTTTAGTGCTATATCTTGTGTATTTTCAGCTTTTTTCTTCGAAAAAAGTTGCTGAGAATGATCATAATAAAAGGCTTTGGGTAGATGAAAATGAAGTATTAAGAGGTTCTATTTTAGATAGAAATGGTGTAGTATTAGCTCATACAGAAACAGACTCTTACGGAAATAACTATAGAGTAAATGATTATGATAATTTAAATTCATCTGTAATAGGATATAATTCAACAACATATGGTAAATCTGGAATTGAAGATTCGTATAACAAAGACCTTTTAAATATTCCAGAAGATACTCCAATAAGCCAACTTAAATCAATGGTTATAGATAGCGATGAGGGAAATCAGGTTGTTCTTACTATAGATAATTCAATTCAAAGCATAATAAATGATGCATTAGGTGATAAAATAGGCGCAGTTGTAGTAATGAGGCCAGATAATGGAGAAGTTTTAGGTATGATTTCCAAACCTAATTTCAACCCTAATAATATAGATGACAATTGGGAATCGTTAATTCAAGATGAAAGAGCTCCTCTTTTAAATAGAGCAACTCAAGGAGTTTATAGACCTGGTTCTATAATGAAAATAATAACGGCTACATCAATAATTGATAATAATATAGACGAAAATTATGATGATACAGGCGAAGAAATTGTAGATGGATTTAAAATTCATAATATATCAGATCAGGTATTTGGACAATTAGATTTAAGAAATGCATTAGTTCATTCTTCAAATACTTATTTTGCAAATAAAACTTTAAAAGTCGGTAAAGATAATCTTAAAACAACATCTGAAAAATATCTTTTTAATAAAGAATATTCTTTTGACCTTATTCATAATACAAGTAAAATTCCATTTGATGAATTAGACAAAACAGATCTTGCGATGACAGGATTTGGATATGGAAAAACAGAAACAACGCCTTTACATATGGCAATGATGGTTTCAGCAATAGCAAATCGAGGAAATATGATGCAACCAAGACTTGTAAAATATATAGTTGATTCAGAAACTGGAAAAATAAAAAAAGAAAGTCAAAACACGGTTTTAAGTAAAGTAACAAGTACGAATACCGCATTAAAAATTACAGATTATATGGTTTCTGTTGTTGAAAATGGAACGGGTAGCGAAGCTTACGTACCAGAAATTAATATTGCTGGTAAAACAGGAACTGCAGAAAATGAAGATGGAAGTAATGATAGTTGGTTTGTCGGGTTTTATCCTGCAGATAATCCAGTTGTTTCAATTGCAATTGTACTTGAAAAAGTTGACCCTGATTCAGGAATTACAGCAGCACCTATTGCAGGTCAAATATTAAGTAGCATATATTATAATGTTGATTTATCTGAAAATTAAAGAATTTTATCCTTGATATTATTCCAATAGCGGTTTTTATCAAGGATAATTTTTTTTATATAAGTATTACTTATACTAATACTGAATTTAAAATCTTTTGGGAAATATTCTCTTCCATCTAATATTAAAACAGCTTTTTTTCTGTCTCTTTTAGAAATAACAATATTAATTTTTGAATTTTGAGGGCACACTAACGAACTTGTAAGAGAATTATAAGTTGCATTTTTTAAAGGTGCAATAGGTGTAAGTTGAAATCCTCCTAAAGACTGATGCATTACAGCACCACCTGCAGATAAATTATAAGCAGTTGAACCATGAGGAGTAGATATAATTATTCCATCTCCTGCGAAGTCTTCAAGAAAATTACCGTCAATAAAAACTTTCATTCTGATTATTTCATTTTTTCTAGATCTAATTACCATTTCGTTTAAACATTGAAAAGATTTTTTTGCAAATTTTGATTCAACTAAATTTAAGTTATTAATCTCAAATTTTTTATTTTCAAATAAAAATAAAAAATTTTCAAATTCATCTGGAGATATGTCTTGATAAAACCCTAAATGCCCAGTATTTACACCAATAACTGGAATTTGAGAAAAATTTGATCTGTGTACTGCCCTTAAAAAAGTGCCATCTCCACCGATAACTAAATTAAGAATAGCATCTTTATTATATTCTTCACTAACTTTAAAATTATGTTTATATAAAATTTCTTTTGCTTCTTTTATAAATTGATAAGTATATCTTGATTTATTATTAAAAATATTTATTACGTTTGTCATTTTAAAATTCCTTTCATATAATATTATATCATGAGGATAAAAAATGAGAAAAATAAAAATTGTAGCTAAAGAAAAATCAACAGTTAAAAAGTTATTAAAATTAAATTCATTTTCAAATAGAGCAATTAAAGATATTATTGTAAACAAAAAGATAAGAGTAAATGGAAATGAAATATGCAAAAATGACTTCATAAATAAAGATGAATTTATTGAAATATTATTAGATGAAGAATTGTTAGATTATAAACCAATAAAAGGAACTATAAATATAGTTTATGAAGACGAAAATATAATTGTTCTTATTAAACCTAAAAATATAACAGTAAATTCTAAAAATCAAATATCTTTAGCAAACTATATTTCATATTATTTTAAAGAAAAAAATATTTCATCAAAAATAAGATATATAAATCGACTTGATATGGGAACCAGTGGACTTTTAATGGTTGCTAAAAATAAGTATTCTCAAAGCTTTTATCAAAAAGAAATTGAAAATAATAAAGTAAAAAAAAATTATTTAGCTATTGTTAAAAATAAATTTAATAAAGATGGAATATATAATGTGAATTTAAAATATGATGAAAAATATAAAAATTACTACGTTTCAAAAAAAGGAGATAGCGCAATTACAGAATTTAAATTTTTAAAATATATAAAAGGATATAGTTTTTTAAATTGTAAGATATACACGGGAAAAACTCATCAAATAAGATCGACATTAAGTTATTTAGAATTTCCGATTATTGGTGATGAATTATATGGTTCTGATGAAAAAATAAATAAAGGGTTTATGTTATTTGCATACAAATTGGAATTTAACCAATTTTTAACAAATAAAAAAATAATTCTTTCGTATGATCCAAAAGAAGAAATAAAAGATTTATTTACAAAAAATATGTAAATTTGCAAATGTTTTATATTTTTGTTATAATATAATTATTCTAGGGTAGAGCCAATTTATTAAAACCTTAACAATTTTAATAAGGGATGATGGAGTCTTATATATGATGACAAGCCTCCGCAAGAGTGGAAGTCAGATTATATGGGCAGTCAACCCACCTTCACATACGAAGGACTTTAATTTTAAGGCTCCCTAGATTTTTTTGTTTTAATAGAAACATAAAGGGTATAAAAATAAATAAGTATTTATAAACAAATATAAAAATTAAGGAGAAGTTATGAGTATATCAGATTATTTACAAAATAAAGCAAAAGTAAAAGAAAGACAAATAAGA
>JALEKO010000058.1 GCA_022769085.1 Peptoniphilaceae bacterium
GCGTAACCCTTTCTTAGGAAGACAAGCTTCAAGGAGGTGAACTACGACCTCTATCTATTACAAATATTATCCCATAAAGAGTGTGGGATAGAAAAGAAAATGTAGTTTTTTAACTACAACATTATTATACGAGGAGGTGAACTAATTATAAATAAAAGAAGCTTAACTATATTACGATTATTAATTTCGGGAAAACAATTTGATATAAACATTTTGGCTGAAAAATTTAATGTTACTAAAAGAACCATAAGAAATGATATCAAAATTATAAATAATTTTTTAAAATTTTTTTCTAAATCTAAAATAGTATTTGATGATAACATTTTAAAGATAACAAATTTAAGGCTATGTAACAACATAATAAAAAGAATTAATTTGAAAAATTATAATTTCAATGCAGAAGAAAGAATCATCATGGAAATATATATACTTCTATATTCAAATGATTATATAACTACTACAAAAATTTCAAATTTATTAACAGTTTCACAGTCAACGGTTTTTACAGATATAGAAAGTATTATGAAATATTTAAATACTTTTGATTTAAAATTGCAATCGTCTCCTGGAAAAGGATTACTTTTATATGGAAAAGAAATAAACTTCAGAAAATTATTTATAAATATAATAAAAAAATATTTTTATTTAATTGAATTACTAGAAAATACTGATATTTCATATTGTTGTTTTTGTAATAAGAATAATAAAGACTTAGAAAAAACTTTTAAAATAATAAGCGAAATTGAAGTTAAATTCAATATTATTTTTTCTGAGATTTCTATTAAAGAAATAAAAGCTTATATTACTTTTTTAATATTCAGATTAAAAAGCAAATATTTTTTAAATATAGAAAATATAAATATTCATTTTTCAAATATTACAGATGAAATTTCTAATTCTATAGAAAAAAATTTTGATATAAGAATGAATTCATCAGAAAAATATTTTTTAGATAAATTAATTGAAAAATCTGAATATAAATCATTTAGCTATGAATCAACAAATATAATAGATTCTCAATTTTTAACGAAATACATTATAGAGAAAGTTTCTTATTATATAGATATTCCTTTGTATTTAGATTATAAGCTATATGAAAGTTTATCATTTCATATAGAAAGGATTAAAAATAGCCATTACAATTCTGAATTCATAAGTAAAGATGAAAAAATATTAAATTTTAAAATAAATAATAAAAGATTATATGATGTTATAAGTATGATTATTGAAAATTCATGTCAAAAATTTATAACTTCAATTAATAATGATGAAATTTACTATATAGTTATATATTTTTACATGTCAATTCAAAGAGTTCTAAATTTCATTATTAGAGATCTAAAAATAACAATTGTTTGTAATTCTGGTATTGGAACAGGTCAATTATTATTACAAAATCTTGTATTTTTGTTTTCATTTAAAAATATAGAATCTATATC
>JALEKO010000054.1 GCA_022769085.1 Peptoniphilaceae bacterium
TTAAATTTTCTTCAACAAGTTGTAAAAATATTTCTGTCTTTCCAGAACCTGTAACTCCCTTTAACAAAAAGAACCCTTTTTTTGAATTGATTATTTCTTTAAAAGCATTATCTTGCTCTTTATTAAGTACAAATTTCTCATATTTTTGTATATCATCATTAAAAACATCTCTCTTTTTTTCAATTTTTTCTATTTTTATTACATTTTTTGATTTAAGTGTTTTTACCGTTGATAAATTAGATGATGTTTTAGACAATACATCTTTTAATTTAGCCTTATTATTATCTTTCAAAAAATCAACAACAGCTTTTTGCTTTATTGCATTCTTTTTTAAAACTGGATTCTTATCTATTAAGTAAATATATTCTTCATATTTTATACTTACATCTCTTTTTATATCATAATAAATATCAATTTCTTTATTTTTATAAAGAAAATTTAACTCTTTTATTACATCTCCAAATTTTTCATATATTTCATCATAGCTTTTTTTGTGTATTAAAAAGCTTTGCAATTCATCTTTTGGATTTAAAGATGTAAGATAATAATATTCTTTTATTTCCTTAATTCTTCCAGGAGGTAAAATTTGTCTAATGGAAGAGTAAATACTTGAAAGATAATTTTCATGCATAAAAAAAGCTAGTCTTATCAATTCATCAGAAACTATCCTTTTATTATCTAAAAGATTTTTCACTTCTTTTACTTCATAATTCCCTGTAATTGATTCAACCAACTTATAAACAAATGCCACAACTATTTTATTTGATTTTCCAAAAGGCACAAGAACTCTCATTCCAGGCGTTATTTTTCCTTCAAATTTTTTAGGGATTTTATATGTGAATCCATTTTCTAAAGCCCTTGTATTTGTATCTATAAAAACATTTATATACATTTATATTAAATCCAATATTTTATTTGCAAGTTCATATTTACTCATTTTATTTAGCTTTATTGTATCTTTCTCAGAAATAATTGTTGCAATATTAGTATCTGTATTAAACCCTGCCCCATCCATTTTGAGATCATTTGCTACTATAAAATCGGCATTCTTTTCATGTAATTTCTTTAATGCATTATCAATTACATCATCAGTTTCTGCAGCAAAAGCTATAATTTTTTGTTTTGTTTTTTTATCTCCAAAATATTTTAAAATATCATCAGTTTGAATTAAATTTAGTTTTAATGTTTGCCCATTCTTTTTTATTTTCTTATCAAAATAATTTTCAGGTTTATAATCAACAGGTGCCGCACTCATTATTAAAGCATTACTATCAGAAAAAAGAGTTTCTATACTATCTTTTAACTGCTCATTTGTTCTAATTTTAATTGTAGTAATTCCTTCAATTTTAAATGGCTCTACAGGTCCTGAAATAAGATATACATCTGCTCCTCTATCTCTTGCAGCTTTTGCAATATTATATCCCATTTTGCCGCTAGACTTATTTGTTATATATCTTACAAAATCAATATCCGCAACTGTAGGCCCTGCTGTGACAATTATTTTTTTGCCTTTTAAATCTTTTTTTGAAAAAAAGATTTCTAAGTAATCTACTATTTCCTCAGGTTCTGCAAGCCTTCCATCTCCAACAGTATTACATGCTAGTAGTCCACTTTTACTTTCAATAAAATGTATTCCCCTTTGTTTTAGTTTTAATATATTTTCCTGAACAGAAACATTCATAAGCATATTTGTATTCATTGCGGGAGCCACAATAACAGGTTTTGTACAAGCTAAAAATGTAGTGCTTAACATATCATCAGCTATTCCATTTGAAAATTTTGCTAGTATATTTGCTGTTGCAGGTGCAATAAGCATAATATCAGCCCATTTTGGAAGCTCTATATGAAAAACCTCATCATGATGTCCTTTAAAAATAGAATTATAAACTTTGCATTTTCCCATTGTTTCAAATGAAAGAGGAGTTACAAATTCACATGCTGAATCTGTCATTATTATTTTTAAATTTGCCCCCCTTTTTTTAAGCCTTGAACATAAATCTAAAACTTTATAAACAGCTATACCACCACTTACTCCAAGTAGAATATTTTTATCCTTAAGATTCATAATGCCTTCTTAACTTTACCTTCTATAACCTCTTCTAGTGCCTCTGTTACAGGCTTTGATTGAGGCTTGTCAGCCAAAGGTTGAGATCCACTTACAATTCTATTTGCTCTTTTTGCAACCAATGTACATATTTCATATCTTGACTTTGCTACTTCACTTAATTCTTTAAATGATGGATTTATCATAATTCCTCCTAATTAAAATTATAATCTATTCTATTTACTTTGTGTTTTTCTGCATTAATTATTTCATTTATATCATTAATAGCAGAATTTATATGATCATTTATAATTAAATAATCATATTCCTGAATATAGGATAACTCTCCAACAGCATTATGCATTCTGATATCAATATCAGCTTCTGTTTCTGTTCCTCTTCCTTTTATTCTTCTTTGTAATTCATCAAGACTTGGAGGAGCTACAAAAATATATACGCCGTCTTTGGAATTTTTTTTAACATTCATTGCACCTTGTACATCAATTTCTAAAATAACTATTTTCCCTTCATTTATTTTTTGTTCAACAAAATCTTTAGGAGTTCCATAGTAATTATTATGAACTTTTGCATACTCAAGAAATTCTTTATTATCAAGTTTTTTTTCAAATTCTGAATAAGTTGTAATAAAATAACTAATTCCTTCTATCTCTCCTTCTCTTTTTTTTCTCGTTGTACAAGAAACAGAATACACAAGATTTTTCTGCATATTCATAAGATCATGTAAAATAGTACCTTTTCCAACTCCACTTGGTCCGGATACAACTAATAAAAATCCCTTATTCATTATTCCCCCTATATTTAGCATTCTACTTTTTTGAAATAATATGTTCAAACAGTCGTTTATATAATAATTTATAGTTTACCACCTATATAGTATATTCCAAAATAGATTTAAAAATAATTATTCATAAGTATAGTTTTTTTAATGAGGTGATAATATGAGCTTTGATGGAATTGTAACTTGCTGCATTGTAAATGAACTTAAAAATAAATTAGTTGGAGGAAAAATTCAAAAAATAAATCAACCTTCAAAAAATGATCTTGTCTTTGACATTTATTCGAATAAAAAAAATTTTAAATTATTTATAAGTGCTAATAATAATGAATCAAGAATTAATCTTACTGAAAAAAAATTTGAAAATCCAATATCTCCACCAAATTTTTGTATGGTTTTAAGGAAGCACTTGCAAAGGTCAATAATTAAAGAAATTACTCAAGTTGATCTTGATAGAATAGTTGTAATTCACTTTTCTGGTAAAGATGATCTTGGATATGATAAAGAAAAATTACTAATAGTAGAAATTATGGGAAAATATTCAAATATTATTTTAGTTGAAAATAATATAATAATTGATTCTATAAAGAGAGTAAATTATAGAATGAGTACTGTAAGACAAATATTACCTGGAAATACGTATAAATTACCTGAAAACAATAAATATAATATACTTGAAGAAAATTTTAATGAAGATATTTTTTATTTAAATCAAAAGCTTCCTAATAACAAAATTCCTTATAAAATTTTTTACGAAAATTACACTGGTTTATCTCCAACTTTTGGTAAAGAAATGGTTTATTTAGCTGGAATAGATTCAAGGCTTAATTGGAATTTAGTATCAGAAGATGAGAAAGAAAAATTAAATAGTACATTTTGTAAATTTATATACAAAATTAAAGAAAATAATTTTA
Organism: Peptoniphilaceae bacterium; assembly: GCA_022769085.1. Taxonomy (GTDB): domain Bacteria; phylum Bacillota; class Clostridia; order Tissierellales; family Peptoniphilaceae; genus JALEKO01. Next base: position 3,755 of record JALEKO010000054.1, read on the forward strand.
AACCACATTTATTTTATGATGGGAAAAAATGTAAAGATTTTTATTGTTTTAATCTTAGTTCTTTAAATTTTGATAAAAAAGAATTTGAAAATATGAGCAGTGCTATTGAAGAATTTTATGAAGTAAATAAATCTCATGATAGATTAAGACAAACTAAAAATAGTTTAATTAAAATTTTAAATTCCAATATATCATCAATTTTAAAAAAAATAAATATATTAGAAGAAAATTTAAATAAAGAAAATTATGCCGAAAATTTAAAAAGAAATGCAGACATTCTTGCAGCAAATGTAAATATGATAAAAAAGGGAATGAATGATATAAAGTTAAATAATTTTTATGAAAAAAATAAGGTTGTAAAAATTAGCCTTGATAAATTAAAAGAACCTTGGGAAAATGTAAACCAGTATTATAAAAGGTATAAAAAAATTAAAAATTCAATTGATTTTGCAAAAAAAGATTATCCTAAACAGATTTTAAATCTAGAATATTTTGAGCAACTTAAAGATTTTATTGAAAGAAGCGAAAGTATAAATGATCTTAATGAGATTAAATCTGAAATGATAGAAAATAAAATTATAAAATCAAATACAAACTATAAGGATAAAGTTAATAAAAAATCAGAGCCAATTCATTATAAAACAAAAAACGGTGCAGATATTTTAATTGGAAGAAATTCAAAACAAAATGATTTTCTTACGCTTAAAATTGCAAATAAAAATGATTACTTTTTCCACGTAAAAAATAATCCGGGAAGCCATGTAATTTTAAAGAACGATA